>JBBRCA010000354.1:0-1511 GCA_038205325.1 Terriglobales bacterium | reverse complement strand
CTAACCTCGCCCATGGACGGCTCCCCTCATAGTGGTTCGCTTTAACGCAACCACCCTTTGGCACACAGATGCCGCAAGAGTGGGCGCCGTCCACAGCATCATTCGCAACATTTGCCCATTTTTGGAAAGTCCGCTTCTCCCCCGATAGCGACCAAAAACACGGGCTGTTAGCCCCCAAATTGGCCCTGAGATCGGCTGTCGAGCCGTGATTCAAGCTCCCAAACCGGAGCCTACGCGCTCACGCCCGGTGAGGCGCACGACACTCGGCTTTGCTCGGTCCTCTTGAGCGAATTACGTCCCCCAAACAATTTTATTGGCAGATCGCGGCTGTGATGCCGACTGGATTGGGGTACTCGCCAGTGAGCAAGGTGCGTGGGCCAACATCCCGCCGAAGCGGAACCGCAAAGAGGCAATCTGCCTCAGTCCGTATCTCTACCGGGCGCGAGATCGAGTGTCATGGTTCTATATCAGAATGGTGCTTGGAAGCGCAGTGTGACAGCGGCGGCCGAAGCCGCCGCCGATCTTGGCGTTAGACGACGAACGGCAAATCTTTATGGTCCACGCATCGTCGCTCAACAACGAGCGCAGCGTGCTCAGCAATCAGCCCGGTCAATCTCGGTCTTAAATGGGAAAGCACCTCGATATCGATGGCCTCATCCAGGTTGAGCAAAAGCAAGGCTGCCACGCTGTTATCCGAAGGCGGCAGCGCACTGATCGCTTCACGAATTTCCCAGCGGCGGTCGTAGTTTCCTTCATCGGCATCAAGAAGACCGGGCAGACCGACGCGTTCCTTCTCAAGCCGCTGCTCTCGCACCCTTTTGACGAAATTTCGCATATTCTTGCGATACCGCGCTCGCTCTATCTCGCGCCGCCACGGCCATTTGCTGACCGCTTCTTCAAACCAGTCGGATATTTCAAATGGACCTGGTCGTGCAAGACGCAAAATGTCGTGGTCAGGGTAAGTCAGGTCCTTCCGGATTGGCCATCCGACCTCGCGGCCCGAAAACTTTCCTTCCCAGTCAACGCGCCACGGCCCCGGCCTTGCCCATTCAGGCAGATTGGCCTCGGCTTGTTCGATAGCGCGGCTGGTTGCTTTCGCTTCGACGACCAGCGCGGTGTACTGGCGCCATAAGCTGTCGATATTTTCAGCAGTCGTGGCGGAAGTCGCGGCGACGCCGATCGCGGTGGAAGCCCCGGCTACAGCAAGGGCGGCGATGATCTTACGTCGGGTAATGGCTTCAACCATGACGGCGACCCTCCGCAAGCGCGGATCGAGCCGGTCGCGCAGTGGCGCGCTCCGAGCGTACGCTGTGTACGCGCGCCATGCATTCGATTTGGTCTACGTAACAACTGTATCGTTTTGGAGGATTTTCTTGTTCAAACTCCACGATCGCAACACAGTTACCGCCGGGAACGAACGGGTAAATATGATCAAGCCGCGTGCGCAGGATTTTCACGATCGGATCAGCCGGGCGGTCTTTGAACCAAAAGACAGCCAGTTCACCTGGCTT
>JBBRCA010000353.1:0-1521 GCA_038205325.1 Terriglobales bacterium | reverse complement strand
ATGTTAGCGGGCAGCGTTCTGGTAGACAGCCCCGGGCGCATCGTCGGCAACTCGTAAAGAGATACACCGACGAGACCGTGGAGCGCGCACCATCGCTTTGGCACGGTGGCGCGTGATCCCTAAACGGGCAGCCCGCTCAATCTCGCTTAAGCGAATAGAGTCTCAATAGCAGGTGAGTAAGAATAGGATGTGGGCAGGAAGGCCATGCATGAGTGCATCTACTGCCGCCGCTCCCTGGCGGCGCAGGAGTTCACGCGGGAACATGTGCTCTCCTGTGCCTTTGGGACCTTTTCTGATGCGCCGGTAATCCACAATATGGTCTGCGCCAGTTGCAACCAGTTCTTCGGTGATCACCTTGAGACCCGCGTAGCGCGGGGCGCGTTCGAGGGCCTGCTGCGCTACCAGCACGGCACAAAGGCTCCCGACCGGGAAACGCTCCGGCTTCGGTATGTGGAGTTTACTCTTCCAGAAGGATCGACTTGGGCCGGTGTGCGGCTGACCCTCGCCTGGCGTGACGGAAAGCTCGTCGTGGACCTCATCAGCCAAGTAGCGCTCTTCGATCGCGCCACGTCGCGATGGGTACATTTTTCGGATGCGGAAATTGAGGCTGGCGCGGTGTCCAAGATGACGAAAGTGGATACAAAAAATGCGCGCATCTACGGGCGCTCGACTGAGGACCGGAACCGGCTGCTGGCGCTGCTCGCTCGACACGGTATTAGCTTCGGGCGGCTGGATGACATGGACGCACCGGAGGGACTGTTCCAGGGCGGCGACATCGAAGTTGAGGTCACGTTCACAATAACCAAGGGCATCCGTCGGTGCATGGCGAAGTACGCCTTCAACTTCCTTGCATTCGTCTGTGGCGTCGCCTTCGTGCTTGAGCGCGACTTCGATAGGATCCGCCGCTTCATCCGCTACGGGGAGACTCCCGAATACGATCTCGTACGCGAGAGAATGGGGCCTATCCTGCAGGACGACTCGGCGACGCGTCGCCAGACATCCGGCCATCTGCTGACAGTCAACTGGGCGGCGTCCGGCGTTGACCTGGTTGGGCAGGTTAGTCTCTTCAATTACGCTACGTATGCCGTTTCCCTGTCCCGGAAATATAGTGGCATCTGGAGGCCAGTGCGCAGTGGGCTGCATTTCAACCTCCGTGACAGAACCGTACAGCCGCTCCAAGCGGTTTCGGCTCGGTTGCTGCTGTAAGCGGAAGCTTACATCCGCTCTGAGTGGATCGTCGGCCACTCGTACGTTGCCCCGCGCGGACGCGCTTCGTCCGCCCAGAACCTGTCGTCGAGTGACTTGGTCTTACTTTCGCTCGTTGCCGCCGCGCCGCAGATGCCATAGCTTACACCTGAGTTATGCGCCCTCTCGGGGCGCGTCTGAAAGCTGAAGCAAAGCGAACCATTTGGGGACCCCATGAACATTGGGGTAAAACGGGGAATTGCGAAGTTCCCGCTTCGCAAAATCGACCCCCTGGAGGTCACCCAAATGGTTACAGACAAGAAAAAGGATAGCCCC
>JBBRCA010000352.1:0-1531 GCA_038205325.1 Terriglobales bacterium | reverse complement strand
CGTTCAACGGAATCCATTCGCCGCATCAGGTGCCGGATGAATACCTGAAGCCCTACGGCGAACTGAAAGGCGCACGACAGAAACTCGCGGGCATGCTCGCGGCAGTGGACGAAGCCATCGCGCAGATCGTCGCGGCATTGGAAAAATCCGGCGAGCGCGGGAACACGCTCATCATTTTCTCCAGCGACAACGGCGGCCCGAAACCGGGCGACAACACGCCGCTGCACGGCTTCAAGGGCAGCATCTGGGAAGGCGGTGTGCGCGCGTGCGGCTTTGTGAACTGGCCGGGGAAAATCGCGGGCGGTGCGCACATCAAGGAGCCGATGCACACGATCGACTGGTATCCCACGCTCGTGAAACTCGCGGGCGGATCGCTGGAGCAGAAGGCGACGCTCGATGGCAAGGACGTGTGGCCGATGCTCACGCAGGGCGCGCCTTCGCCGCACGAAGCGATCCTTTCCGTGCAGTCGCCGACGACCGCAGCCGTGCGCATGGGTGATTGGAAGTTACTCATGAATGCTGCCGATCACGACAGCGAGGACGCTGCCGAAGATGCGCCGAAGAAGAAGGGCAAAAGCGCGGCGAAAGGTGACAAGGTGGAACTCTACAACCTCGCGAACGACATCGGCGAAACGACGGATCTCGCGGCAAAGGAGCCCGAACGCGTCGCGAAGCTGCGCGCGAAGCTGGCTGAATTGCTCAAGGACGCCGTGACGCCCGGCCAGATGAATCACGAAGCCGAAGCGGCGATTTCGGCGAAGAAGGCGGAGGCGCAGCGGTAAACTCCTGATAGCAAGACCAAATGGCGTTCTCCCCCACGCGTCGCATCACAAAAGAAGCCTCTCCGACCCTCGCATCTCTCGGCGACTCGGACCGGCTGATTCCTGGGAGGGTGCTCAACGACTTAGAAGTTCTCCACATTGCTTCGAAACTGTCTTCGACGAGGGCAATCCTTACTAATAAAAACCGGACGAACTCCCTTTGTCCTGAGCTTTGACTATTTGAATCCCATGAAACACATCCTATCCACCCTCCTCTTCATCGCTGGCATCGCCAGCGCTGCACCACTCACTTACCAAGGCACCGATGGCCCCGGCAAGGGCAAGCACATTGTCTTCATGGCCGATGACCACGAGTATCGCTCGGAGGAATCGCTGCCGGCGCTGGCGCGGTTATTGGCGAAGAATCAGGGCTTCAAGTGCACGGTGTTGTTTGGCCTCGACAAGACCTCGGGCGAGATCGTCGCGGGCGATGCTTCAAACATGCCGGGCATCGAGGCTTTAGACACGGCTGACCTCGCGGTCGTGTTCCTGCGCTTCCAGGATTTCCCAGCGGAGCAAATGAAGCACTTCGATGACTACCTCGCGCGGGGCGGTCCGGTCATCGGTCTGCGCACGGCGACGCATGGGTTTAAGATGCCGAAGGACGCTCCCTTCGCGAAGTATTCGTTCGATAGCAAGGTCGCGGGCTACGAGTTGGGCTTCGGCCATCAAGTGCTGGGCCAAACGTGGGTCGGCCACTACGGCAAGAA
>JBBRCA010000351.1:0-1539 GCA_038205325.1 Terriglobales bacterium | reverse complement strand
GGCACCTCTCGCCGGCGGGGAAATTATTTCTGGCGAAATCCCTTCGCATGTGGATCCAGCTGACCGAAGGCGATGTCGAAACACTTGGCAAAATCGCGGGCAAGAATCCCTCCGAGGACGTACGACAAGTCATTGGCACTGGTCAGCGAGTAGGTTCACGGCTCTTGGGAAAGTTACGCGACGCCCTCAAGGTGATGGAGAGTTAAATTCGACGCGCCGCATGGGCGCCGCACTGGCGCGGCGACAATCCACGCAGGAACTGCTTCTCCCCGGGGCTGCGGACTCGGTTAGTGGATATCTCAGCCTACCGCACAAACACCCGCCCTCAGTTGTCGCGATCATAACCCGAACGATAGCGTTCACTCGTCGGCTGTTCGCTCGGTAACAAACATAAGCCAAACCGTTGCCGAACTTGCGCTCACCGAGAAGTTCGAGCTTCACGCGGACTTTGCCCGGCAGATAGGGATTGCCGCTGCCCGCGATGATCGGCGCGATCAGTAGGTGATGTTCGTCGACCAGGCCGGCTCGAATGGCATGCGCGGCGAGCGCCGGACCGTCATCGCCACTTCGCGGGTGGCTCCGGTCTTGAGCTCCCTGACAACGTCCGCCTCGAATTTTCCCTCGAGCCGCGTCTGGGCCGCGGAGACCGACTGCAGCGTGGTCGAGAACACGGCCTTTTCAGCCGCCTGCCAGATCGACGCGTACTCCGACGCGGCTACGGTCTGATGGGGAATCACATCTGGCGCCTCCCAAACAGCCATCGTCTCGTACATCTTGCGCCCAAAGAGGTAAGTGCTGACATGCTTCTCGCGGTTGTTAATGAAGGCGTGAACTTCCTCATCTAGCGCCACCCAAACAAAGTTGCCGGTTTCATCCGCAAGATAACCATCGTGCGACGTAAACGCGGAGTAGATCAATTTGGCCATCCTGTAACCGTCGGCTCCTGATGAGACCCTTGAGAAGCCGCAGACAAGTCCGGCTAACTAATTAACCAGATCGATCGCCGAGGTGGAAAGTTAAGTCTCAGAGCGGTTGCGTGAATCCGCCAGAGCAGATTTGGTGGATCGTGATCTGCGGGCATCCGGCAGGGCGGGACCAATGGGCTTGGCCGCCCGCGAGCGGTCGGCGATCATTTTCCCAACGCGCTCGGAGATCGCGATCCACGTTGTCAGCGAGTCGCGCCCTTCAGCGGCTGACTTTCCGTTTCGCCGGGGCCTTCTTGATCGGGGTGCGCATCTTGGCCGCGGGTTTGGTCTTGGCGTTGGCTTTCCCTTTGCCCATCGCGTCACGCATCGCCTGATAGCCAGCGGCGTAATCCGCGACCGGGAGCCGGGCCACGGTGCCTTCAATCACATCCAGCGCGAGGTCCGGCAGTTTGTTGAAACGCAGGCAGCCTTGGCCCATGTCCAGCTTCTTGCCGCTTTTTGCGTATTGGGCATTGAACCACTCGCGCAGCGCCGGCTGCGCGTAGAAGCAGATCATATGCAGCGCGATGCACGATTTCTGTGACACCAGGCTGATGAGTGGCAGGGCTACCTT
>JBBRCA010000350.1:0-1546 GCA_038205325.1 Terriglobales bacterium | reverse complement strand
TTATGGGGATGATGCCGCATCCGGAGCGCGCCTGCGAGAAAATTCTTGGTTCGGCGGACGGCAAGGGGCTTTTCGAATCGCTGGTGATCTCTGCTCTCGCCGGACAGTGAAATTACGATGCAGCCGCGTACGAAGGACGCTGGGCCATAGGCCAGTGAGACCGGGGTTTCGACCCTGGGTCTGGGGTGGAGGGAGAAGCGAAGGTGACATCTCTGGTTTTTGCCTGTGCACTCTGTATCACGCTGTTTACGGTGGTCATTGGGAACGCGAATGCGGCAGAGGAGCCAAAACTGCCACCAACCGGGCAGGTCTTGCGATTGTGGCAGGGCGACGCTCCGGGCGCGCAGGGCAAGGAAGACATTGACATTCCAACCCTGACCGTTTACGCCCCGCCGGAAGGCAAGCGCAACGGCGCGGCGGTGGTGGTCTGTCCCGGCGGAGGATATGCGGTGCTGGCCCCACACGAAGGCAGGCCCGTAGCTGAGTGGTTCAATACGCTCGGAGTCACCGGCTTCGTTCTGAAATACCGGCTCGGTCCGAAATACCATCATCCTTCTATGCTATACGATGTGTCGCGAGCCATTCGCATGGTGCGTTCCCATGCAGGCGAATGGGGGCTTGACCCGCATCGCGTCGGCGTGCTGGGCTTCTCGGCGGGCGGACATCTGGCCTCCACGGCGGCCACGCACTTCGATGATGGCAATCCCAACGCGCCCGACGTGATTGACTGGGTCCCGTCGCGTCCAGATGTCGCTATTCTCATTTACCCGGTGATTACGCTCTCCGGCCCTTATGCCCATGCGGGTTCCCGCGAGAATTTGCTCGGTAAAACGCCTTCGCCGGAAATGATTGACCTGCTTTCCAACGAAAAGCAGATCACGCCGCGCACTCCGCCCACGTTTCTGGTCCATACCAGCGAGGATAACGGCGTTCCGCTGGAAAACAGTTTACTTTTCATTGAAGGCTTGCGGAAGGCGAAAGTGCCGGTGGAATTTCACCTCTACGAGCACGGGCCGCATGGCTTCGGCATGGGGACCGACGATCCCGTGTTGAGCGACTGGCCCAAAGCCTGTGCCAAATGGCTGAACGGACGCGGCTTCCTCAAGGCGCAGCCATAATGCAGTGGCTGCTCATGCAGAATCTGGCCTCTTGTTCTTGTAATGGGCGACGGAATGATGTCCGGGCGCGCTTCCACGGTCAGTGTGAAGCGTCCCGATTTGCTTTCACGTTCGAAAATTGCGTATGGCCTGAAAGGCGCGCAAAAATCTCTCCTGTTTGATGTCGTCTGCGTCCTCGCGGTGGCCTAGCAGGTGGTAGGCGTAGCGAAACACCTGCCGCTCGTAGCGCGCATAGAGCAGGCTGAAAGCGTCCGCGTCGCCTGCCCGACAACGCGCCGTCAACTGCTCTTCCTCTGTCTGTATGGTTGCTTCGCGCGCTGCCAGCATCGCCCTCCTCATATCCCGGTTCCTCTTGATCGTTCTGACTGGTAGACGAGACTGGTCCGCCCGCGTGTCGGTCTCGCTCCATAGCACCTATAACAGCAGTC
>JBBRCA010000349.1:0-1561 GCA_038205325.1 Terriglobales bacterium | reverse complement strand
TTGATCAGCTCGACCAATTCCTGGTCGTCGTCGACGATCAGCACCTTCCGCTTGCCGCTTTCCAAAGCGTCGGTCGGAATGCCGTTGTCGCGCATGAACGAATAGAGCTGCTCGCGCGGAATCCGGCGGAACCGGCTTCCTGGCACGCGGAAGCCTTTGAGTTGGCCCGAGTCAAAGCAACGAATGATCGTTTGCTGACTGACCTTACAGATTTTGGCCGCTTCGCCCGTTGTGAACACAGTTTTCATAGTCGCTAACCACCCCTCTCCCTAGCCGATGGTATGGGCTAGTCTAAGCGGGACTCCCGACTCGATTTCTCAACTAAAGAAACCACCGGAAGCTCCTAATCCTCCATGTCTCGCTAGACGGAACCTAGCCTTATAACTTGCTGCGTTCCTACTGGTTTGACAAATTTGGGTCGATCTGTTCAGCAGCGAATCTACTGAGGTCCTTCCGAAATTACCGAAATTGCCGTCGAACCCCATTATAGCCCTGCACCCAAGTGAGTCAAGATTGATATGCACGTCGTAAGGCTTACCAATTGAACACGTTACGTCATAGTCCACGAAAAGGGTCAAAATTGCACGACCTCGCCTTTGCAAGCCACCTAGAACACGCCACAAGGCGCTCCGCCCGTGTCTTGCCTGTGCTTCGCAACGCGTAGACTTGCTCCGTAGCGCTCGCCGCCGCGATCGTGTGACGCTCCGCAAACCTGCACGCAATTTCGCGCTCCACTGCGTGCCTTAGTTGGCGCTCAGGTGAATCACCAGCAGCGCCACGTCGGCCGGCGTGATGCCGCTGATCCGGCTGGCCTGCGCCAGACTCGCGGGCCGCACCCGCGTCAGTTTTTCGCGGGCTTCGGCCCGCAGATGCGTGATCGTGGCAAAGTCGAACGCGTCGGGAATGCGCTTCTCCGCCAGCCGCTGATGCCGGGCAATCTCCATTTCCTGCCGCGCCACATAGCCGGCATACTTGATGTCGTGACAAACCTGCTCGGCCACCTCCGCGCCATAGCGCTCAAGCGCCGGCTCGCGGGCGACCAGGTCGGCCCAGGTCGTTTCCGGGCGGCGAAGTAACTTGCTCAGATTGCCGTCCTCGCCGCGCGGCGCCGCAAGCAACTCCATCGCTTGCGCAATCTCTGCCTCTTTGCGATCCAACCGCTCCCAGCGCTCGGGCTCAACCAGCCCGACCTGCCGACCCCGCGCGGTCAACCGCCGATCGGCGTTGTCTTGTCTCAGCAGCAGTCGATATTCGGCCCGGCTGGTGAACATGCGATACGGCTCGTCCACGCCGCGCGTCACCAGGTCGTCGATGAGCACGCCGATATAGGCCTCGCTCCGCGCGAGCACCAGCGGCTCGTCCCCCCGCAGTGCTAGCGCCGCATTGGCTCCAGCCATCAGCCCCTGGGCGCCGGCCTCTTCATAGCCGGTTGTGCCGTTGATCTGCCCGGCAAAGTACAAGCCCGCGACCCGCTTGGTCTCCAGCGAATTTTTCAACTGCTCGGGCGGAGCATAGTCGTATTCCACGGCATAGCCGTAGCGCATGATCTCGGCCCGCTCCA
>JBBRCA010000348.1:0-1579 GCA_038205325.1 Terriglobales bacterium | reverse complement strand
TGGCGCGTCCGGTGTGTATTCGCAGCCTTTCACACTGGGGACGGACTCACGCCACATGAGAACGAAGCTCAGCAGTTTCGACAGCGGGCGGGCGGTACAGTCTTTCGCAATTTCGCCCGACGGGACGAAACTTACGATCGCGAGTTGGGAGCTTGGGTCCGGGCTGGTCCAAGCGTTGAACGTGCCCGGACTCAGCAGATAAATTACCGGATGACTATATTGACGAGCTTGTCCGGAACGACAATGACGCGGACTACGGATTTGCCCTCGAGGAGCGAAACAATGCGCGTGTCTTGCATGGCGAGCTGTTCGAGTTCGGAGCGATCGGTACCAGGAGCGACGTTCAGCTTCGAGCGATTCTTGCCATTGATCTGGATGACCACCTCGGCTTCCTGTTCGCGCGCCAACTCAACGTCATAGATCGGCCAGGACTGCTTGAACACAGGTCCGCTGTTGCCCTGCTCGCCGCTGCCTTGCTCCACCCAGAGTTCCTGCGCAAGATAAGGCGCGAACGGAGCGAGGATCAAAGTGACGATCCGAATCACTTCCGCCATGGCGGTTGCGGAGAGATTGGCTTCGTGCGCGTGAAGCTCATTGAGCAATTCCATCAATGCGGCGATGGATGTGTTGAAGTGCCAGCGGGAATCGAAGTCTTCCGTGATCTTGCGCAGCGTCTGGTGGAGTTTGCGCAGGATGGCGGGGTCGGCCGAGCCATCGCCGGGGGTCTGCATCGGTAAGTTTCGGGTAGCGAAGCGGAAAACGCGGGAGAGGAAGCGAGCGATGCCTTCAATGCCGGAATCGCGCCAGTCCACATCTTTTTCGGGCGGGGCGGCGAAGAGGGCGAAGAGACGTGCGGTATCGGCACCGTGCTGTTCGGCGACATCATCCGCGGGGACCACGTTGCCGCGCGACTTCGACATTTTTTCACCATTGCGGATAACCATGCCCTGGGTGAAGAGTTTACGGACGGGCTCGTCGTTCTTGATCAAGCCTATATCGCGCATGACCTTGGTCCAGAAGCGCGAATAAATGAGGTGGAGAATCGCGTGTTCGACGCCGCCGATGTATTGATCGATGGGGAACCAGTGCGCGATCTTTGCGGAATCGAAAGGCGCGTTCGAGTTCTTCGCGTCGCAGTAGCGATAGAAGTACCAGGAGGAATCGACGAACGTGTCCATGGTGTCGGTCTCGCGGCGCGCGGGGCCGCCGCACTTCGGACACGTTACGTTCACAAACTCAGGCACATTTTCAAGAGGCGATTGGCCCTGGCCGGTGATCTTGATTTCATCTGGCAGCCGGACGGGAAGATCGGCTTCAGGAACGGGAACTGGCCCATCGAGCGGGCAGTGGATGACAGGAATTGGGGTGCCCCAATAGCGCTGGCGGGAGATGCCCCAGTCTTTCAGGCGGTAGGTGATGGCACCTTTCCCGAAGCCTTGCTCTTCTGAGAAGCGCGTCATCTGACGGCGTGCTTCAGCGCTAGCTAGGCCCGACCACTTGCCTGAATTTTCGACTACGCCGTAATCGCAGAAAGCCTGCGTCATGCCGACCGGACTTGCCAGACCGCCATCGAGCGGAC
>JBBRCA010000347.1:0-1593 GCA_038205325.1 Terriglobales bacterium | reverse complement strand
GCATCGTTACGCCCGAGTTCATCGAGCATTTGTGCGCGCACGGTCGCTTTTCGCACCTGGGAATGGATCGCCGAGAAATCGAGGGCCTGCTGACGCCGGGTGAATCCATTTCGTACGCGGCATTTGTGACGCGTATCTTCGATCTCTACGCCAGCGCACATGGGAAACGGCTGGCTGGAGACAAAACACCGGCATACGTAAAGAATGTGGCATATCTTCACTCCCTGTGGCCCGAAACGAAGTTCGTCCATCTCATCCGAGACGGGCGTGATGTGGCCCTGTCCATTATTAACTGGGAGAAGGCGTGTAACAACGCGGGAAGACATGTCACCTGGCGGGAAGACCCGGTTTCCACGACCGCGCTCTATTGGTTGCGCAAGGTTCAGCTTGGTCGGGAGGGCGGCAGGTCGTTGGCGCCCGAACTATATTATGAGATCCGCTATGAGGCTCTGGTCACGGACCCGGAGGGTGAATGCACAAAGCTGTGCGCCTTTCTCGGCCTGCCATACGACGAGGCTATGCTCAACTTTCATGAGGGGCGTACCAGACAAAAACCGGGTCTCGATGCAAAGCATGCCTGGCTGCCTGTCACTCCAGGTCTTCGGGACTGGAGGTCGCAAATGGGCGCCGAGCAGATCGAACGGTTCGAGGCAGTCGCCGGCGCCCTTCTCAGCGACCTGGGATATGCCCGTGCCTTTGCGCAGCCGAGTACGCAAGCCCTGCAGAACGCCGCGCGGATGAAGGAGCGGTTCACCGAAGATTTACGCGCTAAAGAAGACCGGACGCCCAAAAATTGGTAGGGCACGGTAGGGATAAGAGTTCGGGCTTGTCATGAACGCGATTCCGAGTCTATGCCCCAACATGCGCGGGGCGTACGTCAGCGATGAAATCGTCCGGGGAGATCCTCGACTGACAGGCCGTCCGTTACCTGGAAGGCTATGCCAGACGTTAGCTGGCAGGGCGAGGTCGCTTCCACACCCGCAAAGACAATCCACGTGCTCCGTTGCCACGCCATCCACCAGCGCGGACCGACTCCCTGATCCGTACAAGGCGGCGACGCAGCCAGCCACCCCCACCCGCCGCCAGACTTCCAACTTGCTCGGCTATAACGTCCGCATCGAAGTAGATACATGTCAAAGCGATAAGGGTTAGGGAGCGACGCTGGCGCCCGATGCGTGATCCGCCCTGGGTATCGGGCCAGCGTGGAGAACGAAGCGGTTATCGCCGCGAATGATGGGGTCGAGGAGCTCGATGCCGAGGAGCGTATGGCATTCGTGCAGGCGCAGAGTGATCCGGCGGTCTTCCGCGCCGGGACTGGGGTCGCCGCTGGGGTGATTGTGCACAATGATGATGGCGGCGGCGCTGGCGACGATCGCATCCTTGCAGTCAAGTAGATTACGTGGAACTGCCGCCTAACTCCATTTCTATTTGCTCGCGCTTCATCATTTTCTCGTCCGCCAGATTCGCTAAGCTAGTCCAGTTATTGAGGAACCCGCTTGAGTCACGACTCAAACAGGAATTTATCTCCTCGCGGTCCTACTGAACTTGCCCCGTTTTCGTTTACCGTGAGGTAAGCATTAGGTCTCCCATCGA
>JBBRCA010000346.1:0-1595 GCA_038205325.1 Terriglobales bacterium | reverse complement strand
AGAAAACGTGCAGCACCTCCATGCGATCCTTCATGCTCTGCGTGCCTTGCTGGACGAGGTAACGCACGAGATCGAGATTGTGGATGCCGATGTTGACGAGGGTGAAGAGATTGTCCGGTCGGACGGAAAATGGCAGATCAGTGATGCTGCCTTTCTTGTGCAGAAACTTCGTCGTCCACGCCGCGAACGGGCCGAAGAGCAGCGTCTTTTTTCCGTCGAGAATCCGCGTGTCGAGATGCGGCACCGCCATCGTCGGCGCAGCGTCGAGCGCCTGTCCGTAAACTTTTGCCTGATGCTTTTTGACGATCTCGGGATTGTCGCAGACGAGCCACTGACCACCGATCGGAAAGCCGCCGAGCCCCTTGGCTTCAGCGATGCCGGCCTTTTGCAGCAGCGAAAGACTGCCCCCGCCCGCGCCGACGAAGACAAACTTCGCGCGACTCACTCGCACCGAGCCGGTCGCCAGTTCCTTCGCGCTCACTTCCCAGCCTGTGTTGATTTTTTTCAGGCCGACCACGCGATGACCCGGTGCGATGCCGCAGCCTTCCTGCTGCCCGAGCCAGCGCAGCAGCTTGCGCGAGATCTCGCCGAAATTCACATCGGTACCAGCGTCCATTTTCGTCGCGGCGATGGGCACGTCGCCGCGGCCTTCGAGGAGCAGCGGCGCCCAGCCAGCGATCGTGGCGCGGTCAGTGGAGTATTCCATTTCGCGGAAGAAATGGTGCGCCGACATCGCGGCGTGCCGGGCCTTCAGAAAGTTCACCTGCTCCGCACCATGGACAAAGCTTAGGTGCTGGACAGGATTGATGAAATCCTTCGGCTGATCCGCCATGCCGCTCGCCACCGCATAGCTCCAGAATTGCTTCGAGTGCTCGAACTGCTCGAAGATCTCGATGACCTTGTTCGGGTTGACCGAACCATCGGGCTCCCGCTTCGGCGTGTAGCTCAGCTCACAAATACCGGCGTGGCCCGTGCCCGCATTGTTCCAGCCATCCGAGCTCTCCTGCGCGAGACCATCGGTGACTTCGTAAAGCTGGATCCGCAGCTGCGGATCGAGGCGCTTGAGCAGCGCGCCGAGATTGGAGGACATGATCCCGCTGCCGATGAGGACGACGTCGGGGTTTTCGATGTGTGTGGATGCAGACATGAGGATGGTTTCAGCGTTTTGAATGAAAGCGATACGTGCCGGATTCAACGGCGATCACTGCGCGCTCATTTTCATGACGGAGCAACTTAACGCCAGCGTCATCGCCGAGCGGCTTGCCGCTTTCTGTCACGGAAGCCATGTCTTTTTCCGGGAGGAATATCGTCGCCGTCGTATTCGCGGGGATCGTCACATTGAGTTCAAAATCCGCACCATTCGTGCGCCACTCGCTTTCGATGCGGCCGTGGATGGAATCGTAGTGCGCCTTCACCCAGTCGATCGGCCTCGGCTCACCGCCCGCGCCTACGGTGGGCGGGTTTGGTCGGATGAGAATGCGCTGGTAGCCGGGTCCGTCGGTATCGATGCCCGCGAGCGTCTGGAAGGCCCACTGCATCACCGCGCCGAACGAATAGTGGCTGAACGAATTCATCGCCGCGTTGTTCTTCCCGGT
>JBBRCA010000345.1:0-1605 GCA_038205325.1 Terriglobales bacterium | reverse complement strand
TGCAATCGAGCGACGAGGCAGCCAACTGGGCCCATCGAAGCCTGCCAGCCAAGGACACGCTGATCATCGCAGACGCCCAACTCGTCGAAGACGGCTTCCGCTTAAAGATCGCCGCTTTGGGAGAAGCTCCCGAGGTCATCCAAAACCCGGATCCGGCAGCCGCAGTGCCCCAGGAATCTCTTCCGATAAAGGCTGCTAGCAACGGCCGAGGCCGGATAGCGGCCAAGACCATCCGCTTGCGCGACAAGGACCACCGCAAGTTCGTCTCCTCACAGCCCTGCTTGGTGTGCGGCCGTTTACCCGCAGACCCTCATCATTTGCGCTTTGCGCAGCCACGAGCGCTCGGGCGCAAGGTTAGCGACGAGTTCACTGTCCCGATGTGCCGCGCCCATCATCGCGAGCTGCACCGGCATGGTGACGAGGCCGCATGGTGGCAAACGACCAAGATCGATCCGCTGCCGATCGCGCGCAGACTCTGGCAGCACGCTCGGCCCAACGGCACGGAAGTAGCCGCTAATGGAGATACCGGCTCCAGGTCTGCAGTCGCGCCAAATCGTTCGGAGCAGCACGCGGTTACAACGATCCCCGATCTCGGCGGCGATTTGGAAAGTCTAACTTCCATTGTTACCGATCGACCCTCCAGCTCGTGACCTCGATTCGACAAATCGAAGCCAATCGGCGCAACGCGCTCCGAAGTACGGGTCCGATTACCGAAGACGGCAAGCGCCGGTCGCGGCAAAACGCCGTCCGGCACGGATTGTCCGCTGAAACCGTTGTCAAGATAGTCGAGGATATAGACGATTACCGAGGTTTCGAGGCGGCCATCATCGCAGACTACGACGCCCGGACCGCGGTCGAGCGGGAACTGGTACTCCGCCTGGCATCACTGTTATGGCGACTGCGCCGCGCCACCATGATTGAGACCGAACTGCTGAGGATCCAGGCGGCGGTCTTGCAAGATCGTGGATCAAACCATTTGGCGGCCAGGTCGCATGTGCCATCGCCAATTCCTGAGGGCGCGCTTCCTGCCATCCATGATATGCAGGATTGTCAAACCGACAGCGATCCGCGACCGGTAAGGCATTCGCGGTTGGCGCCGCAACCAGTCAGTTCTGCGCGAGACCTCGCACATTGCTTCCTACGGCTTGCCAATCTCAACAATGGCGTATTCGAACGGCTCGGAAGGTACGAGTCAGCACTCGCGCGTCAAGTTGCGCGACTTTTATTTCTGCTAAAATCAACAAGAGTGTCGTGAAAATCGACTTGACCCAGGATACGCCCGTGAGCAAGAGCGTATATCATACAATATCGCGACTTAATGGTTTTCGCGCCCATTTTTCTCCCTTTTTAAGATGTTATTTCGGGGCTCGTTCCGCCACTCTGGATTCAAAAGCAAGCATGAATAACTTATCCGCCGTCGCTCGAAAGACCTTTGCACGCCACAGCTTCAACGCGGCCTGCTTCTGTGCCTATACATCGTAAGGTGCGGCGCGTCGCTGGCTAGGCGGATGTTGTTGCATTCGACAGCCACCATCTGTTGGCGCCATTGCTGTTGGTCGCTTTCAATCCGATTGAACAGGCCTTGGCCAAGATCAAGCTTTGTAT
>JBBRCA010000344.1:0-1634 GCA_038205325.1 Terriglobales bacterium | reverse complement strand
CCGCCGCCGCCGCGGACCTCGCGACGAAGAAAGCGAAGGACGCAAGTGCCGCAGCCACATCGTTCAATGAGTCCATCCAGGGCATGTTTTTGGAAGGTCTGCCGGAGCAGATCATTCGGCAACGTATCCAATCCGCCGTCGGCACTCTCCCGGCATCGGTGATCGAAAGTCACCTGCGACAGGTAGACCAACGCTTTGCCGACCAGGACCGGGCCGCTCACGCTGCAACAATGCAAGCTTTTGACGACGCGATGGGTGCTGCCGCGTTCTCCCGCGTCGCCCCAGCGCTGGATGCTGGCACGTTCATCCCGATGGGCAAGCACCAGTACACGCGGCCCGATGGCACCGTGGGCGAGATCAACGACTCCGACCTCGTGGAGTACGGGCGCCAGCAGCGATGGAGCGCCATCGACACGGCGTTCCCGCTCAACAAGACACCCGACGCAAACCTCGCAGCGAAACTCGGCTGGCTCGCCAAAAACCCCCCAGCCCGTGATCCACAGTTGCACGGATTGATGAGAGGCATCTCGTCTCGCATCACCGCGGCGACGACTCCTGCCGACGTTCCTGAGACCGCAATCACGGCCTATCACGTCTTCGATCGGGCGTCGCAGCTAGCCCCCGGCGTCGTGTCTGCCCACATGGCCGGCGACGATCTCAACTACATGCGGGCTGTGCAAGCGAACCTTGGCCCCGAGGGTGTGCCCGGTACCACAATCGGCGAAGCTTTTGTCAATGCGTCCCGTAAGTCACTTGAGCCCGGCGACATCGCCGCCATTCGAGCGAGCATCAAACAGCCGACAATCGAGCAGGCGGTCAAGTCGCTCGGTGTATCCAAGAACGACGGCCAAGCCGAGTCGATCATTCGCAAGAAAGCGGAGGGCTACATTCACGTCGCTGGACTTGGTGGTGATGCCGCCGTCAAGAAGGCTACTAAGGATTTTGGTGAGGATTTCAAGCGAGTCAATGGGTTCTGGATCGACCGACGTTCCAACCCAGTCGTGGACTCTGTTGATATGGACGGCGTCAACAGTGCCGTCGTCGGTGCGTTCGTCAAGAACAACCCCGATAGCGGCTACACCGCTGACAATCTCGTTCTCCGTCCCGACCGCCGCTCTGGACTCTGGACGCTCGCCGTGGGTGATGGCGCTGCCGTGCCCGAGGGCGTGGTTCTCACCGACGACGATCTTCGCACGGTGAACGCCGAACTCAATCGCAAGGCGTCCGAGGCGATCATCGCCCAGATGGATAAGTCTGTAGCCGCCGCACGCGACAGCAACCTCGAAAATGCCAACGACAAGCTCAGGTTCGTTAGCGACTTTCGCCGCGGTAACAAGCTCGGTGCCAACCCTGCAATGGACAAGTCGATCTCGGATATGGAAGCAGAGGCACGGGCCACGATCAAGCTCGACGACACCAGCACGAAGTACCGCCAAATCGTCAACGCACGCACCAGCGGCCCAAAGCCGAACACGGTCTCCGCTCGACTCCAATCAGTGTTCGACTTCATCAACGCGCCGATGCCCGTGTCTGCATCGCCCGTTGATTCTGCACACTACGAAGACAAAGCCGGACTTCGCGCCTTCATCCGCCAACAGGGGAACACCCGCTAATGAGCCAAATCACACTATCTT
>JBBRCA010000343.1:0-1700 GCA_038205325.1 Terriglobales bacterium | reverse complement strand
CCGTTTGAAAGCTGACAGTAACTTCAAGCGACCTTCCGGCTTTGATCCAGTCTTCGACCTCGTACAGGCGACCGGCGCGGCAAAGCGCAAGAAGCGCCTTGCTTTCGTCGATGGCGAGCGTCGATGCCAAGTGGCCCCTATTGCGGATAGAACTGGTCAACCGGCGTCATGCAGCCCGCGTCGCTGGCGAGTCCAATTAGAGCCAGGACTGAGCCGCCAGAACTTCCCGCGCGAGTCTTATCTGCCTGGGGTCGAACGCTCTCTTGCGCTCGTTCCACCCATGGGTCCGCGCGACAGCCTCTTCGTCAGACGTCGCCCCCTCCCGAGTGCAGACCCAATGAACCGTTGCGAGCAATTCCATGCCGAAGGGCGTTTCGAATCCGTGAATCAGTTCTGCAACGCGATCCAAACGAGCGTGCGTTTCGGGGTGCGATCCGATGAAATGCGCTGCCGCTTCGGTCACGCCGGGTAAAAGTTCGATTGGGCGCTCGGGATCGTCATCGGCATCACCATAGCCGCGGATGAAGTGCCCTTCAATAACATTGAGCACGGGGCGAAGATTCTTTACAAACGGTCCGTACACACCCTTCTCATACTTGAGGCGCAACGCTTCCCCGGCCTCCTGCATGAAGTACATCAACTTGTGAATCTCCAGCAGAGTCACGAACGGGTCCATTACGGCAGCCAGGTATCGGGACATGAGCTCGATCAGCACCGCGCGGCCTGGCGTCATGTTCGGAATACGCTGCTCCTTGACCATGTCCACGGGTTCCGGCGCACCGACCGGCTCGTAAAGAAGAACGTGAACCTCGGGGAGCGCGCTCAGCGCTTTAATAATCCTTGGCCGAACCTCATTCCATCTGAGGCCTCCGAGACCGCATCCCAGCGGCGGGACCGCCAGCGAACGAATGTTCCGGTTCCTGATTTCTTCGACCAACGCGGAGAGACCGGCGTCGATGTACTCCATGCGGCTTTTTCCCTTCCAGTGCTGCTTGGTCGGGAAGTTGATGATGTAACGAGGGCCGGTGAGACGCCGCGTCTCGTACACGAGCATCTGTCCGGGGCGGACCGCTTCCTGTTCACAGGCAGCCGCGTAAACCTTGAAGTTGTCCGGGAACGCCTTTCGGAATTGCAGAGCAATCCCCCGGCCCATGATGCCGACACAATTGACGGTATTCACAAGGGCTTCGGCTTCAGCTTGCAGGATGTCGCCATGTGTGAGGTCTATCATTGCGTTCCTCTAGTAATACCAAGCCGGGACTGCGGCAACCTGAGGCCGGTGCGCGGCGTTGCCCAACAGGGTCGTAACCTGCGCTGCCATCTGGCCATCTATGACGCCAACTCGGTCCACCAGGTCCCAGGGGAAGGATTCCTCGACGAGGAACTCGGCCTGTTTATGCTCCTTCACAATTGGGTCCCGGAAGATGGTCGCGGCGATAGCATCCCAGTTCAACAGGTCAAGCCGGGCGAGTTCTTTTGAGAATTCGGTATATCGGGCTCCTGCGTTGCCGTGACTGAACGCCCAGCGCTTGCCATTGCGATCTGCCCATGCCACAACCTTACGCATGTCTGCTTCCAGATGTACGATCGGGCGCTGACCTCCGGTGTACGACAGATCGACATGATTTCCTCTGTGCAGCAAGAAAAGCATGATCGAGCGCGGGCAAAAATAGAACGGTACGTACTCCCCCACTTTCGTG
>JBBRCA010000342.1:0-1738 GCA_038205325.1 Terriglobales bacterium | reverse complement strand
CAGACTGTATCTCAAGTGTCACCTCGCGGAATGGTATTGGCCCGCCCCGGTACTGACGTGGCGGACTCCGCCATCCTGCGCTTGTGTGACCGGGGCGAAAAGCAGGCGCACACATTTGCTACGGGCGACCGCGAAGAAAATGCCCACGCCGGTTGGGCGCGGGCGGAAAATTGGATCAGTACTCGTCCGGGGTCACGATCGTGGTAGTGCCACGGTCGTGCTCGGTGATAATGTAGATCCTCGACTTGTCGGTGAGGTCGTAGGCGGACAACAGCCTCTCGCCGTGGACGAGCGCGTAGTCGTTCGCCTTCCTGTCTTCTTCGCAGAGGTCCCCCCACTCGCAGTTCGCGTGCTTTGTGAGGAAGTCGACGGCGAATTGCGCGTTGAGGTTCAATGCCTCGAGCGCCCCCATCGTCACGACTATGTTGCCGAGATCGAACCGGGTCGTCTCAAGGATGAATACCGTTGCCCATATGTTGGCTAACTCCGGCTGTTCTTCTTCGCCGTTAGGTGTCAAGATGTCCTCCGATGCCGTGGTGTTCCGTCGCGCTGACGCACTCTCGCGGCGGATGCGTGGCGTATTGTTCCAAGCCGATTTCATCGATTCGGGCTCAAGTGGGAAGCGCCTACTCTTCTTCGTCGTCGTCCGCGCCGTTGAGGCAGCGCTGCTCCTCCGCGTCCGTCACGGGCAGTACCCAGAGCCATTCCTCGGGCGACCAGAACACGACGTATGCCTGGCCTTCCAGGTAGTCGGCGAAGCCCGAAGCCGGTGAGCCGTCGCAGCGCCTCAGGCCGTCCGCCGCCTTCCATCTCTCGAAAAGCTCCTGCAGGGCCTCGTCGGACACCATGTCGAGCTGGGCATGCCCGATGAACCACGGCGTATAATCTTCTTCGTTAAGCGCGTAGAGGGGCTTGAAGCACCGCACGCTGAAGTCCGCGGTATTCTCGATCGTCCTCGGGATAGGCATCCTTCTTTCCTCCGTTCTCTCCAAGCTCGGCGCAACGCCGGCTCCAGCAGCGTATCAAAGCGCAGCGTGCGGATGGGCGTACGCGCCCATGTCTGGGAGGGCAGAGCAGACGCATCGCATCCGCGGACGCCAAGGCCGCGCGCGGACAGAGCGTGCGGCCTTGGTTTGAGGGCAACTCGCGGCGGAAGCACGCCTGCCCTTCCCCAGATGTGAGGCAATCCCGCCGACCGAACCGGGCCGTCAAGGGCGCGTAGCGGCGCGGAACGCGCTTTACCCTTTACGGTCCGGGAAGGCCGGCGCATTATCTTTCGCTGGGGAAGGGACTGCCACCCACGGACGACGCCGGGATATCACGCGCTTTATTTATTGCGGAGGTTTATTTAGCTTTTATTTAGCAAGGGCGAATCGATTTCGTCGTTTTCGCCGTCCGGTTCTGCGATTTACGGTCTGGCAGTCTTGCGCTGTCCACAGCGTTTTCCACAAGGGCAGCCGAGCGTTAGATTCTGGCTGGCGTGGGCACAGTCGGGCCGTCGCACCCTGCTGCCGCATGCGCACGTATTTGAGACAGTGACCTGCCCAGACGCTGTACGCCTGAGACTGTAGGTCCACCTATACGTAAACGATGCCCATATGCATCCCTGGACACCCGAACCGTTCCGCCTGAGCGCCATGCGAGCGACGCCGTATCCGAACCGGCTGCTTGAGTTTTCGGTTACTCTCCCTGAGACCACGCTCCGCGTCCTTAACCTTATCGTCCGCCTCACGATCGG
>JBBRCA010000341.1:0-1840 GCA_038205325.1 Terriglobales bacterium | reverse complement strand
CACGCTTCAGGCAGCGCGCGAACACTGCGGCAAAGCGGTCGTCCCAGCGGGAAACGGTCATGTTTTGGCGGACCTCGATGGCCAGCCTGAAAGCGTGCGGTCAGAGGCGAAGACGCTTGCGAAGATCTTGAAAAAAGCAGGTGCGGTGTCGGTCGAATCCGCCGTTGGAGAAACGGATTGCGAACGGCTGTGGGAACTGCGGAGGCGGTTCTCCGAGTCGCTCAAAGCGACTGGCCTCACAAAACTCAATGAGGACGTAGTCGTTCCCAAGGGGCGTCTGGTCGATCTCACGGAATTTGCCGCCAGGCTGGGAAAAAGCAGCGGATTTCCGGTCGCCTGTTTTGGACACGCTGGCGACGGCAATATCCACGTAAACATCATGGCCGCGAATTATCACACCGATCGGACCGTGCAAAAGCGGGTGGATGCGGCGCTCGATTCTCTGTTTAAACAAGTGCTTGCGTGGGGTGGCGCCATCACGGGTGAGCACGGGATTGGACTGGCCAAGGCGCGATGGTGGCCGGATGCCACTTCGCTCGTAAGCCGCGAGGTTCACACCGAGATCAAATCCGCGCTTGATCCAAAAGGCATCTTGAATCCTGGCAAGTTCGCGGCTTCAACTGCCGTCAAACGCTCGAAGCTTCTCTAGAAAATATGGACGCAAAATCATCGCAGGACGAATTGGCCGAAGGCTTCGGCCAGGTGCTCGGAGAATTGTTAGGAATCGTTGTCGGTGTAACAAATGCGATGCGAAAGCAGCCGGGCTTCGACGACGGCGCCTTTCGCAAGGACTTGGAGGATTTGCTGGACCAGCCCGGGATCAGCCAATTCCAGGAACACGCCTTGCACATGCTCCTGGCTCGCAAACAATGACCGCCACCAACGAAGAGACACAGCCCCCGGTCTGCCGCGTCATCGGGGTTCCATTGGCGGCGACAGATTATGCCGGCGCCATCGAACTGGCAAAGCGTTGGGCTGGCGAGGCGGACCGGCCTCGCCTCATCGAAGCGGCCGCTTCCCACTGCGTTACGACTGCGCGGCACGACCCGGACTTTCAGCGCGCTCTGGATCGATTCGACCTCATCGTTCCCGATGGAATGCCGCTGGTCTGGGTAATGAACAGGACCTTGGAGCGGCCGCTGAAAGATCGCGTCTATGGACCGACGCTGATGCTGCGCTGTCTCGAAGCAACACAAGGCGAACCGTGGTCACACGCACTTGTCGGCGGGTCTGACGAGCTGCTTGCGGAACTCCAGCAAAAGCTTCTTCAGAAATTTCCCGCATTGCGCATCGCGCTTGCCTATTCTCCACCCTACGGCCAGTGGCCGGCGGCCGAAGACGAAAAGATCATTGAACTGATCCGAAGGTCAGGCGCGCAGTTCGTGTGGATCGGCCTCGGCTGTCCCAAGCAGGAATTTTGGCTTGCCCGGAACAAGGATCGGCTTCCGCAGGGCGTCCATTTTGGAGTCGGCGCCGCGTTCGCCTTTCATGCAGGGCGCGTTCGGCAAGCCCCGGCTTGGATGCAAAAGCGTGGGCTCGAGTGGCTTTACAGAGTGCTCACCGAGCCGGGGCGCCTATGGCGCCGGTACCTCGTGTACAACTCCCTCTTCATTTACTACGTAATCCACGATGGCTTGTTTGGGACTCGGCCTGTATAGGGTAACATTTCACATCAGGCCGCAAATCATCAGCGGATTCTGCGGCTCAACGGCAGCACCACGAGCCATGCCACCCCCGCGTGCAACACCACGAGGAGTTGGAAATACGAAATCCGGGCGCCGCCTGGATACCACGCCCCAAGCGAACGTCCTGCAAGGTGATCTTTCAACCAACCCGCTGC
>JBBRCA010000340.1:0-1866 GCA_038205325.1 Terriglobales bacterium | reverse complement strand
GCTCAGGGCGAAAACGGCGATCGACAGGAGCGCGAGCACGATCTGATGCCGCCCGGTCTGGCGCAGCACGTAGCGCATAATTGACGCCGGCATCGGCGTCAGCTGGCTTAGTGGCATGTCCCGAGCGCAGCGTAAATTGTTCCTATATCGAAGCTGGCTTGCGTCGTGCCGGCTTCAACGGCGGCTGGCTGCGATGAGGCCGCTCGCATGGTCTCCGTGGGTCGCGTCCTCAGGTTAGCTCCTGGCTCACGATAACATATTTGAAAGTATCGGGATCGAGACAGTCGAGCCGCTCTCCGCCTGACTCGGCCTCAGGGTACATCAAGAAGTCATTGAGCGGACCCCGGTACCCAGGCAACGCGATGTCGTTGCCGAAATTATACGCGAGCCAGTTGCCCTCCCACGATCCGAATAGCGCCTTGCGTATAGCAGTCACCTTGGGGTCATCAATTTTAAGATTGCCAGGTGGCTCTTCCAGGATGACCTTACGAACATCTGCGGGATCGATCGGCACCCAACCGAAGCCGCTGAGATAGACTTCCGCGCGACAATGCTGCGCTTTGGTGACATTGTTGGAGCTGACGCCGAGACTCCGGTAACCGAATTTCGACGGCGCCACTCGAAGACCGTAGATGTCGCGCGCCGGCAGTCCGGCAGCGCGGGCAAGACCCGCATACAGCGCATTGAGGTCGGCGCATTTGCCGTTCAGATCTCCGGTCTCAAGCATGGATCTTACGTCACCGATGCCGCAGCCCCGCGTCGCCGGATTTCTGAATGTGTTTTCCACTATCCAGTCGTAGATGCGGCGAGCTTTCTCGACATCAGTCAGAGCGCCGGCCGTGATTCTGTCGGAGAACTCTTTCACAATCCCATCGGTCGGAACGCGCAGCGTGGCCGCTGTGTAGAGGCGCCGATCATCCTCCGGCAGAGCCACCGGGTTGCCAGGCTTGGAAAAGTCGCTGGCCCGGTCCTGTGTTGAAACTCGGCTGATTACATCGATCGCTGGCGCCCCCTCGCCTTCTGCCCACTCAGCGTGGACCATTCGGCCCCCGAATTTGGGATCGCGCTTCAGCGTCGCTGACTGCGCATTTGTCGTCCACGTACTATCGCCTGCCTTGAACCAATCAGTATCTACGGACGGCACCGGTATCCACGCCTGAGTCTTACCCCTTGGATTCGCGATCTTCACGCGAGTGACGATCCCGTACTCGCGCCAAATGCCGGGCTTGGGAGAAAACGTGTCCTGCGCACGTGCCGCGCGCGGGACCGCGGCGGTGGTCGCTAACACGGCGGTGGTGGCCTTCAAGAAATCGCGGCGATCCATGTGATTTCTCTCTCTTCCTATTATTTCGCGGGTGGAGCCGTCGACTGCGTCCCGGCTGGCTGGCTTGGTTCCTTATTCACTTCGTCCAACTTTTTCACGATTTGCGCTACTTCCAGTTGGTCCCACTGTTGCGCCCCGCGCAGGATCAGTTTGGGTTTAAGTTCAGGGTCGAGGACATAAGTGGTTGGCAGCGTAGCTACACGCCAAGCCCGTGTAGTGGTCATGTCTCGATCGAGCAAAATTGGGAAATTAACCGGCACCCCCTCAAAAAAGCGCCGAACGCGCTCTTCAGGTTCGCCCACGGAAACGGCGAGCACCGATAACTCATTATTTTTTGTCCGGGAGACAAATCGCCGCAAACTTTCCATCTCTTCGCGGCATGGCACACACCACGTGGCGAAGAAGTGTACTAGTACGGGCTTGCCGCGATAATCTGATAGAGCGACATCGCTCGATGACAAGCTCTTTAACGTGAACAGGCCCAATTCCGGCCCCGACCATTTCTCCAGATCATTCGGACTCGTGCTTGCCGAGCTGGTGGT
>JBBRCA010000339.1:0-1920 GCA_038205325.1 Terriglobales bacterium | reverse complement strand
AGATGTTTGCCCCCGTATCGAGCAGGAGGCTCTGCGTGCTGCCATCCCAGCCGAAGATCTCGCCCGTGCAGTAGTCGGCGTAGACGTACGTCCCGTTCGGCAATGCGCCCTGCGATCCTCGGTAGACGTATCCGCCGGTGATCGAGCAACGCCCATTCGCGTGCGAGTACTCAAAGATCGGCGAGGTGTAATTCACCGGATTGCACAGCGACGGATCGAGATTGGTGCACTGGAAGCCCTCATACACTCGCCACCCGTAGTTTCCGCCGGTGAGGATCGGGGTGTCGACTTCCTCCAGCGCGTTCTGTCCCACGTCCCCAACCCATTGCTGGCCCGTGATGCGATCGAAGCTGAAGCGCCATGGGTTACGCATCCCGAGCGCGAAGATCTCGTCGCGACCCTGCGTGTCGCCATAGAACGGGTTCGTCACCGGCGACAGGTAGGGGACACCGGATCCGTTCGGCGGGTTGATATCGATCCGGAGGATCTTTCCCAGGAGCACGTTCACGTTCTGGGCGTTGTTCGGCGGGTCGTTGCCCGCGCCACCGTCGCCCACCCCGATGTAGAGATAGCCGTCCGGGCTGAAGGCCAGCATGCCGCCGTTGTGGTTCGTATTGATTGGATGCGGGATCGTCAAGATTACCTTCTCAGCCGGGTCGGCGACGTTCGGGTCGGCCGAGACTTTGTATTCGGCAATGACCAGCGTTCCGTCTCCGGTCCGGGTGTAATAGACGAAGAACCGGCCGTTGACGGCGTACTGGGGATGGAATGCGAGGCCAAGGAGCCCTCGCTCGCCGCCCGATACGATCTTCGGCTGAATGTTGAGGAAGACGGTTGGCGTCCAGTCGCCTGACTGGAGCACCCGGATGATTCCCCCCAGCTCCACAATGAAGAGTCGGTTCGAACCGTCTCCAGCGTTGCCGACGAAGACAGGGCTCGAGAGGCCGCTCCAAACTATCGGGGCGAGCGCAATGGCTGCAAAAGCGTGGGTCGATAATCCGAGAAGGGCGGTCGCGATCAGACCGCGCACAATATGTGGAGTCTTCATCGCTCCTCCCGCTAGCAAAGCGTGGTCCGCTCGTCTTGAACGCTGAGAGAGCGCAGCGTTCCAATCATCGAGATCCCACCAAGCCCTGGACGGAATCGATGAGCTTCTTTGGATCGTAGCCTTTGCCGTCCTTGAAAACGATTTCCGCGTTTTCGATATCAGCGATCTTCGTGCTCGGGTCGCCGTTGACCACGATGATGTCTGCCTGCTTGCCCGGTTTCAACGTGCCAATCTTTCCACTCTCCCCCAGAAAGTTGGCGCCGTTTTCGGTCTGGATGTGGATGGCTTCGATCGGCGTGAACCCGGCTTCGACCAGCAGCTCGACTTCGCGCTGGTCTCCAAATCCAGCGACCACGCCGCCGTTTCCGGTCGGATCCAGACCACCGAGGAGCGTGCCGCCGGCCTTGACGAACGCCAGTTGGAAATCCATGTCCCGCTTCAAGCGCTCCCGTGCCGCTTCGTCAGTTCTGGCCCTCGCGATCAGGTAGTCGGCCTTTGCCAGCGGAGAGAGCACGTCGAGAAAGCGTTGTTGCAACGGAGGCCGATTCGGCACGCCGGCTTCTCCGACCGGCAGCGTCGACACGATCGCGACCTTGTGACTCACGAGATAGCGAATGAGATCCTGAACGGGCGCCGTATTGATGGCGGGCTCCACCAGACCAAGCGGGCGCGAGGGACACGTGTCCGCCTCCTTGCCGGGAACAAAGTCGGTGCTCGCCGACAACCCGTGCTCGAGACTATCGATGCCCAAGTCAGCCGCCTCGCGAAACGTGACAGAACACAAGTGGCCCGTTACCTTCAACCCGCGGGCATGCGCGGCCTTGATAGCCGCTCCCAACTGGGCGCGAGTGATATTCGTCTATGCCTTGAAC
>JBBRCA010000338.1:0-1942 GCA_038205325.1 Terriglobales bacterium | reverse complement strand
ACCGATTTGGGCAGCGAGAGGTGAATCACGGCGCGGACGCCCGGTTTATTGATCCCGAGGCCGAACGCGATCGTCCCAACCAGAACGCGAACTTCGTCCGACATCCAGCGCTCCTGATTGCGCTTGCGAGTGCTGGGGTTCATCTGGCCGTGATACGGAACTGCCGCGATCCCGCGCTCTTCGAGAAGGTCGACCGTATCCTCAACCCGCGCGATGGTCGGCGCGTAGACAATTACGTTCTCGCCGGAGTGAGCATTCAGCGCGGATAATAAGAGGCGGGTCTGCTGTTCGGATTCCTCGCACTGCTTGACGAGATAGCGCAGGTTCGGCCGGTGGAAGCTTAGGATGTATTTGTCGGGATCGCGCAGTTGCAGCTGAGCTAAAATATCGTGCCGCACGCGGCGCGTGGCACTCGCAGTGAAAGCCGCAATCGGCTTGTCGGGAAAATTGACACACAAGCTGCTCAACTGCCGGTACTCCGGTCGAAACTCGTGACCCCATTCCGAGATACAGTGTGCTTCGTCGATCGCAAAAAATGCAACAGGTACCCGCTGTAGCCATGCGATCGTATCCGGTCTGGCCAGTCGCTCGGGCGAAAGGTAGATCAGCCGGTAGGCACCTTGGCTCGCCTCCTTGATCACCGTTTGTTGTTCGCTCGAGGGAAGGGCGCTGTTGACGAAAGCCGCCGGAATTCCCATTTGCCGCAGTTGAACCAGGTGGTCCTGCATCAGAGCGATCAGCGGCGAGATTACGATAACGGTTTTCCCGGACACCAGCGCGGGCAACTGATAGCAGAGGGATTTGCCGCCCCCTGTCGGCAGGATGATGGCGGCGTCGCGGCCCGCGAGCAGGCTATGAACGATCCGCTCCTGCAAGGGACGGAAGCTTTCATAACCCCAATAGCGGCGGAGAATGGGAAGCAGGTCGGTGGAAGGAGTCGTAGGGATCGAGGTAGCGATAACTGCGTTGCCCTCGCCCTTTATTGTCCCATGACCAGCCCGTTCGCTTTTTACGTCACTAACATCCTCCCTGGTTCGTCTCACCCTCAGGATGATTGAAAGATTTACGTGGAATCTGACCAGGCGTACCGCTACCATACTGGTCGGTGCCGTGCTGTCGTGCAATGGCTTGTGGGCTGGGACTGACGATACTCCTCAGCCGCCCAGTGCTGATCGCAGGGACGAGACTTTTTATTCCGACGAGACCGAAAGTATCAAGCCGCTGGCCGTCAAGCTGACGCGAAATATCCTCATGGACCAGAAAGAGATCTGGACCAGCCCATTTCATGTCAATCGCCACAATGCGGCTTGGTGGCTGCTATTTGGAGGCGCCGCGGGGGCCTTGATCGCAAGTGACCATAAGATTGCTCGCGAAGTCCCCTCCAATGACACAGTCTCCGTTAGTAACAGCGTTTCCAGGGTGGGGGCCGCCTACACGGTTTTGCCGGTAATCGGCGGCCTTTACGCTTTCGGCGCTTTAATCGATAACCCAAAAGCGCGTGAAACCTCCGTGCTGAGCGCCGAAGCCGCCCTTGACAGTCTAATCGTGGTGGAGGGCCTCAAGCTGGTAACCCGGCGTTCCCGGCCAATGGAAAAAGAAGGTCAATTCTTCGATGGCGGGAGCTCTTTTCCATCGGGGCATTCGGCTGCGGTCTGGTCTGTCGCATCTGTAGTCGCCTCCGAATACAACAAACACATGATCGTGCCAATCATGGCCTACTCGCTGGCATCGTTCGTCAGCGTTGCCCGCATCACTGCCCGGAGGCATTTTGCATCGGACGTAGTGGTTGGTTCGGCCATTGGTTGGTTTACAGGCCGCTACGTTTTCAAAACTCATTACGACCATTCGATTCACAAGCGCAATGGATTCACCCACGCATTGTGGCATCCGCAAGTCGCACCAGTGGTGAGTCCGGGTACTGGATCATTCGGCGTGGCGGCGA
>JBBRCA010000337.1:0-2004 GCA_038205325.1 Terriglobales bacterium | reverse complement strand
GTTTCGTCGTGCGGCCGTTCTTCGGGTATGTACCTTTCACCAAGCTGCGCGATCAAAATACCCAAAGGCGTTGAGGATGGGTTCATCAGATTACGACCAGCACAACAGGTTCATTGGTTCATTTAGAGCTTTGCCGCTCGTAGGCGAAGAGAGTTCGCGATTACCGATACGGAACTGAAGCTCATCGCTGCGGCGGCGATCATCGGGTTCAGCAGCAAACCAAAGAACGGAAACAAGACGCCAGCCGCAAGAGGGACCCCAACAGCGTTATACACAAAGGCGAAGAAGAGATTCTCCTTGATGTTGCGCATGGTGGATTGGCTTAGATGACGAGCGCGGAGGATGCCGCGCAAGTCTCCCTTGAGCAGCGTAATGCCCGCTGACTCAATCGCGACATCTGTACCCGTGCCCATAGCAATTCCAACATCGGCCTGTGCTAGCGCCGGGGCGTCGTTTACACCATCACCCGCCATCGCAACAATCGAGCCTTTCTGCTGACGCGCTTTGATGACCTCCGCTTTAGCTTCCGGCAGCACGTCGGCTTCGAACTCGATCCCCAGCTTCTCGGCCACGGCTCGAGCCGTCGTCGCATTGTCGCCAGTGACCATGATGATCTTTAGCCCCGCTGCCTTCAGCTCACGAACTGCCTCTGCAGTCGACTCCTTAATCGGATCCGAAACTCCGACCACGCCGGCCGCCTTGCCATCGACAGCAATGAGCATGACCGTTTGGCCGTTCCTTCGCATATCTTCCGCCTTTCCAGCGAGCCCCGCCGGATCGGTCGAGAGTTCACGGAAGAGTTCCGCATTGCCGACGGCCACCAGCTTTCCGTCGATGCTTCCCTTTACTCCTTTTCCGGTGATCGAGGCGAAGCCCTGTACATCAGCCATCGTCAGCTTTTTCGCTTCAGCCCCCTTAACGATCGCAGCAGCCAGTGGGTGTTCGCTGGATCGTTCAAGACTTGCGACCAGCCGCAGGAGCTCGTCTTCATTGAAGCCCGGTTGGGGCACGACCGCACTGAGCGTCGGTTTGCCTTCGGTGAGTGTGCCGGTCTTATCGACGACCAGCGTGTCCACTTTGCCGAATCGCTCCAGCGCTTCTGCGTTGCGAATGAGAATGCCTGCCCCGGCCCCGCGTCCGGTGCCGACCATGATCGCCATCGGAGTAGCCAAGCCGAGTGCACAGGGGCAAGCGACGATGAGAACGGCAACGGCATTCACAAGCGCATGGGCAAATTGCGGCTGTGGGCCGGCAAAGTACCAGATCAAAAATGTCGCGATTGCCGCCAGAATCACTGCCGGAACAAAGAATGCAGCCACGCGGTCGGCCAGTCGTTGAATCGGTGCGCGCGTGCGCTGCGCTTCGCTGACCATCTTTACGATTTGCGAGAGCAGGGTATCCGCGCCCACACGCTCTGCGTTCATCAGAAAGCCCCCCGTGCCATTGACCGTGCCTGCAGTAACTTTGGCGTTGATGTCTTTTTCTACCGGAATGGATTCACCGCTCACCATCGACTCGTCCACCGAACTGTGGCCTTCGAGGACTGTGCCATCGACAGGGATCTTTTCACCCGGCCTCACCCGGAGCCGGTCCCCAACCACCACCTGATTGAGCGCCACGTCCGCTTCGCTTCCGTCCTTCTCTACACGCCTCGCCATCTTAGGAGCTAGGCCCAGCAGCGCGCGGATGGCGCTACTTGTTTGGCTTCGGGCGCGCAGTTCCATGACTTGTCCAAGTAAAACAAGAGCGATGATGACAGCGGCAGGCTCAAAGTAGACGGCGATTTGCCCATCCGAGCTCCGGAAAGAGGCCGGAAAGATCCGAGGGGCGAAAGTCGCCGCGAGGCTGTATAGATACGCGGTACCTGTCCCAAGTGCGATCAGCGTGAACATATTCAGACTGCGGTGGACGACCGACTGCCAACCCCGAACGAAGAACGGCCACCCGCACCAGAGGACAACGGGCGTCGCCAAAACAAATTCCACCCAAGCCCATCCTCGCGCT
>JBBRCA010000336.1:0-2005 GCA_038205325.1 Terriglobales bacterium | reverse complement strand
CGTTCCAACTGAAAATGGCGGGTTGAAGCGGCTGCCGGCGGGTGGCAGCAGGCAAATTTGCCCCGCCGGGGCGTTCTTCCCCGGACGCGCCGGCGCGTCCGGCGCGGCCAAGGCCTTCGCTCCCGCATCGACCTCGGGCGTTGCGAGGTTCAGAACACGTCTCATGGCTCTCACACTTGTCACTCGCAACTCGCCCCTCGGCCCGGAGGCGGCCAGGCACGGTAGCCCGGATTGCCGGTCATCAAACTGCGCCGCTCTGGCCCGTAGCTCCGAGGGGCACCACGATGAATTATCAGGGTGTAGGTCTCATCGTGACGGCGAACTCCGGGCCTCTCATCGCGAGCGCGAGCTGATCGATACGACGTCATTGAAGAGGGTGACCTCCGCCTTGAAGGCGGCGGCGAGCAGTGCCCATGCCTGATCAAAGCGCTCACTCTGCGCCCAGCCGCGCAGGTTGAGGATTGCTTGTCCACCCTCGCGTCCCCACCGCATGCCGCTCTGCTTGAGCCTCTGACCGACCAGGGTTTTGCAGGCCGCTTCGGTGACCCCGGTCCCGATGGGCAGGCCGGCGGCTTTCATTTCGGCGTAGCGCATGCGCTGGCGACGTTTGCGGAAGTACGCCAACTCGGTCGCGATCTTTGTCCGACGAGGATGCTTGTCGCGGAGATGGATGAGGGCGCGAATGACCGCGTCGACGCCGCCTTCCTCCTCGAGCAACACGTGGCGAAGGGTGGCGAACCGTCGGCGCGCCTCCACCGTTCCATCGCCATATGCCACCGCCAGCGCGTGGTTGAGATGCTCGGCCGCGTGGAAGAAGTCGACCACCTCCTCGCCCTCGGGTAGCTCGCCGTGCAGGAAGGTCCAGTTGTCGTTCGCGCCGTCGGCGGCCTTTACCAGCCGCAGATCCGGGCGTTGCGCGAGTGCCACGGCGAGCTCCGCCTTGAGCAACTCCTTGAGCGATCTTTTGTGCGGCTCAGGCATTCTCGCCATCCGTACGGCGGCCAGGCATTTGCCGTCCCTGTCGCAAAACGCCAGCGTGGCACACCCCACCTCGCGATATCCGGCGGGGCCCTTCGCAATCTGCCCACGCTCTGCCGTTTGCGCCCGCTTCTGCACGGCCTGACCATCCTTCATGGGGGCCAAAACGCCGTCCAGGCTGGCCATCACGCTCACGGCTTCCTCTGGCACCGTCATGCTATCGCGCAGAACCTTCTCGAAGCTCTTGCGATCTCCGTCCCACTCGTCGGCCAATACCTTCGGCAGCCGGTCGAGGCTGCTCTTGGAGGGCGCCATATTCCCGACCCGCTTGAACATCTCCTCCGCCGTCTGAGGCGTCATTTGCGAGACCACCCAAGCCGCTTGGTGCGCGGCCATAGGTGTCCAAAACCCGCCGACCACTCCCAGCTTGAGGTCGAGCGGCACGATCGCCCGCCCGCCTTCGTCGGTGCGATCCTTGTACAACGTGCGCTCGACCTGGACTGGTCCGGCGGCCGTCATATACGTCTGCGACGCGCGCAGCACGCGGCGATACGCCGCGCCCTCCACGACGATGCAATCGGCGTCGACGTCCGCGCTCGCCAGATCTTCCGCGAGGAGCTCGCGCTCCACCTCCTGCAGATGCCCGTGGAGCCGCTTCTCGAACGCCTCGAAGCTCTCGTCAGGCTGCCGCTTTCGCATGCGCGCATCTTCCAGTATTGCGCGCAGCTTCGCGACCGAAAGAGGCTCCGCTTTCGCCCCCGCTCCTGTTCCGCTTCCTCGGATCACGGCCAGCTTCGTCATGCATCGCTCAATCCGTTTGGAATCCCAGTTATTCCGGAGGCTTGCAGATCATGCAGGTCTGGCGTCAGGATGGGATCTACACCCACTGGACAAACGACAGCTCGTTGATGCCCAGCTTCCGGCTCAAGTCCTTTACCGCAAGCCCGGTGTCAGCCTCTTTCCGCGCCCCGATGATCTGCTCTTTCGTAAACCGCTTCCGCTTCATCGGGCGCTACGAAACACAACT
>JBBRCA010000335.1:0-2012 GCA_038205325.1 Terriglobales bacterium | reverse complement strand
TGCGTCGTCGTCTGGCCCGGCATCACGGCCGCAGGCACGCGCAACGATGCCATCGTGCAAAGCGAGGACTACTATCCCACGCTGCTCGCCGGCATCGGACTGAAGCCCGCCGCCGATCAGCGTTTCGACGGCAGCAGCATTCTCCCGGCGCTAAAAGGCGACGCGCTGGCGGACAAGACCGTCTTCCAATATTTCCCGCACAATCCCGGCGTTCCCGACTGGCTCCCGCCCGCTGTGTCCGTGCATCGCGGTGATTGGAAACTCATCCGCATCTTCCACGGCGGCGAAAAGGGCGCGCATCGCTACCTGCTTTTCAACCTGCGCGATGACCTGAGCGAAAAGAACAACCTCGCCGCGCAGAAGCCCGAACTCGTGAGCGAACTCGACGCGCTCATCGCGAAATTCCTCGCCGACACTCAGGCCGTCGTGCCCGTCCCGAATCCCGCCTTCGACCCCGCGAAGTATCACCCCGAACGCGAAGGCATCCAGACGAACAAAGACAAACCGAAGGCCAAAGCCGCCGCGAAAGCACCCGCCAAAACCGCTGCGAAGGACGACAGCGATCCCGCGCTGCAAGGCTGGAAAGCCCGCGCCTGCACAGCCTCCGTGAAGGACGGCATCGTGCAGATCACCAAGCTCACCCATGCCAGCTTCCTCGGTTTTTCCGCCGCAAAAATCAGCGGCCCGAGCACCGTGAAAGTGCGCATCAAATCCGGCGCAGGCACGTCGCATTGCGACTGGCTGCCCGGCGGCACGCAGGACAAGGCACAGAGCGTCCCCTTCACCCTAACCGGCGGCGACTGGCAGGAAGTCTCGATTGCACTCCCAGCCACCGGCCCGCTCGGAATCGTCCGCCTTTACCTCCTGAAGCAGGAACAACCCATCGAGATCGACTGGATCGAAATCGCCCCCCAAACCGGCGCTCCCACGCGGACGAATTTTTGAGCTCATGAAACCGGTTGCCTTCGCCTGCGCGATCGGCGAGCTCGACAGCCACGACAAACTGAAGGGCCAGCCTGAGATCGAAACGGCAATGATTGAAGCGATAGCAGCGTCTCCAGCAACCAGATCAGGAAACACCTCCTCATCCTCACCCTGGCTCTCGTCGCCACTTGTTCCGCCAACGACATCCGCGTCCATGTGTGTGACGAGCAACAGCCGCAGCAAAAGGAGCCGTACGGCGAGCAATTCCTCGGCGACTCAGCGACCATCCCCGCACTTCCGCCAGAGGTCCACCATGGCAAACAATGGGTTGTGCCCGAGGTAGTCCGTGCTCGGAATGGGGCGGCCTTTCGATTTGCGCTTGAGTGAAGTCTGCTCGCCGATCTGCGGATGGTAGAATTCCCAAAGCGTTCCGGTGCGCTCAAACTGAACAGCAGTGGCATCCAGCGCCGCCTCCAGCAAACGCCTTGCAGCATCGGGTTGACCGTATCGGATGCCGCCGCGCGCAGCCCAATACGTCATGCAATTCCACGCCGGACCGCGCCACATGCGCAGCTCGAACTTTGCATCGTTCACAGCGACAGTGCAGATCGGATGCGGAGTGAAGAACTCTTTGGGATTCATGAGATGTTCTTCGATCACGCGCTTCGCTTGCTCCGGCGTCGCTGCTCCGACAACCACGGGCCACATGCCTTCAAACGCGAGATGCTTCTCAGGCTGATCGATGATCCAACGATCATAGAAGAAGCCGGTCTTCGCATCCCACAGCTTGCCTTGAATGAACTGCTGCAGTGCCCTCGCCTTCGCATCCCACTCAGCGTGCGATTTTCCGAGCGCGCGACTCCATCGCGCGGCGTGCTCATAAAGCATGAAGACGTGCGCGCTCGCATCCACGCCAGCGGAAGGCTCAGCAGGACGTTGATCATAGCGAATGCCTTCGTCCATGCCGCTCTCCCAAGTTTTCTCCTTCACGTCTAAATAGTAGAAGCCGCCATCAGGCGCAGCGCGGTTCTTCTCAAACCAGCCGATCTGTTTGATCAACGCATCCAGACACTCCGCACGAAACCCGG
>JBBRCA010000334.1:0-2028 GCA_038205325.1 Terriglobales bacterium | reverse complement strand
TGGGTCTGAACAGCCGCCACAGCCGCGCGCTGCAGGAGCTGCACAAGCGCGTGCAGGACGGCGAAATCGGCGACATCATGCTCATGCGCGGCTACCGCATGTCGCCGCCGATCGGCTCGGCCTTTTCGGAAAAATATCCCGGCCCGAACAACACCCTGCCCGGCAAGCCGACGGAATTGCAGTGGCAGCTCTCGCGTTTCCACAGCTTCATCTGGGCGAGCGGCGGCTGCTTCAGCGACTTCTACATCCACCACATTGACCACCTGAGCTGGATGAAAAATGCGTGGCCGGTGAAGGCCCAGGCCCTCGGCGGACGCCACTACCGCGACAATTACGTGGATCAAAATTTCGACAGTTATGCGGTCGAATACACCTTCGAGGACGGCGCAAAACTTTACATGGATGGCCGCTGCATGATCGGCGCCAACCAGATCTACTCGAGCTACGTGCATGGCACGAAGGGCATGGCCATCGCCGCGAAGAGCGGTGACACCGGGCTGCCGTCGAGCACGTTCCGCGGGCAGAACCCGAGCCGGAGCAACCTCATCTGGACGTCCGATGTCCCGAAGAACGAAGTGGAATCGCACTTCAACGAGTGGACTGATCTCATCGACGCCATTCGCAGCGACAAGCCGTTCAACGAAGTGAAATACGGCGTCGAAGCGAGCGTCGTGACCTCGATGGGCCGCATGGCCGCGCACACCGGGCAGGAAGTGACCTTCGAGGAAATGCTGAACCACGAGCACGAGTATTGCCCGAACGCGGACAAGCTGACGATGGACAGCCCGCCGCCACTGCTCTCCGACAAGGATGGAAAATACCCCGTGCCGACGCCCGGCCTGAAGCAAGGCAAGCAGTGGCAGGAATGGTACAACGCATAGGCCGCGGATCTCCGTCCAAAAAAAATTCAAAGCGCCCGGAGCGATCCGGGCGTTTTTCTTTCGAGACAAAATGATGAATCACACGCGCTGCCCGTGGCCGACGAAGCCGCTCGACATCGCGTATCACGACACCGAGTGGGGCGTGCCGGTGCATGATGACCGCCACCTTTTCGAGATGCTCATCCTCGAAGGCGCGCAGGCGGGGCTGAGTTGGTCCACGATCCTCGCGAAGCGCGAAAACTACCGTGAGGCGTTCGACCATTTCGACGTGGAGCGCATCGCGTGCTACACGCCGCGCAAGGTCGCGCAACTGCTCGCGAATGCGGGCATCGTCCGCAACCGGCTGAAGATCGCGGCGACGATCCAGAATGCGAAGGCGTGCATCGCGACGGTCGAGGAATGCGGCAGCCTCGGCGCGCTGATGTGGAGTTTCGTGAATGGCAAACCGATCCAAAACCGGCGGCTCAAAATGAAGGACGTGCCCGCGCGCACCGCGGAGTCGGACGCGATGAGCAAGGAACTGCTGCGGCGCGGATTCAAGTTTGTCGGCCCGACGATCTGCCAGGCCTTCATGCAGGCGACGGGCATGGTGAACGATCACCTTACCTGCTGCTTCCGGCATCGCGAAGTGTCGCGCGGCGCGTAGCGTCGTGTTGGTGGCATCCAGTTTCGCCGCGCATCCGTTTGATCGCTGCATGTCGCCGCTGAAAAAACTGATCAAAGATTCGCAACTTCACGGCCTTTACGCTCTTTGATACTCGCCGTTCACCCGGCGGAACTCGCTGCCAAATCCGGCGGAAAAACCCTCACCGCTTAGCTCCGAACGGAGCGAGGCAAATCCACAGAACCAACCAAAAAAAACAACATGAAGAAACTGCTCGCACTCCTCGCCACTGCATTCATCGCCGTCACCGCACAGGCCGGCGAATTTCCGGACATCAGCATCGATGAGCTGAAGACCGCCATCACCGCCAAGAAAGTCACCGTCATCGACGTGAACGGCACCGACTCCTTCAAGTCCGGCCATGTCCCCGGCGCGATTGATTTCCGCGCCCAGAAATCCGATCTCGCGAAGTCGCTGCCGGCTGACAAAAACGCGCTCGTCGTCGCCTACTGCGGCGGCCCGACGTGCAACGCCTACTCCGCC
>JBBRCA010000333.1:0-2052 GCA_038205325.1 Terriglobales bacterium | reverse complement strand
GAGGACGCGTGAGCCAGCGCGGCGATGCGTTCCTGCTCGGCGAGCGGGCCGCGCAGCCAGTCGGCGGCGGCGTTGTCCTCGCGGGCCCACTCGTGGACGCCGTGGAAGTCGACCCCGGCGGCGAAGATGTCGGAGTTGCGCGCCAGGGCCAGCGCGACGAAGTAGCCGCCGTAGCTTCCGCCCCAGATGCCAATGTGCGCGGTGTCTACGTCTGGGCGCGAGCGCAGGTAAGCGGCCGCTCCGAGCGCGTCGGCGTATTCGGCTGCGCCGTCGGCTCCGCAGTGCTGGCACTGCCGGAAGTCGAGGCCGTAGCCGATGCCGCCGCGATAATTGACGCTCAGGACGATATACCCGCGCGACGCGAGGTACTGGTTCATCGCATAGGCGTTCGAGTAGTAGTCCATGGAGGGGTAGCCGAGCAGCATCTGGCGCTTGGGGCCGCCATGGAAGAACAGGATCGCGGGGCGCTTGCGCACAACACCTTTGTCATTCCCATTCCCATTCCCATTCCGAAGCGCGACCCTTTTTTCATTCCTCAGCACCCCTTTGTCATTCCGCAGCGCAGCAGAGCGATCTGCTTCTTGCTTCGGCAAGAAAAGTTGACCGTGGAGTTGAAAGAGTTTTTCAGAGGAGGGGAAGATGACTTGCTGCGGGGTGACAAGTGAAGTTGTGGGGTAACCATGAGGGAGTAAGTCGGCGTGTGAATCCAAAGTATAAGTTGAGGCGATAAAGACCACATGCATGGGCTCTCTCTCGTCTGCGACGAGCGCCGCGATTGTGCCATCGGTCATGACCGGGTGTGTCTCGATCCCCTTGCCGTTAGCAACGAAAACGGGTTTTGTTGATGGCTTGGTAAGGCCAAGTGTCCAGATACGCCGACGATCTGTATCAAGTGACTCGTCAACCACTTGATTCGACGCGTAGACGAGGGTGCTGCCGTCGCGGCTTAAGGACGCGTCCTCAACTTCGAAAGTCCCGGGGGTGAGGAGGGAGGGGGTGCTTGGATGGGCGGGGTCGACAGAGTAGAGATGAACCCAGCCGTCGGCTTCGGAGAAGAAGAGGACGTGGTTGGTAGAGGTGAAGCAGAGGCGCGGTTCGCCGGTGGACATGCGTGGTTCGACGCTGCCGGGTTTGTTGGCCTCGGGGGAGAAGAGGGTGCGGGTGGTGTTCGTGGTGAGGTCGGTGAGTTGAATCGACCACGGATTAGCGGAGGTTCGATCGCCAGCGAACTCTGAGGCGTTCGTGAATGGGAAGCGGAGCCAGGCGAGTCGTTTGCCGTCGGGGGAGAAGCTAGGCGCGGAATCGTTGCCGGTGGAAGGCGCGGGGAAGGTCAGGATCTCCGTTTTGAATTCAAAGACCGCGAGAAAGCTGTGCGTGCGGCGGTGGCTGATGTAAGCGAGCTTAGTGCCGTCGGGGGAGAGGGTGAGCTGGCTGGGGGTTCCGCGGTCGAAAAGCAATGGGTGCGCGGAGAGAGAAGCAGGTCCTTCCCCTTCGACGTGCTCAGCGTCAGGATGACAGTTTTCTATACAGGCGGCAGGGCCTTTCCCTCCGACATGCTCAGGGTCAGAAGGGCAGTCTTTAAAGTAGGCGATAAAAATTTGCCCGGCGCGGATGAAGAGCACGGAGTTGCCGTCGCGGGTGAACAGCGGAGAGTGGCCTTCGCCGACGTGAATGGGGTCGCCGCCGGCGATCGACTGAAGGTAGATTTCGACCGGAGTTGCGCGTTGCAGATGGGCAGGGTTGGCGGGCTTGCCGCTGTTGCCGGTTTCCGCGCCGTAGACATAGGCGATCGTGGAAGCATCGGGCGACCAAGCTAGACCGGCAATGTCCTGCGCGTCGTCTTCGGTGTGGTGCGTCAGCGCGCGGGCCGGCTGGTTGGGCCCGCCAACCCAAAGGTTGCGACGGCCTTCGGCGTTCTCCACCCAGGCAAAGAGCGGGCCGGTGGGGGCGGCGGTCAGTTCGCTGGCAAAGGGCGCGCTGAGGACCTGCTGAAGCGTGAAGGACTGCTGGGCGGAAGCGGAGAGGGTGGTGAGGGCGAGCAGGATGGGCAGG
>JBBRCA010000332.1:0-2139 GCA_038205325.1 Terriglobales bacterium | reverse complement strand
TTCTTCGACGAGAATGCCGAGCTGCTGGAACGCTGCGCCCGCGATGCGGCGGCCCGTTTTCAAGCCGGCGGACGGCTCTTCGTCATGGGCAACGGAGGTTCCGCCTGCGATGCGCAGCACATGGCCGTGGAGTTTCAGCATCCCATCGTCGAGAAGCGCAAAGCCCTGCCGGCCATGGCTCTCACTGCGGACAGCGCGACCCTCACGGCCATCGGTAACGACAGCGATTTCTCGCGCGTCTTCACCGAACAACTGGACATCGTTGGCCGCGCGGGGGACATCGCTCTGGGGATTTCCACGTCGGGCGCGTCGACAAACGTGCATCGGGGCCTGAAGCGGGCTCGCGAGCTTGGACTGCTGACCATCGGTTTCAGCGGTCGTGACGGGGGACGCATGAATGAGGTGTGCGACTACTCTTTTGTGGTGAAGAGCTGGTCGATCCACCGCATTCAGGAAACCCACACCGTTCTCCTTCACCTGTTCTGGGATCTCGTGCAGATGGCCAGCGGGGAGGACGATGTCCTCTGAGCAGATGCCGTTCAGCGACTGTCCGATTCCGATCGTGGATACCAGTGAAATCCTTCTCGGCCACGGCAGCGGCGGGAAACTCACCGCCGATCTGATCGAGAAAATCATCCTTCCGGCCTTCTCGAACGCAGCGTTGGACCGGCTCGACGATCAGGCCGTGCTCTCGATTAACGGCTCACGAATCGCTTTCACCACAGATTCCTACGTGGTGACGCCGATCTTTTTCCCCGGCGGCGACATCGGTGAGCTGGCGGTGAACGGAACGATCAACGATCTGGCGATGGGAGGCGCGAAGCCGCTGTATCTCTCGCTTGCTTTCATCCTCGAGGAGGGCCTGCCCATCGCGGATTTTCAGCGCGTGGTCGCTTCGGTACGGCGGGCTGCGCAACGCGCGGGCGTTTCCGTTGTCACCGGCGACACCAAAGTGGTCGGGCGCGGCAGCGGCGACAAAGTCTTCATCACCACTTCAGGCATCGGCGTGATCGCCGATGGCGTCGAGCTCTCATCCTCGCGCGTGCGACCGGGAGACGCCATCATCGTCTCCGGTCCGATCGGAGATCACGGCATCGCCATCCTGTCGCAGCGCGAAGGGATGGCCTTCGACGATCCGATCGCCAGCGATACTGCACCGCTGCACGATCTGGTCGCCACGATGCTCGCTGCATACCAGGGCATCCACGCCATGCGTGATCCCACGCGCGGCGGCCTCGCCGCCTCGCTCGTGGAGATCGCCTCCCGGCAGCTTGTCGGAATGCACATCGAGGAAAACCTCCTCCCTGTCCGCGACTCAGTTCGTGGTGCCTGCGAAATCTTCGGCCTCGATCCACTTTTCGTCGCGAACGAAGGAAAGCTGGTCGCCTTCGTGCCGGAAGAAGGATCGGAGGCTGTCCTCTCGGCCATGCGCGCGCATCCACTGGGAAGCACTGCTGTACGGATCGGGAGCGTTGTGGCAGACCGGAGAGGGCTGGTTACCATCCGGACGTCGATCGGGGGAGAGCGGATTCTCGACCTGCCTTTCGGTGAGGTCCTGCCGCGAATCTGCTGAGTGTCTCTGCGGCGCTACTGGCCCCGCAGAAAACTGAAGGCTTCGATTCGTCAGAACGATCGCGAGATCCCTATTTCCGCACTCGTCCGCGGATTTGCCCGGACGCCCACAGTTGAACCGAACTCGCTACCGGTATCTCGGACCCGCGTCCACTCATTGAGGACAACAGCGTGCGATCGAAAGCCTCGAATCTGAACCTTCTGGACGCGGCCCATCCCGTCGAGCCGCGAGCGATCAGGCTCCGATTCGAGGCCACGTTTTGAAAGGTGAGGGGCCGGCTCCCATTGAGAGCCGGCACCTCGCAGTTCGGAGTGGCGTTGAGCATTTCCTTGCTGAGGATCGTAGGGATGTAGTTGGTCTCCCCGGCAGATTGGTAATTGTCGAAGCAGGCCGCGTGGGGCCGACCCCTTTGAATGCCTTGGCCATTTTTTGGGACTGTTCCTCTGCGTGGCTTTTCTTTTCGTCCTACGGACGCCGCTCGTCGAGCGTGACGTCGACGGCGCTGGGCACCTGCCGGTAAAGCGCTCCCGTGTTTCGATCGACCAGAATTCCGATTGCGGAGCCGG
>JBBRCA010000331.1:0-2174 GCA_038205325.1 Terriglobales bacterium | reverse complement strand
AGGCTGGGAACTCGCCGACGGAAAGCTGGAGCGGGAATGGACGTTTCCCGACTTCGTTCAGGCGATGAAGTTTGTCAACCGGGTGGCTGAAATCGCCGAAGAGGCCGACCATCATCCGGACATCGATGTCCGCTACAACCGCGTCAAGCTTGGATTAGTGACGCATTCTGCGGGCGGGATTACGGCCAAGGATGCGACGATGGCTGCACGGATGACGCAGGAGTTGTAGTCCGCCCTCCCGAATATGGGATGCTGCGCTTGCCAAATATCCCATTCGTGGTATTCTTTGTCTACGCCTCCTGGCAGTTCAGGAAAGCGGAAGCTTTGCTCAGGCGGTTATTGCTTGAGTGCAGTTGCGTCACTGGCCTCCCGGCATGAGCAAAACACCGCTCATGCCGCCTTTTTTCTTAAGGACTTCTTTTCTGAGAGGCCACGCTTGCAGAGGCCCGTTTTAGCGAGCACCAACCGAACCTCAAATCATCTTGTGAGAGGGACATGTAGAGTGGGCGGAATGGGTATTTCCGGTGACGATCGCCGCGCCCACGGCGTTGCTGCAAGCGCGAACGGAGCGGCTGGGCGGAGTGTTTACGCAGCTGGCGCATGAGGAAACGCGGATTCTGCTGGTGCGCCGAAGTAGTGCTGACCCTTTGGCTGAGTTATATTTCGACCCAACCTAGACCGCTTTGGCGAGAGTGACGGCGAAGAAGTGGGCGCGGTCGTACAAGGTGCGGTCGACGGCGAATCCGGAGCCGGCGAGTAAAGCGGCAACGCCCGCCTCGGTGAACTTGTAACTATTTTCGGTATGGATCGTTTCGCCCCCGGCAAAGACGATTTTTTCGCCTGCGACGTGCACGGTTTGCGGAAATAAACTTTCCAGATGCATTTCGATCCGCGACGCTTGTGCGTTCCAGCGAACGCGATGCGCGAAGGCGTTGACGTCGAAGCCAGCGTCCAGTTCCCTGTTCAAGCGGACGAGAACGTTTCGGTTGAAATCCGCCGTGACGCCTGCAGCATCGTCGTAAGCGGCGAGCAGCGCTTCTACCGTCTTTCCGTTTCCGGGAGCGACATCGGCACCGAGCAGCAGACTGTCGCCGGGTTGGAGATGCCCGCGCAGTGTGCGGAGGATTTCGGTCGCTTCTCGCGGCGTGAAGTTGCCAATGCTGGAACCGATGTAGAGCGCGAGAATCTTGTGTCGTTCGGGGCGCTCGATGTCGTAAGGGTCAGTCAGGTAGTTGGCGACTTGCGGGCGGACTATGACGCCGCGGACCTCTGCCGCAAGGGAAGCTGCCGCGTCATCCAGCGCAGTTGGACTGATGTCAATGGGCTGGTACAGCACTCCGCCGTTGCACTCGACGAATTGGCGGAGCAGGATTCCGGTTTTTGTGGCCGTGCCCGCACCCAGCTCCGCGACCGTGACCGGGCCCGTCAGGTAATTCGGAAGCCACGCGGCGTTTTCAGAGAGAATCGACCGCTCGGCGCGGGTGAGGTAGTACTCCGAGAGCGCGGTGATCTGCTCGAAGAGCTGTGAGCCGCGCTCGTCGTAGAAGAGCCAGGGAGGGAGCGTTTTGGGATACGCAGAGAGGCCCGTGAGGGTTTCCGAGAGGACGGCTTCATTGAGGGTGGTGAGGGTCGCTGTGGGCATAGGGTATGGAGTGCGCGTGTTGGGTAAGATTTGTGGGAGTTCGAGCAGAAAATATGCGCTTCGTTCTACTTAGAATGAGTACGGAAACGGACCGGTGGATTGGGGACTAGCTCGCGGCATCACGGGAGAGGCGGAGGCCGCTGAACTGCCAGCGAGTGAAGGGGGGAAAGAAGTTCCGGTAGGTGGCGCGGACGTGGCTCTCCGGCGTAACGCAGGAGCCACCGCGAAGGACCATTTGCGAGCTCATGAACTTGCCGTTGTACTCGCCCAGCGCTCCCGGCAGGGGGCGATAGCCGGGGTAGCCGGTGTAGGGCGACTCGGTCCACTCCCACACGTCGCCGAACATCTGCTGTAGGCCGGGGTCGTGGCGCGCGGTCATGGGATGGAGGGCGTTGGATTCGAGCAGGTTGCCCGTAGAACGCTGCTGCGTGGCGGCGAACTCCCACTCGAACTCGGTGGGCAGGCGGTGGCCCGACCAGCGCGCGTAGGCGTCGGCTTCAAAGAAGCTGAGGTGGCAGACCGGGGTTTCGGA
>JBBRCA010000330.1:0-2204 GCA_038205325.1 Terriglobales bacterium | reverse complement strand
CGCGGCCGGCACGATGCCGAGTTCGACAGGCGATGCCAATCGTTGCGGTGGCGCGGGACGCGGTGCCGCCGGTGGATCGGCGGGACGGACACCACGTACGACGTTTACCGGCGCTGGCGCCGGTGCGCGATTCGGCGCGGGCGCGTTGACGTAAGCGCCGGGCGGAAACGAACCTTGATTGGGCACGAAGAACTGAGGGTTATAAACCGGCAGACCGCCAGTCGTGGGGCCGCAGCCCAAAGGCGTTCAGCCTGCGCCGCAGCGCGGCGGCGCGGCGACCCACAGTAGGACGGGCAGCAAAGCAATTAAGAGGCGCAGCGCTTCCTTGCGCATGTATGCGTATCTCCTGAGAGCCGGACGAGTTCTTAGCGGTCGCTTCCTTGCTTCCGCGGCGGAACCATAGCCAAAGAAAAGAGCCGCGTGAAGGCCAAGTTGACAAGGCGGGGAAAATGAAGAAGTTACAGCGATTGTGAAGAAATTACAAAGACGCAGCGAGCGCTCGCCGCGTCAGCTGCTCGCGCTACGATACCGACTCAACGCGAACCGAAAGAACCGCCGGCTAAGCCACAAAAACACCGTCGTCGCGAGGAGAACCCCGATGACGGTCCACGGTTGAAACACCTCGCGCACCATCACTTCCGCCGGCACGCTGACGACAAGCAGGATCGGTACGACGACGGTGAAGAACATTCCCAAGGGCGCTGCCCACCAGGCACTATCAAAGATCTGGCGTGGATGCCGCATCAGCGTCGTGAAGAGCCACCACAATTCCATGAGACTCTGATTGCGGACAAACCAGACCGAGCCGGAGGCGAGGATAAGGAGAAAACTGTAGGCCAGCGCGGAACCACAGGCGAAAAGCACGGCGAACAAAGCCAAGCGTAGCGGATCAAACGGCAAATGCCCCACGACAAGGGCGAAGACCATCAGGATACCGCCTTGCAAGATGTTCGGCGCCGTCGACCAATCGAGCCCACGCCCGGTGATCAGGAACTGCTCATCGATCGGCTTCAGAAGATAATGATCGAGGTCGCCTGTGCGGACCAGCTCGGCGAATCCAACACAATTTTCGAGAAAGAACGTCTCGATCACTCCCGCGAGCGCGTAATGGCAACCCATGAAAAACAGATATTGATAGTAGTCCCAGCCCGCGATGTTTCCGGTGCGGCGGTAGATTTCGTTGAAGAACAATAACAGGATACCGAGCCAAAGCACCTCGACGAGAACCTTGATTACGAAGTTCATTCGATACGACATTTCGGTTGCCAGGCCGAAGCGCGCGAAGGCGAGATACAAGCGGGCATAGCGTCCGAGACCGTTCATGAGTCCTAGCCCCCGAAAGCGCTGTAGTGCCGCAAGCCGCGTGAATAGAGCCAACGGGCCAACACAATGAAAGCGATTATCCACGCCGCCTCGATGCACAACTCGCGCAGCAGCGTGGGCCCTTGGATCTTGCCCAGGAAGATCATCGCCGGGAAATAGGCGAGATACTTGAAGGGCAACGCCAACAGCCAAGGCGCGGACTGTTCCAGAAAATCGAGCGGCAGCATTTGGCCGGATACGAAGAAATTCAGCGTGTTGATTACCCACAAAAGCGATGTCACTTCGAGAAACCAGAAGCCGACCATTCCCAAGGTCGCCTCGAAAAAGAAACCCAACAGGAAGCCCATAAGCAAGGACACGGCATAGACAGCCAGCGTCGCCGGCTCCGGCCAACCGTCGAAGTAACTCGAACAGAGCCAGAAAAGAAGCCCATAAGGGATCGCGGATGTGACGATATAGGCCACTTTATGTGCAGCGCGATACGACAGCAAATAGCCAACCATGTCGAGCGGCTGGATCAGGTATTTCTTGAGCGAACCGTCACGAATGTCCCGACTGATGCCCGCGGCCAGGCCGGGCATGCTCGAGAACATGCGGCTAATATGGATCAGCAAGAGATACGCGATCATCTCACGAAGCGTAAAGCTGGACATCGAATCTTTGCCCGAGCCTGCATAGACCGCTTGCCATAGCAGAATCGTCGTCATAACAGGGAAGAAGCGAAGGACGGTCCCGAGCAGGAAATCGCCGCGATAGGCAAGCCGCTCGATGAGGGAGACACGGAAAATGTTGAAGTATTTGCGGAGTATCCCCAGCGGGCCGGGCCCTTGATATTGCGGCATGGTTGTTGACAAAGCCTCGGTCACGACGACATCCTCGGT
>JBBRCA010000329.1:0-2230 GCA_038205325.1 Terriglobales bacterium | reverse complement strand
ATGGACATCGACCTGGCATCAAGGCTTCCGCGCTCTCGGCCTCGCCCTCAACCTCGACGTGGACGCCCTGGTCGTTGAAGGTTGAAGAAGACATCCGGAGCTTCTAGAGTGGCCACGGGCAACGCGCGCCCGCTCTCCTCACTCCGAGCACCTACGGCCCAAGCGTCTACTGCGGTCCAACGGCCATCTGCTCCGCCACCCGCACCATGCTGTTCTGATGCACCAGCACAAACCCCGCCCTCGAGCTATCCAGGTCGAGAATGAGCGCAAGCGATGCCCCCACCACCACGGGCATCACCCACAGCAGTGCCCGGGACCGCACCGTCGACCCAATCCCCACCAGCGCGTTCGCAGCCGCAGCAATAAGCAACAACATCGCCCAGGCCGCCCCCGGAATCCGGTTCTCGTTCGCCGCCGTCCGCTTCTCGCTCAAGTCGATCATGTCATTCAGCGACACCACCAACTGCGTCGTAAATGTATCGCGATGGCCGCTGGCATAGCCCGTTACGATCCGCCACAACTCGCTCTGGATCCGGTTCGAGCGAGAAAGATGGTCCGCCATCGCCCGGTCATCTGTTCCGGCATCGAAGTACGCGATCCGCTCCGGCGCATAGTTTTTCAACAGTGTGCGGGCTTCGGTCCGCGGCGACTCGTCCAGCGCGGCCGTTCGAAGCCATGTCGTGCCGATGGCGTTAGCCTCCTCCACTTCGAGACTTTTGCGCAGGTCATAGCGGCTCACCGCCATCGCAAAGCTGAACCCCAGCAACAGCGCCATCAATCCCAGCACGGAGCTCTCGACCGTATTGAACGAAGGCAAGCGCACCGCCTCGGCGTACCTCGCGCGCAGCAGAGAACCCGCAAACCCGGCAACCGCCAGCATCACGAGCGCCAGCGGAAAGAACAGCAGCGGATAGTCCATGATGCTTTGCATCCCGATAGTGTAGCCGCAGCCGCCCTGTATGCATGCTTTCCCGTACTACATATTCGTGTGGCCGCCGCGCATGTCTTCGTTGAAGTGGGGCTTGATGAAGGTGAGCGCGTCTTCCACTTCGGCGCGGAACTGTGCGTCGCGAGACAGCAGTTCTGGTGTGGGAGCGGCGGAGTCGCCGTCGTCCGAGAGCTTGAGCAGGCCGTCGGCGGCGAGCTTTTGAGTGGCTGACTTGAGTTCGGCAGTGGTGGTGTTGAGGTACTGGGCATCGCGGGGGTCGGCGATCCACACCGGCGCGCCGCCGCCCAGCACGCCGCTCTGCCAGAAAACTTTGGCGGTGATAAAGTCGCTGCGTTTGGCGGCGTCGGTGTCGTTGAAGATGAAGATATTCTGCTTCGTGCTGTAGTAGCGAGTGGTGACGGGCACAGGCTGGCGATTGCCGGACTTGGTGAGTTCGAGCTGGCCTTGATCCATGGTTTTGCGCACCGCGTTGTAGATGAAACTCTCGGCGAAGGGCTGTTCGAGCGCGGTGACGACTTCGGCGAAGGTCTGAGTAAGCGAGGCGGAAATCTTCGCGTGCAAGGCGCTCGGCTCGCCGGTTTCGAGGTTGACTTCGCCATGCACGAGTGACGTGTCCGCTCCCGATGTCGAGCCGTGGAAGGGCCAGCCGAACTTCGAGAAGCTGAGCGGCAAGCCGATCATTGCCAGATAGCAGTCGGGGCGCGGATTGCGCAGGCGGCGGGCGCTTTCAGCGAAGTATGTCGCGAGTTCGGTGGCGTACGCGGGGTTACCGGCGTCGAAGCTTTCGCTGAGTTCGAGGGATTGGGTCTTGGCCGGGTCGGCGGCAAGGGCGAGCGTGAAACGGGTGGTGGGGTTGCCGGTGTAATCCAGGCCGGAAGTCGAGTCGCGGACGGTGAGTCCAGCAGCTTGAGTGAGCTTTTCGATCTGTGCGCTAAGAGCGGTAGTGGCAGTGCTCATTTTTTGCTTGTTCCTTCGCGATGTGTCGGTCTTCTTTATTTTAGCGGAGCAGGCACGAAATTAGCTCCCGACTCACCTCAACTTTGTATCGGTTAGTCGGGAGCTTTCTGTTTAGAACCGGTTGGCTTCAGGGTGCGGTCGAAGAAATCGCTGGCGGCCTGATACGCGGTCAACCAGTCTTTGTGGAGCAGGAAGCCGTGCAGTTCGTCGGGGAAGATGAGTTCTTCGACGTGGACGCCGCGCGCGCGGAGGGCGTCGGCGAGCATCGGCGTTTGGGTGTAGGCGACGTCGGGGTCGTCGTCGCCGTGGATGAGCAGCACGGGC
>JBBRCA010000328.1:0-2234 GCA_038205325.1 Terriglobales bacterium | reverse complement strand
AGTAGACATCGTTGGTGATATCCCACTGCGCTTCGCCTCCCGCGCGACCGATCGCGTCGCGCTGCGCGTCGGTGTAGGCCGCGCTCTTCGCCACCAGCGGCGCCGAGTTCGGGAACGGAATCGGGAAGCCGCCATGCGAAGCGAAAACGCCCGCCACGGTCCATCCGCCGAGCACTCCGTCAACCCACTTGTTCATGTGCGAGCCGACCTCATGGTCCTTGGCGTCTGGCGGACTCACCCGCGCTCAGCATCGCATTTCCCAATGCTTATTTCGACTCGCTCGGGAACAATTAATGCTGCGAGCGCACGCTCTGCTGCTGCCGTATAATCGGAGGCTGAGGGTGAGTATTGGGTATGTGTGGTCGGGCCCACTCGAGTAGAAGGTTCGACATCGGAGTTCAGAAAGTCCTGTTAAGTGTCCTCCTGCTGTCGGCCGTCGTCGCGGCAGGTTGCTTGGCCAGGAAAGAAGCCCGCGTGGTTACTCCGCCAGTGATGGGGTAGGGGGAGCAAAGCGGTTCTGATACAGAGCGCCACAACCGGGCAACTGCATCGACCATCGCCGATCAGGCTGCCTCGACGGCACAACAGAGGGCCGATGCGGCTGGCCGTTCGGCCGAGATGGCTATGAACCTCGCTAACGGTGTTGCGAACCCGATCGATACGGACTGGATGCGACGGGATGCTGGCGCAAAACCCGGAGCAGATACGCAAGACGCATCCCTCACTCTTGGAAACACTCCTGCCGAGCGTTCGGGTCACCGGTCGGCCAGTTCCAATCCGGCCGCCTGCTCGCGCATCTACGCGCAGAAGGAATCGATGTCGATCTTGGAGAGCCGCGCTTCCGGGTGCAGGTATGGATATGGCGGTTTGGGCATGTTTCCGCTTTGAACGGCGAAGCAGGCTGCTGTTAACGTAGCAGCAGCACGAGCGGGCGAGGCCCCAGCGGACTTTGTCCACTCGGAGAAATTCATGAAAGCCCGGCCGCGCGACACGTCACTTTCGATGCGCCCCGCGATGGGCGGCACGCGGGCATACCAAGGCCAGCGTGTTTAGGAAGAGTGGTACTCGTAACATGCCCGCCTGAGAATGCCCTGTACGCGAGGTGGCACGGGCAGAGCCGCGTCTATCGATCGTTCACGCTTCACAGGCGGGTTCTGCCGGTGATCAGGGATCATTGCCGTCAATACCAGGGAAGCGGCGGGGAGGCCGATCATTGGGAATGAGTTGAACCGCTATCAGGCAGCCTGTCGTCAGCGGACAAATTATTTTGGGCGGCCGCCCCTCGGCACGTCAACGTATCGTCACGTGCCGCAACCCGGGCGAGGCGGCCTCCACGACGTCAGAATACGTGGCCCGGTCCGCATGATTGGATTATGGTCCAATGACGGACGAGCGAATTACAGGCATTTGCAGAGGTGCCTTTTCTGGGTGCGATGTTGAACCGTATGGCTGCCGATACTCCGCGATGGCTCTTGGCTCATTGGTTTTAAGGGGCAGCACGAAATAGGCCTGCAAGTAGAGTTTAGGGACCGGGAGATCGCAAACGGTGAAGAGTTTGATCGAGCAGTCATGGCCCTGGGGGAGCAGATTCGGAGAGCGTTGTTCCCGTAGTTTTCAAGCTGACCCACTAGCCCAATGTGCCCAAATTGCGTCTCGTAGCGCCGACTAGTGGACTTCACTGGTTTGAAGAAACCGGCTGGCGCGCGACCTACATTCGTTGCTGGCGTCACACCCTCCGTCGTCCTCGACCGGTGCCGAAATATGGCCTCGTCGCCAAGAGCCGCCAGAGAAGGGTGAACTTCGGCCCCTGGTTTTTTCCGAATCCTGCTAGAGCCCGGCGGACCGGTTGCAAGCTATCAGGCATCCCAGTATCCTTAAAGGTCAAGTAATTCCGAAGGAGGAATTCGAATGAAGAAACTGGAATTTGCATTCCTGTTGTGCGCGGCTGGGATGTTCGCCGGCGAGTGGACCGGCGTGATTTCCGATTCGCATTGCGGTGCTAAGCACAACATTGCGTCAGAAGATGCAGCGAAGTGCGTCGAGAAGTGTATCAAGGGCGGCGGCGAAGCGGTGTTTGTAAGCGAGGACAAGGTTCTGAAACTGGATGCCGCATCGCAGGAGAAGGTGAAGGCCCACTACGGCCACAAGGTTACGATTACCGGCGACTTGGACGGCGATACGATCAAAGTCGACACGGTCAAAATGGTCGCAGCATCCTAAACCCCACAGGGACG
>JBBRCA010000327.1:0-2278 GCA_038205325.1 Terriglobales bacterium | reverse complement strand
CCCGCTCCCATTTACCGGAGAACGGCGGCCCGACGGAAATCTAATTTATTGCCCGCCAAACGGACGCCGACCCGTCGTTCCAAATAAGGTCGCACTTTTCTCGCGGCGTGGAATCATGCCGGGAATTCCTGACAATATGACCGCTGAGTCTTTGCCACCCACTACGACCCACGATCTCTTCAAAAGCCGGGGATGGCTGATCGCCGGCGGGATTCTCTCCATTTTCGTCGGCTTTATGGCCATGGGTTCGCCGCTCATGTTCTCCCTCGTTGTCGCGCAGGTGCTCGGCATCTTCGCACTGGTCAGCGGTTGCATTTCGCTGTCGCTCGCCCTGTTCGGCAAGCACACGGCGCATCGCGTGCTCGATACTTTTCTGTCGCTCATCCGGATCGCGGCGGGCGTGATTCTGCTGCAGTGCGTCGCCTCGAGCGTGGCGGTGATCACGCTCGTCCTGGCGATCTTTTTGATCGTTGAAGGCGTCTCGGTCATCTTTGGCGCGATCAAAATGCGCAGCCACAAGGGCTGGAGCTGGATGCTGATCAACGGCGTCGCCGCGCTCCTGCTCGGGTTAATGGTTTACACCCGCTGGCCGTCGGATTCCGCCGCGGTTCTGGGATTGCTCTTCGGCATCAACTCCCTTTTTTGGGGAATGTCGCTGATGATGCTCGGCTTCGCTGCTCCCCAGCCAGCGTCGGCCACCGCCTGAGTTCCGACGTATGGCGCGACTACTGCGCCACGACCTGCACGGACACGTCCATGCGCTCAAAGGCGTCGGATGGTCCCGACCAGGAACCGGAGAGCGGCATGGCTTTTTCCTGCTCGCTGGAAACCGCCACGGAAATGTGCTCCGTTCCGGCGAGTTTGTTGTTCGTGGGATCGAATCCCCGCCAACCCGCGCCGGGCAGATAAATTTCCGTCCACGCGTGAGTGGCTCCATGCTGGCCTTCGCTCATTTGGATGTAACCGGTCACAAAGCGCGCGCCGAAGCCCCAGTGACGCGCGGCCTCCATCATCAGCACCGCGAAGTCGCGGCAGGAACCTGATCCGAGCGCCAGCGTGGTGCACGGCAGCCGCACGCCGGCTTCCTCGCGATTCTCGTACTTCAGCGTCTCGAAGATCTTCGTGTTGAGATTGGTCAGGAGTTCCGAGGTGTCGATGAGCTGACCGGGCGCATAAAGATCCCGCAGCCAGCTTCGTAACGCTGGTCCGTCGTGCGGATAACTCGGCACCCGGTAGAGTAGCAACTCCATCTGCTCGTTGGACGCGTATTGGAACGGATGGGATTTTGCGTCGGGATCGATGATGCAATCCAGCGAGTCTTCCTCGTAAAGATCCACCGACACGTCGCTGAGCACGCGCAGCATTTTCCCCATTTCCGAGAACGTGATGATCGCGATGGAATTTCCATAAATATCCCGCACCCAGCGCACGGACGCCGCCGGCTCGATCTCCAGCCGCAGGCTGTCGATGTGGATATCGTGCCCCTCGACGGGCCGAAGCATCGCGCGATGCACCCCGAAAGAAACGGGCTCCCGATAGTGATACTCGGTCCGGTGAACGATGCGGATGCGCTTCATGGCCGCGTCAGCGTGAGACGCGGCCCCGAGGCCGACAAGCCCCATTTTCCTGCGCTGGCGACACGGTCTCGATCTCTCGAATTGCCTCCGCACCGCGAAGTTCGCTATCCTCTTGCTTCATGTCCTCCCGACTCTCCCCCGCGGAACGCGTCTCCGGCCGCAACTGGTATTTCATCGCCGGCGGACTCTCCGCGCTGGCCGGAATTTTTTCGATTGCGCGCCCCGGCGTGGCGTCCTTCGCGATCGAGCAGTTCCTCGGGATTGTCCTGATCGCCAGCGGCATCGTGCTCTTGCTCTCGGCGATTTTTGGCAAAGCCGAAAAGCACCGCGTGCTGGATCTCGTCTCGTCCGGCCTCCGCCTCCTTGTCGGCATCCTTCTGATCGCCAAGGCGCTCAATGGAATGATTGCCGTCACCTTCATCCTCGCCTCGTTTTTCATCGTCGAAGGAATTTTCGGCGCGCTCTTCGCCTTGAAATTCCGCCGTAAAAATTCCGCGTGGATCTGGATCCTGCTCAATGCTGTCGTGGCCTTCATTCTGGGTGGAATGTTGTTTGCCCACTTTCCGTCCGACGCGGCTTGGGCCGTCGGCTTGCTTTTCGGCATCAACTGCCTCGCGCTCAGCCTTTCGCTCATCATGTTCGCCGTGGCGATGCCCCGCATCGACGAAGTTTAGTTCCGCGCCGCAGACCTTACAAAATCG
>JBBRCA010000326.1:0-2288 GCA_038205325.1 Terriglobales bacterium | reverse complement strand
CATCGGCAGAACCAGCAACGATCGTTTTCGCTCCGACTGCCCCCACCGTCGTGACCGCAGCGCCGACACCGCCGGCGGCAAAGCCGGCCGATGCAACACAGCCCGCGCCGTCCGTTGCTGAGCAATCGGCGCAAAAGTCTGCAGAACCCCCGGTAGCTGCTCCGCGGGCCAAGTCGCCTGCGGCGGTGGCCGCCCCACCGGCGCAAGTGCGTGTGGTCGGCCCTCCCGTCGCGCTGCGCCCGACGGCAGCTACGCCGGCGCCTACACCGGCCAGTTTAGCAAGCGGAAATGAGCTGGTGATCTTCCTGATCGCGTTGATCCTCGTGTTGCTCGGCGCCGTCGGATATCTGTTTAAAAAATCTCGCGCTGTCTCCCCCGCCACCGTTGAAGCAGCCCTTGCTGACGTGATCGCAACGCCTGCGCCGGATACACCCGCTGAAGTGCCTGTTGCAACCAAGCTGGAAAAGATGGATTTGGCGGCGCTGGTTCCCACGGAGTCGCCGGCAAACGTCGTCGCTTCCACAACAGCGATGGAAACGCCACGAGGCGAAGAAGCGATAGCGCCGGCTGCCAGCGCGGCCGCCCAACATCAATGACTTCGCTCCTTGGCCATGGCAGCTCAAAGCCCCGGCATGATCCCGCGGCCCGCGAAATTCAACGCGCAGGGTCGCAAAGCGGCCTAATAACCGAAAGCATGACCCTGCCTGGCCGACGATTTGGCGGCTGCAATGATCGCTCGTAAAGGCTATTTCGCACTCTTCTCTCGACGACAGGTGCGAGTGACGCTTTCAAAAAGGAACACAAATGGACAAATCTCTTGCTCTAATCGCGCTCGCCACGACCTGAGCGGCAATGGGACTTGGCGAACGCGGATGATCAAATAAGACCGTCCTTCCAGCAAAGTGAGAGAGCAAAGGGAACCCGTTCACTGACGACAGGTTCGGCTTCACATTTCGCCAGCGTCCCTCAGAAATAAAGCCACAAAGTCGATGTTCCTTCAATCTTCATCACCCGCCGGTGACCACGTGCCCTCGGGAACAAGCGATAATCACGATGCTCCCAGGCGCGCTGTATGCTGCCTGGTGGAATTTTGAAATAGCCGACCGCGCAACATGTTGATTTGGTACGATTGATTCGACGAGGAAGGTTACTTATCCCGTGCGGGCACCATCGCACAGATCATCATTTAATCGGGAGAGTGAACGATGAGCGACCAACATCAGGTGAATTCGATAATTGCCACTGCAATTTGCGAATGTTTCAGAGAGCGGTCAGATGATAAATCGCTCCGGAGCAAGCCAAACTCATAGCGAAATGCATTATTGCGGCACTGAGCGACGCTGGGCTGGAAATACGCTTGCGTGACGCCTCATAAGATGGGCTGTCTGCTTAAAAATTAAAAATTGTCGCTATTGGGACAGTTCTTCATCGCAAAGATTTAGATCACGATCAAGGTCGGCGAAGGAGCACATGATGGAGACCGCGGCAACAAGTTGCACGGAGTGCGGTGCCACAATGAAGCCCGCCCAAGTTTTGTGTTCAAGGTGCCACAGGCCGCGGTGGTACACATTCAAGAAGGTATCGACCTGCCTACTGATCGTCGCCGTTTTGGCCGTTTTGATCAGATATATGGTAATGTACGGGAGCCAGACGCTTAGCCTTTGGTTTGGATGAGCTTCCGTGTAGCATGCGAAACAGCCTAATGCTTTCCTAAATTTGCCTGATCCGAGATACTTTTTCCCGACTCATCAACAACCCGAGCCACTTTTGCCGAGATATCTCCGACGGCGGTTTTTACCCCTTCGAGTGTGAGGCCCTGCGTGACTGCTTCTTCCCGAACGGCATCGACAACGTTGCCTGCAACAGTTGTTACACGGTCGGTTTGTTCGGAAGCAAATTGCGCGGCCTTTGCTCTTACAGTGTCACTGGCTTCACCGAGGTAGTCAGTTTCGATCTCAGTTCCCGGCAAAGCGGCTGCTATACCCGCGCCAATAGCGATTCCTATGGCGCCCAGCGCCAATGGCTGAGCCTTGAAAAGATCCGATAGATTTGACCGAACGGTATCGAACATCTCCGCACCGGATCCTGGGATCGAGGCAGCGTATTCGGAAGCCGTATCAGCGTACTCTCGCCCATAACGGGTCGTACTATCGAGAGCGTCGGCCACACCGTCTCTGACCGCGTCCTTCGCAGACACCACCCGAGCGGCGTCACCGAGATCCTGGAGAAAGTCCGTTCCTTTTTCCGAAACGTTATTCATCGCACCATCTCCTTTGCCGCGACTTTGT
>JBBRCA010000325.1:0-2333 GCA_038205325.1 Terriglobales bacterium | reverse complement strand
TCGGGAACGTATTTCATGCCAGCGCAAAATTGCACGATGCGCTGGGCGATCTGCCAAAAGACAATCTCGACCTTTGCCTTCGACTCGAGATCGAGCAGGCCGAGATCGAACATCGATTGCGTCTGCTCCTTGATCTGCTGTGCATCGTGCAGGCCTTCCATGCGGTTCTGCTGCGTGAGGTTGCGCTTGATGTCCAGGATGTCGCCCACGGTCTTCGGGTCGTGATCGGTGACCTCCACGGAAATCGGCGCGCGATCCTTTTCAATCGCTCCAAAGGCTTCCACAACCAGAATGGAATGGTGCGCGACGATGGCGCGGCCGCTCTCCGAGACGATGGTCGGATGCTCGACCTTTTCCGAATCGCAGACATCCATGATATTCCAGACGATGTCGCGGGCGTACTCGGCGAGCGTGTAGTTGGTCGAGCTCTCGGAGGCTGTGCGCGACCCATCGTAATCGACGCCAAGACCGCCGCCGACATCGATGTATCCCATCTCGTGGCCCATCTTCACCAGCTTCGCGTAAAAGCGGGCGGCCTCGCGCAGGGCGCGCTTGATCGTGCCGATATCCGGCACCTGCGAACCGACATGAAAATGGACCAGCCGGAGGCAATGCGCGAGGCCAGCCGCCTTTAGCATCTGGCTGGCCGCAACGAGATCGGCGGTGCTCAAGCCAAATTTTGCATTCTCTCCACCGCTGGTGGCCCACTTGCCAGCTCCCTTGGCGGCAAGCCGCACGCGGACGCCGATCATCGGCTCGACGCCGACTTCACGGGAAATGGAGAGGATGAGATCGAGCTCCTCCAGCTTCTCCACGACAAGGATCACCTTCTTGCCAAGCTTGCGGCCAAGCAGCGCGTTTTGCACGAAGAGGGCGTCTTTGTAGCCATTGCAGATGATAAGGCTCTCCGGATCCCGATGGATCGCGAGAGCCGCGAGGAGTTCCGGCTTGCTGCCGGCCTCGATCCCGAAATGCGATGGCGCCCCGGCATCCATGATCTCCTCCACGACTTCCCGCAACTGGTTCACCTTGATCGGGAATACGCCGCGATAGACATTGCGGTAGTTTGCGTCGGTGATTGCGTCGGCGAATGCCTGACTGATCTTCTCGACGCGGTGCCGGAGCAGATCCTGGAAACGAAGCACGAGCGGAAACGTAAGTCCGCGGATTTTCGCCTCGTCGATCAACTCCATGATGTCGATCGGCGTCTTCGGCGATTGCGTCGGCAGCACGGAAATATTGCCGCGTTCGTTGATCGTAAAGTAGCCCGTCCCCCATCGGTCGATGTTGTAGAGCGAAATGGCTGCAGGAATATCCCAGGGCTGATTCATTTTTTGGAACGGGGCGGGAACTTTAGGAGCCGCCCTTTCGATTGCAATAGAGCGCTTGCAAAAACTTGAGACATTTGCGCGGCGGCGGTACTCTTCCTGCATGAACAAGTCCGTAGTGCCGGTGGAAGTGCGAACCGTTCTGCGATTTAACGCAGGGCGGGCGGTTTTCATCGGCAACGACGAAAAGGTATTCGTCATTTACGTGGACGAAGGAGTAGGCCTGGCGATCGAGATGTTCATGAAAGGAACGCAAAAGGAGCGCCCGCTGACGCACGATCTCGTGGCGCACCTGCTCTCGGCCTTTGGCGCCAAGGTCGAGCGCGTGATCATCAACGACCTCAAAAGCGAGACCTATTTCGCGCGCATGATCGTGAGCTGTGAAAACGAACTTTTTGAGAAGAAGATCATCGAACTGGATGGGCGCCCGAGCGATTGCATCGCGATGGCGATCCAGCAAAAGGCTCCGATTTATGTGAGCCGCGATGTGTGGGATGAGGTCGAGGACCGCAGCGATGTGCTGAAACAGATCGAGGACGGCGAGAGCGGCCAGCAGGAAAGCGAAGAGATGTGAGTGGCGCGCTGCAGGTGCGGCTCATTTCGGCGGCTGAGGCGCAAGCCATCCGTCTGCCGGTGCTGCGCGCGGGCATGGCGCCGGAAGCGGCGGTATTCGACGGCGATTACGACCACGAGACGCGGCATTTCGGGGCTTTTAGCGACGAGCGGCTGGCCGGGGTCGCGAGTCTCTTTCGGGCGCCATTTCCCGAGCGGCCTGAACTGAAGGGGTGCATGCAGCTCCGCGGGATGGCGGTGTCCGGGGATGAGCAACGCAAAGGCGTCGGACGCGCGCTGCTGGACGCGTGCGTGCGGCACGCCATCGCAACCGGCGCGGATGCGCTCTGGTGCAACGCGCGCACCCCTGCGCGTTCGTTCTATGAAAAGGCGGGCTGGTCCACCGTCGGCGCCGAATTTGAGATCCCTGCAGCGGGGCCGCATTTTCGGATG
>JBBRCA010000324.1:0-2355 GCA_038205325.1 Terriglobales bacterium | reverse complement strand
TCGGTGGTGTTGAGCGCAATCGCCTGGACAGTGCCGAGGATCGCCATAAGCGGGGAGCCCTGCGATTTCATCGCTGTCCTCCCTGCATCGGGAGTGGCGGCGCGAGCGTCCAGACGCTTGCCGACATGCCGCTGTCGTTCTTGCCGCGGATCGCTGTTTGCCGAATTTCACCTTGCCGGTGGAGTTCGGAAACGCGCGGCCGCACGCTTAGGATCGATCGATTGAGCTTGCTGGCAACCTCGTCGGCAGTGAGACCTTGAGGCGCGGCCGCGATGGTGCGCAGCACCTGGTCGCGCAACGTTTTAGCCTTGCCGCTGATCGCGGTGGCGGCCTGTTCAGAAGGTCCGGAGACCTTGAAACCCGGCTGAACCGGGTATTGCTCGGGAAGGCGGCTCATCGCTGGCGGCCGTCCCCATAGGCGGGCGTTATGGCGACTTCCTCAGCGCATTTCAGGCTTGCCCGGAGGCGCTGCGCTTGAAGTGCTGAGGGGCTTTCGATAGAAACGGGCTGTTCGGCCTGCCTGATTACCACCCGATTTGCCCGCGCCTGGTTCCCGCCAGTGCGTGGGCTTCGCGTTTCAAAGACCCGGTTCATGGCACGCCCCCTCTACGTTGAGAGCGTCGAGAACGCGCTGCGCCTCGACTAAGAGACTCGAGACTGCGGCCGTACGATGCGCGCCAAATTCAAGCTTTTGCCCGGTCCTGCGAGCGCCAGCTGGTGTCTTTTTCCAACGGGCGATCGAGACGGTTGGCTTGCCGTCGCGCGTGATGATTTCGGCGCGAAAGCATTGATGATGGTTGAGTGGAAATTCCGAAACGAAAATAGAAGCTTGCGGGTCCGCAAGCGGCTCTGCGCCACGAATGGCGCTCCGAAGAATGTGCATTTGAATACCGAGGCGCCCATGGAACGTGTGAACGGATATGCAGCTTGCGCTGCACGGCTCGCGCTCATGTCGTTGAGCAATGCCGGAGGACTGTTCTGATTGTCCCCTTCACCTGGGCCGCCTGCTGACCCCACACCAGCCTGTCCGTCGGCTCGGTTACGCGCGAAGCGAGGTCTCCCTCGCTTGGGAGGATAGCGGCCCTCCAGCCGCCTGCGGTCGGCACTCGCAGGTTTCGTCCTTAACGCTGGATCGTAGCGGCCACCTGTTCGTCGTGTGACTTACGCACGATCAACTGCCGTTGACCGGAAGACCGTATCGGCTGTCCCCATCGCCTGGACCCTCTGTTGGTCCCACACCAGCTTGTCTCGTCGGCTCGGTTACGGGTGCCCATTTAAGAACGGTCGGCAATACCGTTGACACACTGTCGCACACGCAAATCACTGGCACCAATAATGACGTGCATGGATTGTTAGGGCAAGGCTGAATGTGGGTTTGCGCCCGTGATTTTAACAGGCGGGCGCCCGAAACCGTTTGGATTCGCTAGCAAAAGCCGGGGCAGGTGAAACCACCAATAAGTGGATAAACTCAAACACTCATCCATGGAGCCGTGCGCAGCGCCTTGCTTACTTCCCTTGGAATGATTCTTCCCCGGGGCCCTTTCTTACTTTTTTTCTTTCGACGCCGGCGCCGGGCCGGTCACGTTGGCTTCCATGCCGTTCTTCTGCAGCAACGCGTTCAAGGCCTGGATCACCAGGCCCTGCATCGGTGTGCGCAGCTTAACCGACAGCATTTTTAGCGACGACCAGCCGTCTTCTGAAAGCCGCGTCTGCAGGAAAACCATCTTGCGGCCGCCCTCAGCCTGGGCGACGGCCTTTGCCGGCGCGTCGTGTGTCGTCTCGCGCTTGCTGGCAACGTGACGCGATAGTGCCGAGTTTCCGGTGGTGAGGCCCGTGGCAGATTTCCGTGGTTTGATTTTGGACGCAGTTCGTCGTGGCGTGCTAAAGATCGCATGAGGCGGTGGTCGCCCGGACGATCGGCGTGTAAACATTTACTACCTCGTGGGTGACAACGACGCTGAAATGGTTGCGTTCGAAGAATTTGATAAGATCTTCCTTTAGATATTATTGATGGCTGGATCACGATCTTCCATCCGATGGAAGCGCGGGTAGGATACGGATACGGGTTGGGTAGGATTTATTTTGAGTACGCTCTTTGTTGGCGCTCTCGCATATTACGCTAGACGGTTTGTGAGAGAACACGCCCCGTTCTATGCGGCCTCGAACATATTAATTGTTGGCGCGACGTTTGGAATTTTGTTTGGTGTTGTGGTTCATGTCGTTGGCAAATACGCCATGCCTTGGAGGGAAGAACGCTACTCATAACCTTCTCTCTCATAGGATTTGCGTTGACGACTTACATCGGCCATCAACCGGACCCGATTGACTGGGCCAAAAAGTCCAAACAAACCGCCA
>JBBRCA010000323.1:0-2372 GCA_038205325.1 Terriglobales bacterium | reverse complement strand
CCGTTGATGTTGAACACTTCGATGACGCCGCCGCCGATGGACGAGCCAACGATTTCAGCCTCACGATCTTTTCCCTTGATCTCGATTCGCACTGTGTTCGGATGCACGTCGCCGAGGTCTTCTTCAGCAAACTCGATGGAGACCTCCATCTGCTCGGCAATGCGGATGGCTTCGGGGATTCGTGGATCGTCCACGTTCAGTCCTATCGCGCCTCCGACCAGCGCGAAATCGGAGCCATGACCTCGATAGGTGGCTGCCAGGGGTGGATGAAGGACGAAGCGGACTGCCACGGGATCCTCGTCGAGGATCTCCCGGGCCACCCGTCCCAGCCGGGCGGCGCCTGCCGTATGAGAGCTGGACGGTCCCACCATCACCGGCCCCATCACGTCCAGAATCGACACTTTGCGGTCATGACGAACGGCCATCGTCAGGTTTTCCGTAGCCTGCAATTGTGCGACAGGGGGACATCCTTTACACTCGACAGACGATCCAATGAGCGGCAAGCCTACCATCCTCGTCGTCGATGACGACGCCCCGATCCTTTTGTTGATGCGCAACCTTTTGCGTGAATTCGGGTTTGAGACCATGATCGCATCGACCGGGGCGGATGCCATCGCCGCCGCTCGCAGGCAACGGCCGGCACTGGTCCTCCTCGACCGCAACATGCCTGGGATGAGCGGCGACGAGGTCGTCACCGCGCTTCGGGAGGAGGAGGGGCTGGCCCGGCTGCCAATCCTCATGCTCACAGGCGAGCCGATGTCACGCTCCGAGATCGCCAGCCTTCACGCCGACGGGGCGATCCTCAAGCCGTTCGACGTGATGGAACTGGTCTCGCTCATCCGATCGCATGTCGGCGAGAGCCGGACCCCAGCAGGTCATCAGCAATCGCTGGAGAGCAATTCGAATCCAGCCGGCCGCGCGGGCGGTTGAGCGCGACCCGGCCGACGCGTTTCGGCCCAATCGCCGTCCCGCCATGCCTGCCCACAAAGGCCGCATTCGCAGCACGAGAAATGCGGGCTAAGATACCGCGCACGGAGGCCAATGCATGACCGCCCTGGATATCGACAAGCTCGTTCACACCGCCGTCTTCGGCGACGGAGGCGCGAAAGCAGAAGCGCGCAAGACCATTCATCTGGAAGCGCGGAAGCGCGGCGCGGTCTCCTCGTCGATCTACCCGCTGTACATGGCCATCGGACGAGGCGAAGTGCCGCGCCGTTTCACGGTGCCCGCTTTCAACATCCGGATCATCACCTATGACACCGCCCGCGCACTCTTCCGCGTGGCGAAACGGAATGAGGTAGGAGCGTTTCTGTTCGAGATCGCCCGATCGGAGATCGGGTATACCGATCAGCGCCCGGCGGAATACGCGGCCTGCGTCCTCGCTGCCGCCATGCGCGAAGACTTCCGCGGTCCCGTTTTCATCCAGGGCGATCATTTCCAGGCCAGCGCGAAAAAATGGGTCACTGCGGACGGCAAAGCCGCCGAGACCAAAGCGCTGGAATCGCTGATCGACGAAGCCCTTGCCGCAGAGTTCTACAACATCGAAATCGATACTTCCACTCTCGTCGACCTCAGCTTCCCGACGCGCGACGAGCAGCAGCGCGCCAATTACGAAGGAACTGCGCACTTCACCAGATACATCCGCGCGCGTCAGCCCAAGGGCGTCACGGTCTCCGTGGGCGGAGAGATCGGCGAAGTCGGCAAATACAACACCCAGCCTGACGAAGTCCGCGCCTACATGGAGGGAGTGAAACGTCTGCTCGCCGGGAAGACCGGCATCAGCAAGATTTCGGTGCAGACCGGCACGTCACATGGCGGCGTGCCCCTCGCGGATGGCACCATCGCCCAGGCGAAAATCGATTTCGACGTTCTGCGCCAGACCACCGAGATCTGCCGGCGCGAATACGGGCTCGGCGGCTCCGTTCAGCACGGAGCTTCCACTCTGCCCGAATCAGTATTTAACCGGTTCCCCGAGGCGGATGCCGTGGAAATTCACCTTGCCACGGGATTTCAGAACATGGTGCTGGACGCGCCCTCCCTTCCAAAGCAGATGCGCGATGAGATTCGCGACTTCTGCTTCAACCACTGCATGGATGAGCGCAAAGAGGGCGAGACCGACGAGCAGTTCGTCTACAAGACCAGGAAGAAAGCGATTGGTCCTTTCAAACAGCGCATGTGGGAAATGGACGATTTGGCAAAGCAGCCGATCGTCCATGAGCTGGAGACGAAGTTTGTCCCTCTGTCCGTGGACATGCCGGCGTACGCGGCGGCATCCGAAGAGCTGACTGCGGCTGCGATCGTCGATCCGAACGAAGGTGAGTAGAGATCGGGTCGTGTAAGGCCTGAGGCCGTAGGCCGTCAGGGACATGCCG
>JBBRCA010000322.1:0-2390 GCA_038205325.1 Terriglobales bacterium | reverse complement strand
CAAACTCCCCGACTTGCTCAATTACTTCCTGATTGGCGGCGCGGCGTCGATTTCCCTCATCGCCATCCTGAACCGCTATCGCGAAGCCGGCGACGAGGAGGGCGGCGACCGCGCGCTCTCGGTTATTCTCACCACGATGCTGGTCGTGCTTGGCATCGGTGTCGTGTTGGCGTTTGTGATCGCGCCCTACTACGTCGACTATTTTTTCGACGGGTTCCGCCACGACCGTCGCGCCAGTCTCTGTATCTCGCTCACCCGGCTGCTGCTGCCCGGGCAACTATTCTTCTTCATCGGAAGCGTGATGAGTGCGCGGCTGCAGGTGCGCAAGATTTTTATCTACCAGGCGTTCACGCCGCTGATCTACAACGGCGGCATTCTGCTCGGTGCGCTGTTGCTGCACCGTCGCATCGGTGTTTATTCGCTGGTCGTCGGCGCGCTCGGTGGCGTCATCGTGGGGTCTGCGCTGCTCAATTCCCTGGGCGCGTTTCGCAACGGCCTGCACTACCGCCCCATCGTCAATTTCCACGACCCCGCCTTTAGGGAATGGTTCCGTCTGTCGCTGCCGCTCATGCTGGGCGTCTCGCTGGTCATGTTCGATACCATTTTCATTAACAAATTCGCCTCCCGAGACTTGGGCGGTGTCACCCTCATCAACAATGCGAAAGACCTCTTCAACGCCCCCTTCAACATCATCGGCCCAGCGGCTGGAGCAGCCTCGCTGCCCTTCTTCGCTTCGATCTTCCAACGCGGTCGCGCATTCGAGTTCTCTTCCTCCGTGGCCCGCGCGGTGTCGCGATTGTTTGCAGTAGGAATGCTGGTTTCGGCATGGATGCTGGCTCTCGCGCCATCGTTGATGGACATCTTTCGCGGTGGCCGATTCAATCGCGCGGACGTCGACGCAATGCGCCAGCTGTTCAGCATCTTCGCAATCACGTTGGCGGTCTGGGCCGTGCAGGGTATCTACGCGCGCGCCTTCTACGCCGCCAGCGACATGCGCACGCCCGCAATCACCGGCACCGCCATCGTCCTGCTTTCGGCTCCGGTCTATTGGGCGCTCTTTCATTTGTTCGGCATGGTTGGCCTGGCGATTGCGTCAGACATCGGCATCGTTGTACAGACTGTGGTGCTTGCAGTGCTGTTGCACAAGAAGCGCCTGGTCAGCCTCAATCACCTTGAGTGGGGCGAACTGGGCCGCGCCGCGCTGGCCGCAGCCATCGCATATGCGGCGACTGTGGCGGCCGTCCATTTCATGCCGCCCACGGCAACACATGAACGCGATTTGTTTAGGGTGGCGGCGGGGAGTGTGGTCTGGGCCGTCGCTGCGATAGGAACACTATGCCTCGCCGGATCGAAGCTCCCCGCGCAAGTCCTGCGCCGCGGCAAACCAACTCCTGTCTCCGCCTAAATGGATAAAACCGCAATGGAGACAGAGGCCGAACGAAAATACACGGGCACACGCCCGAAATAATTTACGGAGCCAAAGTCGGATGTGCCCCATGTCGGATTTTGGACATGGCTTCTGATTGTGCATCAATCTCAACACCACGAGCGCAACCGCCTAGCCGTTCTTCGCGTCCTCATACTCTTCATGCCAGGCCGTCTGGATGGCTTCGAGCATCGCCTCGTTCGACTTCAGCGGATCGCCGACAAACCCCGGCAAAGTTGTCACGTAGCGATGCAGATCGGTGAAGCGCACCGCATAGGGGTCGAGCTCGGGAAACGCTTCCTGCAGTTGAATGCCAATCTCCAGCGTGTCGTTCCAGTTTATTTCGCGCGGCATAGGTTCTCCTGAAGTATCAGTGTACGGCGTGCAATGGAGCCATCGCGATAGAATAGACACTGCGCATGTCCGTAGAAACTCAAGCCCAGCAACCCCCATCCACGGCCCGCCGCATGACCGCGCGCCGCCGCCTCATCGCCGCCGCGCGCAAGCTTCGCGAACTTGGCTCCATCGCCTCCGCAATCGCTTCCACATCGCACCCGTACATGGCGCACATAGTGCCCATGCGCCGCTGCAATCTGGCCTGCACTTACTGCAACGAGTACGACGACATCTCCGACCCCGTGGAAATTTCAGAAATGACCCGGCGAATAACCCACCTCGGCCGCCTCGGCACATCGGTCATCACCATCTCCGGCGGCGAACCGCTGCTGCATCCCGAACTCGACGACGTGATCCGACAAATCCGCAAGACCGGCGCAATTGCGGGCATGATCACCAACGGCTACCTCCTCATGCCCGACCGCATCGAGCGTCTGAACCGCGCCGGCCTCGATCACATGCAGATTTCCATCGACAACGTCCTGCCCGACGACGTGTCTAAGAAGTCGCTCAAAGTCCTCGACGCCAAGCTGCGAATGCTCGCCGAACACGCCGACTTCCACGTCAA
>JBBRCA010000321.1:0-2410 GCA_038205325.1 Terriglobales bacterium | reverse complement strand
TGGGCATCACCGATGCGCTCTATCGAACATTGCGCACGACCAATCCGATCGAAAACTTGAACGGATCGATCGGCCACTACACGCGAAACGTGAAGCGCTGGAAGGACGGCCAGATGACGCTGCGCTGGGTGGCCAGCACGTTGAGCGATGCCAGCGGGCGCTTCAGAAAGCTGCGCGGCCATCGCGATATGAACACCTTGATCGCTACGCTGGCCGCGCGCGTTGCCAAAGCCGATAGGGCCGAACTCAAGGCCGCGTAGCATCAATCCATAGGAACCGTCACACAGCATGGTTCAACAACGAGCGGGACAACGCCCCGTATCTTCGAGCAAGCCGCAATCAGTCGGTCGAGCCCATAGGCTGACGGGCGGGATGCCGACGAGGCCTCCCGCCCCCCGCGCAGTCAAGGAGTAGCGGAAAGCTGCGGCGCCCCGGCCGGTGCCGCGCCGGCCGTCTCAAGCGGGAGGCGCAGCCCGAATGTAGCGCCACGACCTCCACCTTCGCTGCTGGCCACCAACTGCCCGCCATGACCTTCGACGATGCCCAGGGCGATGGCCAGGCCGAGGCCGAGGCCACCGGCCCGTCGCGGCGCGTCGTCGCTGTCCTGCTCATAGGCGACGAGATGCGCGAGAGGGCGTCGGCTTCGATGCCACGATCGCTGTCGGTGCAGTTCACGATGAACTCATCGCCGCTCACTTCGGCCCGGCAGCCATGATATGCAGGGGTTACGTCGAGAGGCGTAGCCTCTTTACCCTCAGTACCGAACACCCGCTTTACCGGCGTTCCGCTGTCCGTACTCGCACGATTGCTGCGCATCGCGAATGTGCTTCACTCGGAATGATTCGGCTGTCGACATCATGTATAGGCCGCTGCAATCCGCGTCGCGACGTCATCGCTCAAAATGGGCCGCTGCGGTCGCGTATCACACGCGATGCATTGCCGCATCCAGTCTCGTCCAGCGAGAAGCGCTCCGAAGGGAAATGCTTTGGCTAACGCCGCCGCGAATACTTGTGGTGCTCCAGTTTGTCTGGGCTTCTATAGATGCGACGCAGGCGAAGAATGGTGAACGAAGTGGTTAGAAGAAGTGCACTGGCAAGGAGGCCAAGGTCGGAGTTGCTGAACAGGACTGACGCCAGACCGACAACGAAGTACACGTAGGGAGAGACTTCGTACCACAGGGGCTCCAGGCTCATTGCCGCACTCCGAATCGCCTGTCGATGGCTATTCGACAGCGCCCGGGATTGTCTCGGCGAAGTCGCTCAGGTCCAGATGAAGGACTTCTTCGACGTATGGAAGGTCCATGCTCTCGGGAGGCGGCGGCGCGGTGTGAATGACACGCTGCAACCTGCCCCTCCTTTCCACTGCGGTCGAGTCAGCTCCACGGACCGCACGCACGACAGTAAAGGTCATTGATCCCCCGACTCTCTCTTGATTCCGTACAGACGTCCATCCACCAGGGACGACGCGCGTGGGACCCTGCCCGAGTTGTGAGAATAGGTAACCGCCTCTCAGTCTCATATCCCTCGAATACGGGGGCGCGGTACCACCCTAGTCGCTGGGTCTTTCGCCACTTGCGAGAAGTCGCCGCGGGTTCGCGCGCCACTGGGATGCGATCGGGCAGCAGCGGCAAAGGCGTTGCCCCCACTTGCGAGGAAAAGTCGCGGAGTCCCTACCTCCGTGCCTCAGGTCCACGCCGGCTCGGTCGATTACGAAGCCATGCAAGGCCCTAGGAAATTCGTGGAGTACTGGCGGTGGCGCTACCTTGACCCGAAGACCGGCCGCATCTGTCGAACCCTCTTTCAGCTCTCCGAAAGAGAAGCTGCGGAGTTGCCCCAAGCTGAGCGAATCGAAGGCTCGATGTTGCTTCGTGAAGTCGATGCCGACGATTTCCCGGACACCGGTCCCGAAGTCCATCGAGTCACCCCCGAGCCCCAAAGGAACACGTGAGCGCGCCCGCCATGCTGCCTGCCGCTTCGACCACTTTCCGCTTCTAATCTGCGCCAGGTGCAAGCGGCGACAGGAGAGAAGCGGCGGAGTTATCTGCGGGACCAGGTTTCTCTGCCGCGCATGCTTCAGCAGCAGGAACTTCAAGTCCGTCTTGGCGCGCCAAACTAGCTGGGGCATGCTGGCAACGCGACCGCGAGAGGCGGTGAAAGCGGTGAAGCCGGCGGGCACCATTCCATCGAGGTGAAGCACGTCTTCGCTATTGAAGTCCATTCTTGCGGATGAGACGGAGGGCGGCAATCCGTAGGTCCCTCGCTCGAGCCAAGGTCGGGGAGTAAGTTGTTCGAAAGGCTAAGTTCGTTGAACTCTAATGATGGGCATTGAAGTCTGTCGTGTAGTGTTTGACTACACGGCGAGGCGGCAATGCGAGGACGGCCCAAGGCGCAACTGGTATTGAGCGAAGCCG
>JBBRCA010000320.1:0-2421 GCA_038205325.1 Terriglobales bacterium | reverse complement strand
GTCGAACTTTACGATCTCGCCCGCAAGTCTCTGCACTTTGTGGGCTATCAAGGGCTCTCCATGATCGCCGTGTCCGGGCTGGATATGGCGGCCTGGGATGCCCTGGCGAAAGCGAGAGGTGTGCCGCTCTGCGTTCTGTTGGGCGGTTCTGTGGGGCCGGTGAAGGCATACAACAGCAACGGACTGTGGCTTCAGGCGCCGGCGGTAGTGGCAGAGGAGGCGATCGCTCTGCGTGATGAAGGCGGCTTTACTGCGCTGAAGCTGCGACTAGGCCGCGATCGTCCGAGTGACGACGTCGCGGCTATTCATGCCGTCAGGGCCGCTGTTGGCGATGACATGGAGCTGATGGCCGACTTCAATCAGGGCTTACACCTTGGAGAAGCTCTGCAGCGGTGCCACATGGTCGATGACGAGGGCCTCGCGTGGATCGAGGAACCGATCGTCTACGACAATCTCGACGGTTACGCCCAGTTAGCTGCCGAGCTAAAGACCCCGATCCAGATAGGCGAGAATTTCTATGGTCCTCGCGATCTGCACACCGCACTTCAGAAGAAGGCGTGCGACCTCGTCATGCCGGATTTCATGCGCATTGGCGGCGTGACCGGCTGGTTGAAGGCATCGGCCATTGCGGGTGCGGTGGGCATCCCGATGTCAACTCACCTTTATCCTGAGGTGGCCGCGCACGTTATGCGCGTCACCGAAACGGCGCATTGGTTGGAGTGGCAGGACTGGGCCGATCCCCTTCTACAGAAGCCCTACGAAATACGTGACGGATTGCTTCACATTCCTGACGTGCCCGGCGTTGGTCTTGAATGGAATGAGGACGTGGTCGCGGCCATCCAAGCCAATCTGTAGGATCATCGCCTCGGAGCAAGATGGGTAAGGATGGTGGCGGTGTGGAAGGGTGATACCTTGAACCGCTCTTCGAGCTGCAAGTAGGGGTTGTCTATCCGGGCGCTCGTTGGCAAGGTTGCGCCCTGCGTCCGGCAAACCTCGGGGGTCTTCTAGCGTGAACCACCAACATCTTTCTTCCTTCATCTGGTCCGTGGCTGATCTGCTGCGGGGTGATTACAAGCAGTCCGACTATGGCAAGGTCATCTTGCCCTTCACGGTGCTTCGGCGCTTGGATTGCGTACTGGAGCCCACCAAGGCGAAGGTGCTCGCCGAGTATGCGGCGAAAAAGAAGGCCGGCCTAAATCCCGACCCCTTCCTGCTCCGCGCCTCGGGCCAGGGCTTCTACAACACTTCCGATATCGACCTCGGCAAGCTGATGGGCGATCAGGACCATATCAGCCAGAACCTCTACGCCTATGTTCAAGCGTTCTCGCCTGCTGTGCGGGACATCTTCGAACGGTTCAACTTCGCGACCCAGATCGACAAGCTGGCGAAGAGCGGGCTGCTGTATCTCGTCACCGAGAAGTTCGCTGGCGTCGACCTGCATCCCGAGGTCGTTGACAACCACGAGATGGGGCTGGCCTTCGAGGAGCTGATCCGCAAATTCGCCGAGCTGTCGAACGAAACCGCCGGTGAACACTTCACGCCCCGCGAAGTCATCCGCCCTATGGTCAATCTGCTGTTCGTTGAGGACGATGACGTTCTGTCCAAGCCCGGCGTGGTCCGCACCATCTATGACCCCACCGCAGGTACCGGCGGAATGTTGTCAGTGGCGGGTGAACACCTCGCCGCGCTGAACCCGCAGGCTCGGCTCACCATGTTCGGACAGGAGCTTAACGACGAGAGCTATGCGATCTGCAAGGCGGACATGCTGATCAAGGGCCAGGATGTCGCCAACATTGTCGCGGGCAACACGCTGTCGGAAGATGGCCATGCTCACGCGAAGTTCGATTACATGCTGTCCAATCCGCCGTTCGGCGTGGAATGGAAGAAGGTCGAGAAGGAGGTTCGGAAGGAACATGAGAGCAAGGGTTTCAATGGCCGCTTCGGCCCCGGTCTGCCGCGCGTGTCGGATGGCTCTCTGCTGTTTCTCCTGCACCTCCTCTCCAAGATGCGCCCGGCGCAGGATGGCGGCAGCCGTTTCGGCATTGTGCTCAACGGCTCGCCGCTCTTTACGGGCGGTGCGGGGTCAGGCGAGAGCGAAATCCGCCGCTACATGCTGGAGAACGATCTAGTTGAGGCAATAATCGGCCTGCCGACCGATATGTTCTACAATACCGGCATTTCAACCTACGTGTGGATTGTCTCGAACCGCAAACCAGCGCTGCGCAAGGGAAAGGTGCAGCTGATTGACGCATCGTCGTTCTGGCAAAGGATGCGCAAGAGCTTAGCACTACTTTGGCACTTTAGGCTTGGGGCTATCCGCAAGGAACATCTCACAGTGAGGACATTGTCGGGGTGGAGGTCGTGCGAACAGGTCGAGGATCGCTTGCCTGATGGCCGGCATGCTTGGTTGTGGTGGCGGTC
>JBBRCA010000319.1:0-2450 GCA_038205325.1 Terriglobales bacterium | reverse complement strand
GGCCCGAAGCTGAAGCGGCCGTGAAGTCGATGGATGAGCCGCCTACGGCAGCGCAGCAAGTGAAGCACCGTGCCACCTGGGACGACGTTCAGAAAGGCTTCCTGCAACACAAAGCCTCGTTGGATCGGGCGTCGTCAACATTGGAGCACTATAAAAACTCGCTCAATGCTTTCGGCGGGTATATCCGAAGTCAGAATGTGCAGTATGTGGATGAAGTGAGCCTGGGCATTTTGGAAGGGTTCAAAGCGTTCAGAATGAAACAGGACGGGAGCGACGTGAGCACCGCGTACAGTAACGCTATCGTCGTGAAGGGCGCGTTTAAGTGGGCGTCGAAGTTGGCGCGGGGCTATCTGCCGGTCAACCCTGCGCTCGATTGGGAGACACCTGCGCCCGTGAAGCCTAAATGCCAGACATACACGGCGGAAGACGTAGCCAAAATGGAAATAGGCCTCAGTGAGGGACTGCGGGCCGTGGTAACAACGTTGGCATGGACCGGAATGCGGATCAACGAGCTTGTAAATCTTCGGTGGCAAGATGTGGATTTCGAGCGGCGGTTGATTCATATCCGGATTCAAGAGTCGTGGAAGCCGAAGGGTAAACGGGACCGAGCGGTTCCCATGCATCCGAAAGTTGAAGCAATGTTGCCGGGCCAGCGAATCGGTGAGTATGTCTTCACCAATAAGCGCGGTAAGAACCTGCTGGCGCGGTCAACGCTGCGAAACCTGCATGCTGCTCAAGCGAAGTTGGGAATGGATGCCGGCGATCTGCACGCATTCCGGCGGTTCTTCGCTACCACAATGATGCGCAACGGCGTCGATGCGGAAACGGTACGGCAGTGGGGCGGCTGGAAGTCACTCAATACAATGATGCGCTACCTTGCTGACGTAAACGTAATCGACTCTGTAACGGCAATGGACGGAGCAGTTAATCGAATGAATGCGGGTTCTGAAAAAAGTGACAAAGAAATGACAAAGAAGCTGGCGTAGCGACCGCCGGCGATTTGAGGACGAAACAAGAAGGTGAAACAGTTACGGGGTTTACAGCATTTGGCAATGCGACGAATTGGCGAAAGACAGACTCTGTCGCAAAGTGTCGCATTTTTCTGGACTTCTCATAGGCGCCCCATGTTAATTGACTTCCAGAATGTAACGGCGCATGCGACACGTCGAATTTCGGTGTAACGGAACCAGAGACAAAGTGTTGCAACAACCGGCGGTAATTTTTGAATAGTGAAATGCGACATGCCTGTCGAACGCTCTAAATGGTAGGATTGATACGATGTATCGCGCTTATCTGACCGGAGAAACTATGCGGATTTTGATTGCCTTGACGCTCCTTTTAGTCAGCGCGGCCGCCGTCGCGGCCGAACCGGCTCCGGCTCCGAGTAAAGCCGCGCAGCCTTCCGCCAATAAGGGCAAAGCGGGGCAGTATCAATGCCACACCAGCCACACGGGCTATGACTATTGGGTCGCCGTGCCGGCGTCGTACTCAGACACTAATCCCGCGGGCATCCATGTGTTTTTTCACGGGCAGAACTGTCCGCAGACCGCGGAATCGTGCATCCCCGTCTGGAGCAAATACGAATCGGATCCGTACAACATCATTCAGGTCAATATGCAGTACCAGGACGGCGACAACATGAAGGACACGCCGGGCAAAGTCGCCGCCGCGCGTGAAGCCATCGCACAGACGTTCGCGGATTACAAGATCGTCGCTGGCCGTGGGGTGGTGTGCTCATTCTCGGGTGGCGGCGTGACGCACGGACTGCTGTTTCAGCAGATTGCGAAATTGCGCGGCCAGGACTGGCCGTTCTGTCATTCGGCGCAGTACTCATCCAATTACCGCGTCCCGGCGCCGGGCGCCGCGCCACCGATGAGCTGGTTTTTCTCGGTGGGTTCGGATGAGTGGAGCCTGGCGAAACTGGGCGAGGACGCGACGACCCACATGATGGAGCTCGAAGGCGCCGCCGCCAAGGCCGGTGTTCCTGATGTGCAACTCAAGGTCATCAAGGGCAAGGGTCACAGTATCGACGACCGGGAAGTGGAGCAGTCGGCGAAAGGATTCCGGCGTTCGGAACTGGCGTTCGCACCGTTCCTCTATGAACCGGATTACACCGATAACACGCTGGGTCCGATCGTGAAACAGGCCAACGCCCTGGCGCTTGGGCCTGCGCTGAGCGCCCTCGACCGGCTGATCGCCAGCAAAGGTACACCGGACGCGACGAAGACAAAGGCGGATGCGCTGAAGAAACATATTGCCGACCGCGTCGCCGCGATCGTAAAAGTCTCGCATGAGTTGGCGGAGACCGACGCGATTCTCTGCAACTATTATCTTCCCAAGTACGCGCAGGAAGTCGCCGGATTGCCGGAAGCGAAAGAGCTGCAAACGCTGCTTGGAAAATCGGAAGCGCTGAAGCAGTTGCCGCAGGTCTCGCCGCTGTTCATGGGCTT
>JBBRCA010000318.1:0-2450 GCA_038205325.1 Terriglobales bacterium | reverse complement strand
CAGGAATCACGGTGGGCGTGTCGCCTTGCATGAAGGCGATAAGCGAGTTGGTCGTCCCGAGGTCGATTCCGACTACGCGCTGCTGCTGCTGTTCCTGTTGCTGCTGGGGCAAAGCAACCTCTCGTTTCGCGGCGAACGCTTTGTGGACCGCGGACACTATCTTCTATTGTCCACTATCGCCGGCCAGCCCACACTCTCCTATGTACAGATGCGCCACCGACGCGCGATGATGCTGACATGGGCGATCTTAGGCACGATAAGGAGCAGGCATGACACAGAATCCGTATGCGTCATTTCTAGGCGAAGGCGATGCAATGCAGGTAATCGCGGCAACGCCTGCGCGGTTGCGCGCGGTCGCATCCGGCTTGAGCGCGGAGCAGGCCGACGGTGCCACCGCTCCCGGCAAATGGAGCGTGCGGCAAATCGTCGTGCATATGGCCGACGTCGAGATTGCGTTCGGCTTCCGGCTGCGTCAGGGATTGGCGGGGGTCACAATCCAGCCTTTCGATCAGGATGCGTGGGCGGAGAGTTACGCGCGCTATTCGATGGCAGCGGCTGTGCAGACGTTCAGCGCGTTGCGGGAGTGGAACGTGGCGTTTGTTTCAGGCTTGTCGGATTCGGACAAACACAAGACCGTGACGCATCCCGAGCGGGGTGAGATGACGCTATGGACCCTTGTCGAGACGATGGCGGGGCATGATTTGAACCATTTGAAAAAACTGGAAAGCTGATCCTCACGATGCGATTCAACGCGCGGAGTCTGGGAGTCTGGTGTCGTCTGCGATCCAATTCACTTCCCACGTTCTGCCGCCATCGGAGGAGAACGATTGCTCGAAGTGGCGGATGCTAGGGGTTGTCGGGGTGATGACGAAGCGCACGAGGATCGCGCGGCCGTCGAAGGTTTCCTGATCGAAGAACTCTCCGCGGCCGTTTTTGAACTCCCGATGGTGGGTTGGGTGAGCGTGCCGCCCCGGCCGCTGGCAAAGTTAAGGCTCCACTGATGTGATTCAGGGTTGTAAAGGCGAAGGTTGAGACCTTCGATATGGCCGGAAGGTCCGTCGACTTCTAGTTCGACGAGATTGGCGCGCCCGTTCCAGACTTTGCGGACGACCGATGTGCCGTTGTATTCAGCCCATTAGGTTGAACCGGAAAGCGGGTGTAGCAAACGGCGGAGATGTGTTTTCCAGGTTCCTATTTCAAAGTCGAAGTCGTGCTCTCCGTTGCGCGGCGCAACGACTGACGGGCCGGGCGACGCTGGCGACTGAGCCTGCGCCGAGGAAGAGATGGCGCTTAGGGCGGCGGCGGTCAGGAAGGTGCGAAGGATACGGTGCAATGACAGCGGATGCATACGATACATGCTACTCGAGCGCTGCATTCACGTCGCGAACGAGATTGCGGATGTAGCTGCGGCGGTTGAGCAGCGCGACCATCGCGTCTTTCGCTGAATCTTTTGCGGTTGCATTGTCAGCGTCGACGCCCGCGTCCCATTTTGTCCACAGCGCTTCGAGTTGCTGCTGCGATTCGGCGAGCATGGCGGTGAACTTGTCGCGTGCGGCTTCGAGGTCGCGGCGCGTGTTCGGGTCGGGGTCGAGGCGCATCTCTTCAAGCTGCATGTTCAACTCGAAGGCCTCTTCGAGAAGATCGGGGGGCGCGACCTGCTTTTTTTCCGTGCCGCTGGCTTTGGCGGCGTCGGTGGCCGCGCGCGATTGCTCTTCCATCTGCACGCCTTCGAGCGACAGCAGATATTCGGTGCGCGAGATCGGGTCGCGCAGGGTGCGGTAAGCGTCGTTGAGTTGCGAACTCGCAGCCAGGGCTGCGTCTTGTTCAGCCTGCGTTTTGGAGGCGAAGCGGTCGGGGTGCAGCTTGCGCGATTGCGCGTAGAAGGCGGTTTCGAGCGCCTTCAGGTCGATGTGGAGATGTGGCGGGAGGGAGAAGAGAGTGAAGTAATCGGAGGTGGTCATCACGTACAGATTATGCCGAGAAGCTCGACCCACACCCGCAGCTCTTGGTGGAGTTGGGGTTGATGAAGTTGAAGCCCTGGCGCATGAGGGTTTCCTCGAAGTCCAGCACCATTCCAGCGAGGTAGAGGAAGCTCTTGGGGTCGACGAAGAGGCGGATGGGCTTGCCGCCCGAAGGGTCGTTGGGCGTCTCAATGCCCGTGCCGAAGACGAAGGCGCGGTCGCGCTCGCGGGGCTGGGTATCGAAGCGGATGTTATAGCTGAGGCCGGAGCAACCGCCGCCCTGTATGCCGACGCGCAGGCCGCCAGCGTCGGGCGATACGCCTTCTTTGGCCATCGCAACGCGGATGCGTTTGAGGGCGTTTTTGGTGATTTCGATGGCCGCTTTCGCGCGAGGCTGCTGGCCGTCGGCGGTGAGGAGGGTCATGCCCGCGAGGGGGTCTTTGGACGCTCTGGGCGTGGGTGCGCTCATGGATTGGCTAGTGGTGGTCG
>JBBRCA010000317.1:0-2459 GCA_038205325.1 Terriglobales bacterium | reverse complement strand
GCGGCACGTTCCACGGCATATGCGGCTTGTGCAGTCCGACGGCGAGGAAAAAAGGCTTGTCGTGCTTCTTCTGCAATTGCTCGATGCCGTAATCCGCGATCTTATAATCGGGCAGCGCGGAATCCTCGCAATCGAGCGGCGCGAACTTGATCCCGCCCACGCCGTCGTCCTTCGCGTTTGCGGAGAGTTTCAACGCGCCTTTGCCGCCGCCTTCTTTGTCGAGATAATCATCCCACTCGCTTCGCCGCGCGTAGGCCTCATGGTAAATTTTGCCCGCGCCGGCGACGTAATAGCCCGCCTTGCGGAACGCGGTGGTGAGCGTCTTGTCCGCGGCGATGGCGGTGCGCCAGTCGTTGTTGTTGTCGTAAACACCGGTGGTGTACGGGCGCAGGCCTGACATCAACGCGGCCCGCGACGGGTTGCACACCGGCGCGGCGCAGTAGCTGCGAGTGAACGCTGTGCCCATCTTCGCCAATCGATCGATGTTCGGCGTTTTCGTCTGTGCATTGCGTCCAAGATAACCGACCCAGTCGCGCAGGTCGTCCACGGCAATGAAGAGGACGTTGGGCTTGGAATTAGGTGCGTCAGCCGCACGCAACACGGAGCTGAGTGCGAACAGGGCCAGCGTGAGCTTTAGGCAATATGTTTTCATGGCTGTATGGGGTACCTGGGAGGCCGATTGGGGTGCGGAACGGCAAAGCGACAAACGGAACTGTGCGAGGAAGCGGGCAATGCGATGAAAGCTCATTACGTCTCCTTGTGTTCGCCGGCAGGGCGTTTGTGTTCCCGGATTTCGGCGTCGCGGCTCGCAGCCTCAGCTTTCAGCTTCGTGACCAAGTCAGGATGCGCCGCAGACACGTCTTTCGTTTCACCCAAATCGGTGGCGAGATCGTAGAGCGCGAGATTGTCGGCTTCGGTCTCGACCTTTTTGTCCTTTCCTTTGGCCTCAGCTTTCGCGGCTTTGCTGCCGCCCTGTGCATGGGTGAGGAAAAGTTTCCACTGGCCCTGGCGGATGGCGCTGAGGCTGCCGTTGCCAGCGAAATAAAGATGCGTGTCGCGCACGGGGGCTGGGTTCGCGTCGAACATCAGCGATGTGATGTCGCGTCCGTCAATCACGCGATCTTTTGGCGCGTCGACGCCCACGAGTTTGGCGAAGGTGGGCAGCATGTCGATGTTCCCGGCGATCTGCTCGCAGGTCGTGCCGGCGGGTATTTTTCCCGGCCAGCGCATGATGCACGGTTCCCGCACGCCGCCCTCCCACGTAGTGGATTTGTTGCCGCGAAACGGCGGCGCGGCGCGGCCGGCGGGGCCGTTGTCGGAGGAGAAAATCACGAGCGTGTTGTCGTCGAGCTTGAGTTCCTTCAGTGTCGCCATGATTTGGCCGACGGACCAGTCAATCTCCTCAATCGCGTCGCCGACCAAACCCACCGAGCTTTTCCCTTTGAAGCCCTCCGATGCGGCGAGCGGATTGTGAATCATCGTGTGCGGCAGGTAGACGAAGAAAGGCCCGTCCTTGTGTTCGCGGATAAACTTCACGGCCTCCTCGGTGTAGCGCTTCGTGATGTGCGACTGGTCGGCGGGATACTCCGCGATCTCCTCGCCGCGCATGAGCGGCACGACATGCCTGATCGCGCCCGCGCGCGCCGTGGCCTCGGTCAGGCCGTCGCGAAAAATACAGTCTTTGGCAAAGCGCGCGTGCACCGGATCAAGGGCCATGTCATTGCTGTAAGGAACGCCGAGGTAGTAATCGAAGCCCTGCCGCGTCGGCAGGAATTCCGGATGATGGCCGAGATGCCACTTCCCGATCGCGCACGTCGCGTAGCCCTTCGGCTTCACGATCTCGGCGAGCGTGATCTCGTTCGGGTGAAGTCCGATGTTGCTGCCCGGATGAAGCACGCCAGGTATAGAGACACGCACATTATAGCAACCGGTCATCAGCGACGCGCGCGACATCGAGCACACCGGCGTCGCGTAAAAGCTCGTGAACTTCCGGCCCTCGGCGGCGAAGGTGTCGAGGTTCGGCGTGCGCAATTCCTTGTTACCGAACGGACCGATGTCCGCATAGCCCATGTCGTCGATAAAAATGAAGACGATGTTCGGCGTGGCGTCTGCGGCGCGCAGCGAGGCCAGCAGGGCGAGCAGCAGTGTAGTGAGCAATACGAAAGTGTTTTTCATGGTTTTCTCGGTTCTGTGTCAGTTGGACTACTTGTACACCCTCTTAGAGCCCGGTGAAGAGTTCGGCCCGGCAGGGCGAGCACATGGACATGGCGCAGTAGGCCCGGTTGAATTGCATCCCCTTGGCTGGCTCCATTTGCTTGTCCTCGCCCGCGATCATGAAGCCTCGCAATTCGCCTTCTTTCGCGGCGAGTCCGCCATCGGCGTGCGTGAACTTGAGCACGATCTTGTCGCCCTTCACCTGGTGACCCGCTGGCAGTGGGCCGGAGGTGCTTGCCATTTTT
>JBBRCA010000316.1:0-2484 GCA_038205325.1 Terriglobales bacterium | reverse complement strand
AATCGACTCGGCGTTATTGCCCTGAAACATCACGTCGTAAACGCAGCATCCTCCGCGAGCCACGTTCGTATGCGCGCGACGCCGTCGCGCTGTGCCAAAGTCCTGAAACCATAATGACGTGCCAGCCGGTCGAGCGCCAATTGCAGCACGACCTTCGCCGAACGCGATGGCCAGCCGCGTTCTCGCTCGATGTCCTCAAGGCCGCGCAGAAAACAGCAGACGTCCATCAGCAGCCCTGCGAATTCAGGTCCGCAGGCCTCCAACGCCGACCGCACGCTTTGTCGCGACGCCACGATCAGATCCGTCATCTCGCCGGCTCCGCCGCCACCGCGGGTTCGGCCAATCCCAGACCAGCTCGACGTCACGCGCGGCGAGAGATGTCCGCGTGTAAAATCGGCGCGCAGCCTTTCTCCGGCGATAAACTGATCCTGGCCGATCAGCGCGCGTCCGTCGCGACCCTTTCGGCTGGCCAGCCACGCCAGCGGACTTTCGCTGTCATTGACCAAGACCGACGACGGGTCTTGCTCCGTCATCAGGTTGCGAGTCGTCAGATCGAGATGCTGGGCGCGAAAGGCATCGATCGCGTCGCGCGTTGCAACGCCCGACTGCGGTTCTAATTTCGCCGCCCGCTCGCGGGATTTTGCCGAAGCTGATTTCGCTCTCGATTTTGCTTTAGGCGATGGTCTTTTGGAATTCGTCATCGCGCTTCTCGATCCGCAGCGCGGCAAGCCAGCTCCAGCGCGGCCATGCGACAGTCGAACCAGATGTCGTCGCGGCGGTCCTCCACGATACGGCACGCATGAGCGACGGTGGTGCGGTCGCGCCGGAAGCACGCACCCACCGTTGCGAAGCCAAGCCCAAAGCCGACATGGGCGAGATACATGGCGACCTGGCGGGCGAAGGCCGCCTGCTGCGATCCGCGCGCGACGGACTCGACGTCCGCAGGCCTCACCCCGAACTCGGGCGCGACATGGGCTACGATCTCCCGGCATCTCGCTCCGGGAGGAATCAAATCGGCGGGAGAACTGAAAACGGGAACCGGAGAACGTTGTGCGAATTCGAGCATGTTGGCCTCACTAGGAATTTATACCTATATCCTAGTCGCGCTCCCGGCTAGAGGGGATAGCCGTCCTCACAAAATAATTTCAAAGGAAAACACTTGACTCTGAAAGCGCCGGAAATGTGGAAATATTGGCGATTATCCCTGACTTGACAAAGAGGTTTTAGCACGCTACATTCCTTCCATCGTGAAGGGAAAAGTCATGGCCAAGCGTCCTAAACCAGTCCACCAGATGACCATCAAACAGTTCGATACGGCTTTCCCCGATGAGGAAGCCTGCCAACGCTATTTGGTTGCCCGTCGTTGGCCGAATGGCGTGGCTTGCCCGCGCTGCGGCAACACGGACCTTTACGATCATTCGTCCTACAAGCCGTTTCACTGGCAATGCCGCGAGTGCGCCGTAGACGGTTATCGCTTCTCTTGCATCGCTGGCACCGTGTTTGAAAACACGAACAAGCCGCTCAAGGATTGGTATCGTGTCACCCATACGATGCTGACTAGCAAGAAGGGTGTCAGCGCCCTCCAAAGTCCACGCACTATGGGCTTCGGTTCGTACAAGACGGCTTGGTATATGTGCCATCGTATTCGTACCGCCCTCGTTGAGCGCGATATGGACAAGCTCGGTGGCATTGTAGAAGTCGATGAGACTTTCATCGGCGGCAAGGATGGTAACAAACACGTCTCCAAGCGCGGTAAGGGAGGCAAGCATGCTCCCTCCAACAAGACCCCGATTATCGGAGCCGTACAGCGCAAGGGTAATGTCGTGACGCGGGTGCTTGCTCACGTCACTAAGGAAGCCGCTCAAGGCTTCGTTCGCGAGATGGTGTCGGAGAAGGTCAGCCTTCTCGCCACTGATATGAGCCCCGTCTACAAGTCGTTGAAGGGCTACAATCACCAGACCGTCGATCACGCCGCGCGGCAGTACGTTGTCGGCGCTATCCACACGAATACGATTGAAGGCTTCTGGTCGATCTTCAAGCGCAGCATTGTCGGCAGTTACCACAAGGTCAGCGCGAAATACTTGCCGCTCTATATCGCAGAGGCCCAATTCAAGTATAATAACCGCTTTAATGACGACATTTTTGGCGCTGCGATTAAGGGGTGTTAGGAGCATTTAAACCCCCGCCACGCTCGCCTGAAAAACAGAAAGGCAACTGCCAGCAACCCGATGCAAGAACCGACAACAATCCAAGCAACAATATTGAATAAGAGGGGCCGTATGATCTGGGGCTTATCACTCCATGGCTGGGAAGATGTAATGCGAGGATCGCTCGCAGTGGTGGGTGTATTTGGATTGCTTGTGGGCCTCGCGACATTTTTCGTTGTTACGCTCCAGCGAGAAGAAATTGAATCTTCTAAAGTCGAATTTGATAAGTATAAAACCGAAGCAGCGGAACAGGTCGCAGAAGCGCAATTGCGAACAG
>JBBRCA010000315.1:0-2501 GCA_038205325.1 Terriglobales bacterium | reverse complement strand
GAATCGCGTCCACACCAAGTGGGAGCGTTTTGTTGGTGATCATGCGCGCCCTACTGAGCAAAAGTTCATCCAGTCGGTCATCAGTGCCCGCCGCTTTTCGAACATGTCACCGCGGCGATAGGCCGCTTCAACTTGGTCGGATACGGTGTGAGCCAACGCGATGTCCAACATCTCTTTGGGAAAGTCGGTGACCTCGTGGCCCCAATCCATGAAGGTTGACCGGAAGCCGTGCACGGTGAGGTCGTTGCCGACCATGCCCCGCAACATTTCGAGCATCGCCATATTCGACAACGGCTTATCGATCTTGGCCCCCGGGAAAAGGAAGGCCTGATTGTGCTTCAGCGCTTCGAGGATTTCCAATGCACGATCGCACAACGGGACGCGGTGCTCTTTGCCGGCCTTCATGCGCTCGGCCGGAACAATCCAGGTTTTCTGCGCTGTGTCGACCTCGGCTGGTGTCGCACCGATTGTCTCGCCCGTTCTCGCTGCGGTCAGGATCGTGAATTCGAGGGCGCGAGCGCTGATATCGCTTTTCGATCTAAGAGCGGCCATAAACGCCGCCACGTCCGCGATGGGCATCGCCTTGTGATGCTTGACCGTTGAGACCTTCGTTTTCCCGGGCAATATCTGGTCAAGATGGCCGCGCCACCGCGCGGGGTTGTCGCCATGGCGGTAGCCGTGAACGGTGGCATAACTCAGAACTGATTCGATGCGCCCGCGCACCCTGCCCGCGGTTTCTGACTTCGTTGTCCAAATCGGCTTGATGGCCTTCATAACCAACGCCAGATCGACAGCGGCGACCGGTAAGCCACCAAACACCGGATAGGCGTATGTCTCCAGCGTAGCGCTCCACTGGGCCTTGTGCTTGTCATTGCGCCAACCCGCCTCTTTCTCAGCGATGTAATCTTCGGCGCATTTTTTGAAGCTGATGCTGCGGGCGTCTTCGATTCGCCGCGCGGCGACGCGGCCCTTCCTCTCGTCGATTGGATCAAGTCCTTGGCGAAGAATTTGGGCGCACCGTGATGCTAAGCCACGAGCTTCTGACAATGACACCTGTCGCGGTCCGGCGGGCCCAAGTCCCATTTGCCGCTCGCGCCCGTCCCGCTCGTACCTGAAAAGCCATGATTTCGTTTTCCATCGCGAAACCTGAAGATACAGGCCATCGCCATCACCATAGCGACCGGGCTTCGCTTTGCTCGCAACCTCAAGTGCAGTGAGACGACCTGATTTTGCCATCCGCCAGTTACCCTACCCACGGCGCTACCCCCGCCTGTGAGCCGGAACGTGCCGGAATTTACGGGCACTGTCCAGAGCATAAAATTACGAATATGCCTGCAATGATTGCATAAGTTGGAAGTTAACGGAACTCCCCGTAACTACTTGAAACGGACACCCCTTCCGCCAGCTGCCTTCGTTCCGTATTCTAGCCAAGCTGGTCTGCGCGAAATCCGCGTACTCAGCGACGGTCCCGTACCCTGTTGGGAGCTCGTTCCTTGATCTCTGTCCGCCAGATGCTGTCTGCCGCACTTGTCCTCGCCGCGTTTGGCGTACTGGGCTCTCTGGCTCCGGTCAGCCGCGCGCAGGCCGAGGACGCTGCCGCCGAACTCGTTGCCAAGCCGGTCTCGCTGCCCGACATCGTGATCGGGTCCGCGAAGGCCCAGGTGACCGTCACTGAATATGCCTCGATGAGCTGCCCGCATTGCGCGGCGTTCGGCGAGAATGTGTTTCCGATGCTGCGGTCGAAATATATCGACACCGGCAAGATCCGTTTCGTGTTCCGCGAATTTCCGCTCGACATTCATGCCGCCGCGGCGTCGATGTTGGCGCGGTGCGCATCCAAAAATGATTCCGAAGTCTATTTCGACGCCCTTCAGCTCCTGTTCCAGCAGCAGCAGGCGCTGATGGCGCAGCCCAAGGACACCCTGAAGCAGATCGGAAGACGCTTCGGAATGGACGACAAGGCGGTGGAGGCCTGCGAAACCGACCAGGCGTTGCTCGACAAGCTCGCCGCCGACCAGAGATTTGCCTACGAGACGCTGAAGGTGGACTCGACCCCGACGTTCTTCGTCAATGGCGAACGCCTCAAAGGCTCGATGTCGTTCGAGGAACTGGAGCAGAAGATCAAGCCGCTGCTGAAGAAGTAGCGCGGTCGGGCGTCGACCCGGCAAGCCTCGCCGGCATGCCGCTTTGTTCTTGTTCTCCGCGACGGCGTCGCCGATGATGACCCCAACAAGAAATTTGGGGAGACCGTCATGCCGCCCGTGTTACGCGTATTCGTTGCTGCCGCGATGTTGCTGTTCGGCGCGCTGCCTTCGGTTGCCGAAACCTATCCGAGCAGGCCGGTGCGCATCGTCGTCGGGTTCCCGGCCGGCGGGCCGACGGACGTAATCGCGCGCATCATCGCGCAGAAGCTTTCGGACAAACTTGGCCAGCAGTTTTTCGTGGAAAATATCGGCGGCGCGGGCGGCAACACCGCCGCCGGTCAGGTCGCTCGTGCCGGG
>JBBRCA010000314.1:0-2522 GCA_038205325.1 Terriglobales bacterium | reverse complement strand
AGCCGAGGCTTGACGCAACTGCCGTCGTTGCTCACCGTCCGGCCTGTCCGAGCATGGAGGCAGCCAATGGCGCGCATTGTCGTACTTTACAAAACGCCGCGGGATGCGGGCCGCGTTCGACAGCTACTACCTGGAAAAGCACATCCCGATCGCGAAGAAGATTCCCGGGCTCAAGCGATACCAAGTCAGCGACGGTCCCGTGAACAGCCCGTCAGGGCCGACGGGTATCCACCTCATCGCTTTTCTCGATTTCGAGAACATGGACGCCGTGCAGAAGGCATTCGCCAGCGCGGAGGGCCAGGCAACAGCCGGCGACATGGGCAACTTTGCGACAGGCGGCGCGGATCTGCTTATGTGCGAGGTGCGTGACGTCTAGCAAAGCTGGCGTATTGCCTCCCGAGCCATCAAGCCCCCTGTCGTCACCGGCGGGTAATGCGATAGAGGTCGCTGCGCGACAGGCCGATATCCTTCAACTCGCGGTCGCTCATCGAACGGAGCGTCGTGATGTTGGACCGCTGGTCGTAATATTTTCGAACGTGTCCGATGACTTTGGCGTAGCCGTCGGCCACCCTCAGAACGATGGAATTTCTGACGGGCGCAGAAATCGTGGCTGCATGGGTGCGCATCTGCTGCTCTCTTGATGACGGCGAATCGCGGAACGGGCGGCTGGACATGACTCCAAGCCTGAGGCCCTGCTGATGAGTCGTCCGAAGGCGGCTTTGGTCGCTTGACCGGAACACCGTCTTTGTTTGCAGGGACGCCGCAGGCGTGTTTGCGCGCTCGGTGGGCGACAGTCTGGGCTTTGAGACAGTGCGCGCTGGCGGGCTTGCGACGAATTTCTGGCGGCTCGGCAAAGAGATCCAGCGTCTCGATCAACAACCGAAAGCCTGCTGCGGAGACTCAATCTTCAGTACGGGAGAACTCGGCGTCCGTCCCCCGCCGGTTCGTCAGCGTTTTGACCCCTCCCGCCACTGGCCCGCCAGCTCAGTGCTGGCGGGCCTTTTTCCACGTTCGGCGAAAGGCCGGATACGGCGTCTGTCCGGGCCTGCGTAAGAGGTGAGCCATGAACTGTCCCAATTGCAATTGCGACATGAGCCGACCGTCCGAGCGGAGCTTCAGCTGCGTGCCGTGCCGCCAAACCGTTCGTGTCTACGCTGTGGAGGGTCACCAGTATCTTCGCGCGACCCCGCCGGACCTGCGGGCGATCTGGCCTCGCGCCGGCGAAGCCCGTTCGTCGGATCACCAAATCTCCGCGTAGTTCGGAAATTTCTTCAGCCTCTCGTCATAGGAGCGTCACGACGCCGCGCACGATCGGCGCGCCGGCTTCGAGCGGTCCGGGGAGGGCGAGACCCGCTGCGGCGCTATTTCGGAGGTGGCGTGCTGGTGCACCCAACGGTCGGGCAGTTCGAACCAAAACCGCGCGCATCTAGAATGCAGCGGATCACGGACTCGCCGGTGTATTTGATGCCGTAGCAGGCGGGATCGGCCTTGCAGGCTGCGACATTGGCGTGGCGCCCGCATGGATCGTTTGCTGCAGCGGGGCACCAATCGTTCGGGCCCATGCCGCATAGGCGAGGCTGCGCCTGCGCCGAAACGGCGAACGTGGCGACGACTGCCGCCAAAGCAAGGCGTCGCGAGATGTTGCTGAAGCGCATGCTCATCAAACCGTTATCATAGCGCCATTGAAGTTCTTTACAAAATGGGGCACCCAAACGCTGGAAATTGCGACCCGGACGGTGGCGCCATCGCGATGCTGTCCACATGGCGTGTCGGCTGCCGTGGTGCTGCCAAATTGATGCCTGAATTCGCTTCGATTCTGTGCTGCGGTGAAACACGTGTTGAGCAGGGTGCTAACCTTTTGGATTGTCACAAATTTAGGGCTTTGGAACTCATAAGGTGACGGAATGGTTGTCGCCCTGTGGGTGAATTCATGAAGCGCATTTTGCAACCGATCATATTTGTCGTCGCGGCGCTGTATTTTGCCGTCGATGAGCTGTTTTCGGGGATTGCGAGACCGATTGCGAACTGGCTTTCGCGTCTGCCCGTGCTGCAGAGCGCTCGCCAATGGGTCGCAGGCCTTGAGCCGTATCCGGCCCTGCTGCTGTTTCTCGTGCCGCTTTTGGTCCTCGAGCCGGTCAAGCCGCTCGCAACCTACCTGATCGCCACCGGTCACGTGGTGGGCGGCGTGCTCGCGTTCGCCGTTGCCGAACTGCTGAAGGTGGTCATGGTCGAACGCCTGTTCGACCTCAACCGCGACAAGCTGATGTCGATCCGGGCATTCGCGTGGTGCTATGCGCGCTTCCGCATGGTCTTCGCGTGGCTGCAGTCCTTTGAAGTCTGGCAGGCGACGCGCAGACGCGTAGCTCAGGTCAAGCGCGCGGTTGGCCTGATGCTTCAGAGCTGGAAGAAAAAAAGGATGCGCTATCAGGGCTAGTTCAGGCGCCAGTGTCCCGAATCCGAAGTTCGCTATGCTTCGCGGCGTGCTCGGGAGCGAACTTCGGATTCGATAAGGACACTAGCAA
>JBBRCA010000313.1:0-2542 GCA_038205325.1 Terriglobales bacterium | reverse complement strand
AAGCCGTTCTGAGCTCGCTGCTGCTGCTCGCTATCGGAAAATTCCAAGCCCTCTTCTCGCTCGCAATCTTCTCCGAGTGGCTCTTCTATGCCGCCACGGCAGCGACAGTCTTCGTCTTCCGCTACCGCGAACCGAACACGCCGCGCCCCTATCGTGTCACCGGATCCCCCGTCGTGCCCGCTCTCTTCATCCTCGCCGCGCTTGTCCTTTTGGTCTTCAGCTTCGCCAACCAGCCGCGCAACTCGCTCCTCGGCACGGCGGTCATCCTCGCCGGCATCCCCATCCACTACGCACTACAACGCCGCACACGCAGCATCTGAAATTTGAATGCGTAAACCCAAACTCGGCCAAAATTTTCTCACCGACGAAGCCGCCTGCCGCCGCATCGCCGCGTCGCTCGGCGACACCACCCAGCGCACCGTCGTCGAAATCGGCCCCGGCCACGGGGCGATAACGGCACTGCTCGCCGCTCACTGCCGCCGCCTGCACTGCATCGAGTTCGACCCCGCCCTCGCCCGCGAACTCACCTTCCGCTTCCGCAACGACCCCCACGTCACCATCCACACCGCCGACATCCTCGAAACCGACCTCGCCCCACTCACAACTCAACACTCAACACTCAACACTCAACAAAACCCTTCTACGCCCATACAACAAGAGCCAAGTCCGCGACTGCATACAGATGATGGGTCAAGCAAAGATGCGGGGTGCCCCATGTCCGGATTCTCGGACATGGGTTCCGACCGTGCCTCAAATTTGTATGCCGACAGGAACACCGCCGTAGATTCCGCTGCCCCACAAACCCTCGACGTGGTCGGCAATCTCCCCTACTACATCACCTCCGACATCCTCCTCCATCTCTTCACCGCCGCCCGCGAAGGCGTCCTCGGCCGCGCCGTCCTGATGATGCAACGCGAAGTCGCCGACCGCATCGCCGCCGCGCCCGGCTCCAGCGACTACGGAGCGCTCTCCGCATTTACCCAGATGCACGCCCACGCCGAGCGCCTATTCACGCTCCCACCCAGCTCCTTTTCCCCGCCCCCCGACGTGTACTCGACCGTCCTCCGGCTCGACTTCGCGCCCCGCTTCGCCGAACTGCGCGTCGATCCCGAAGGCTTCAACAAATTCCTCCGCTCCACCTTCGCGCAGAAACGCAAGACCCTCAACAACAATCTCCGCGCCGCCGGCTACGACCCCGCACGCCTCGCCGCTGTATGGCCCGCCACAATCCCACCGCAGGCCCGCGCCGAAGCCGTCTCACTTGAGTCGATGGCCGAACTCTATCGCGCGCTCGCCGCAGCCTGAACGCCGCCCATATCCAACAGGGCCTTCGCCTTGCGACGAGCGGCCACCAGTATCTCGTCGTCGTCCACAATGGATCGCAAAGTCGGCGCAATATTTTGTAGCTCGATCGCGTGCCCATCCTTTACCGCAACGGTAAGCGCGTCGAGGTCTGCATCCAGCCCCAGATGATCGAAGCGATGGTCATGCTTCAGCTTTTCGCCGGCCTCCATGGTTTGCGCGATAGCCTGAAACGTCGCCGCAACCGCGTTTAACTCTTCCTCATCGGAGTAGTTGAAAACGCAGCGGCTCGAAGCGTCACCGGCCACGTACGCGATCGACTTCCTGCCCGTTTCCGCGATGTTCTTCTGTTTCGTTTCGCATTTGCCTGAACCGACGACTGAATCTCCATCGCCCAACCGCTTCATTGTCGCCGCACTGATGTTGATTGAAACTGAAGCGCCGTCCTTCGCGCGGTAGGTCCCTGAGAGGTCTTGCTTCACGTCGATTTCCCACGCAGGACCGTCCGCCGAACGCGGGGTAAAGCTGAAACGGATCGAAGTGTATGCAAGTATTTTCACCTTGGAAGGCGCCGCCAGACTCTCGACCCCGGCATCTTTGACCTGCGCCGCCGCCCAATCTCCATACACACACAACAAAGCTCCCGCAATCCAAACCCTCATCGCCGCAACGCCTCCGCGGTCTGCGCATGATGAATGTGGCAGATCGCAATCGCCAGCGCGTCCGCCGCGTCCGCAGGCTTCGGCGCCTCGTCGAGTTCCAGCAGCCGCGCCACCATAAACTGCACCTGCTCCTTCGCCGCCAGACCGTAGCCCACCACCGCGCTCTTGATGGACAGCGGAGCATACTCGGCGACCGCCAGCCCGCAGTTCGCCGCCGCCAGCATCGCCACGCCGCGCACCTGCCCGAGCTTCAACGCGCTTTTCGCGTTCGCCGAAAAAAATACTTCTTCTATCGCCACCATCTCCGGCTCCCACATCAGCATCAGCGCAGACAGCTCCGCATACACCTGCGCCAGCCGTTGCGCCGTCGAGTCCTTCTTGCTCAGCTTCACCGCCCCCGCGCACAAGTAGCGCAGCCTAGGCGTGCGCGCGTCGCAGTCCACCTCCACCACGCCGTAGCCGGTAAGCTCCGTTCCGCAATCGACGCCAAATACCCTCATGCTCACAAAGTCTACGCCGCAACACGGCCTTTCATTCGGCCTCCGCATCCAACCCGTTACAATCAGCCTCGTATCGTC
>JBBRCA010000312.1:0-2549 GCA_038205325.1 Terriglobales bacterium | reverse complement strand
GCCATCAGCGCGGCCAACTGGGGCTGGCCCTGAGTTCAAATTGCTCGGAATTCAAAATGAAACCACCGCTAAGATCGTCGCCGTCACTTGCTCTGAGGGTCCCTAGACGTTAGGAAGAAGATTGCGAAGGCACAAGCTCGAATTCGAGCCGCGCCTGATCGACGATCTTCAAAATGACCGCGAAGCATCCTGGTGCGAGTTCGGGGAGAGCATCAACGCGCCAGTTTGGGCCGTCAGCCTCCTTTGAGCGCATGGATCGGAGTTCGGGCACGCCACAGCTGCGGCACTTTCCATCCAGATCGTTGCAAGCCTCGATGCGGCGCTTGAGTTCGGTTCGAATGTCGTCAGCCGTTGCACGTATCTTCATCATAGGCGGCTACAGAATTCCAAACACTATTGCAGTTCAAGAATAATCGGTTGTGAGGGCGTATCACAATCATGTTTATATACGGCAAATCGGTCCAGGAAGATTGCCCCTGATGCTCCCTTCGTGTCATGATTGCGTCCTTTGCATTTCTTGAAGGCCTGACATGGAAATGGACGAGCAAGTCGGCCAGCAAGGCCGCTTCTACCTCACCAAACATATCTGGGTGCCGCAGGAGCCTTTTGAGAACTTCAATCTCAGAATGTCGGACATGATCCTGCGCCACATGCCCCGGCTGCCGCTCAGCGGCGAAGACGCCATGAAGGCGTTCCCGGTCCTCGGCGAATTGAAGAAGAGCCACGACAAGATCAAGGCCGACCTACAGTACCTCCTGAGCCACCACGAGGAGATCCCGGCGTTACACGAAGTCCATCCGCGCGACTTGTTCGTCGCCGGCCGCGCCTGGCGCACCTTCATGCTGAAAATCTGGGGTCACGACATCACGGAAAACACTGCCGCGGTGCCTGACACTTACGCTGCAATCTCGCGTATCCCGGGTGTGCACACCGCGCTGTTCTCGATCCTGGCGGGCGGCGCCGAGATCGTGCCGCACCGCGGCTCGGCGGCAGGCGTGATCCGGTTCCACTATCCGCTGATCGTGCCCAAGCAGCCGGAGAAGTGCTGGATCGAGATCGGGGGCCATCACTTCCATTGGGAAGAAGGCGTGCCACTGGTGTTCGACGACACGCGCGAGCACTGGGTCAAGAACCAGACCGAAGAAACGCGCGTGGTGCTGATCATCGACTTCAACGCCGACATGCCGTTCCCGGTGAACCTCTACACCGCGCTGCGTTACAACTTTGTCCGGCATAGCGCCGAGATAAAGACCATGCATGAACGCGCTGCCATAAATGTCCCACCCCGCACCAAAGAGACGACCGCGAAAGCTGCATAACCTGCCAACAAATTCAACGCCGCTCGCTATGCCATAGGCGCAAGAGAAGGACCGGCCCCGATGGATCAGAGCGATTCACCTCATCCCGGCGCATCGGCAGCGGCGATCCGCGCCCATTATGACGTCGGCAACGATTTCTACCGGCTTTGGCTGGATGAGACGCTGACCTACTCGGCCGCGATGTGGCGTGATGAAAGGGATACCGACTCGCTTGCAGAAGCACAGCGCCGGAAAGTCGCCTGGCATCTCCGACATTCCGAGGCTAATCGAGTTGATACGGTTCTAGACATCGGCTGCGGTTGGGGCTCAGTACTTCGCGGTGCCGCGGTGATGCGAGCGGAAGGCGCCTCGCACCTCGTGCGTGGGATTGGATTGACCTTGAGCGATGCCCAAGCGAAATTGGCGCGCGAGATCGTCTCCCGGGACGAACCGCGTCATGGCGTTCCCCCGCCGCAAATCGACATACGTCTCGAAAGCTGGGTTGATCACAAGCCGATCGACATCTATGGCGCCATCGTTTCGATCGGAGCCTTTGAGCATTTCACCAAACCGGCGGACGACTCAGCCACCAAGATCGCGATCTATCGCGATTTCTTTTCACGCTGCCGAAGCTGGCTGAAACCAGATGGTCGGATGACTCTACAAACCATCGCTTATGGCGATCCGAATCTGGGCGCGCCGGCCGTGCCGCTTCTGAGGGAAATCTTTCCGGATTCAGATCTGCCTCGACTCAGCGAGATCCTTGCGGCAATCGATGGCTTGTTCGAGATCGAAAGACTTAGAAACGACCGCGTTGACTACGGGCGTACGTGCGAAACCTGGGCCAATAATCTGCGCGCGCATCGTGCCGAGGCGGTGGCGCTGGTCGGCAGCACGCAAACGCGCCGTTACGAACGCTATCTGAAATTCTCAGCATGGGCTTTTTATTCAAATCATCTGCATCTGCTTCGCTTGAGACTGAAGCGGAGATAGACGGCGCTCTGCCTCGGTTAGGCATTAAAGGATGGTCTGAACAAGTCTCCGGAGCTGTCTCGCGCGGGAATTTAAGTGCCACGGGCGCTGCTCCTATCGGCCGAGAAAGAAACGAAATCGCAGCTCATATCATTTCCTGAAGGCGAACGCAGGAAAGCAATCCCGTGTGCATTTTAGGCTTCTCACGAGGGGTCTGAAAAGCAGGTGTAATTCTCACCGTCGCGCCGGCCGGGCGGCGGGTCGGCCTTGGCTTCACTG
>JBBRCA010000311.1:0-2582 GCA_038205325.1 Terriglobales bacterium | reverse complement strand
ACATAGCCTTCGCAGTGTCGACCAGCGTTTGCGTATTCATGACGATCCACCCCATGTCCAGTTGCGTATTTCGGGCACGTCCTGGCCATACGTATCGATGTATTGCTTGTGCTCGAGCAGCTTTTCCTTGAGTTGCCGCTTCAGTGCAAGGCCCTTCTCGCCGGTCTGCGGCAGCCGGTCGATGGCTTCCATCACGAGGTGAAAGCGATCCATCTCGTTGAGCACCGTCATGTCGATCGGGGTCGTGATCGTTCCCTCTTCCTTGTAGCCGCGAACGTGGATGTTGGCGTGGTTGGTCCGGCGATAGGTCAGCCGATGGATCAGGGTCCGGTAGGCGTGGAAGGCGAAGATGACCGGCTTGTCCCGGGTGAAGAGTTCGTCGAAATCGAGGTCCGTCAGGCCGTGCGGTTGCTCGGTGTGCGGCTGCAGTTTCATGAGGTCTACAACGTTGACGACGCGGACCTTCAGCTCAGTGAGATGCGCGCAGGATCGAGACCGCGGCGAGCGTCTCGAGCGTGGGCACGTCGCCGCAGCAGGCCATGACGACGTCGGGGGCTCAGACCTTATCGAAGAATGTTTTGTTCCATGGAACGCACGCGCCCATGTGAAAAAAGCACGTCTACGGCATGGGACTAAGCGAAACGAAAGCAATGGATCTTCTCGGTATGGAAAGCCTCGCTCGCGTCGTGGAGGCGAAAAAGCATCGCCGCAGTTATGGTTCAAAGTCGACGTGCGCAAGCGCTGGTTGGGCGAAGACTCGCGCCGATCGATATCAGCTGTGTGCAACGCCCGAATATTTTCGACGTCACGCAATTCCAGCAAGTCCACAAGAACTCGCCGTGCATAGCTATCGTTTTATTCTCGGATTGAGACCGAAAGCGGATACTGGGCATTCTGCGTACCGCTCCTTCCGAATGCCGCTTCGGAACCTTCGCTTTACGCTGTCTATTTGGCGAACCGTCAACTGTCTCGGAAGGTGGGTGTTCGTGGATTCCTTTTGTGACGATTCGGACCTGCGCCTACCTGCGCCCTATTGGAACAATGCAATGTGAGGCGCTTGGCTCGAAGGGAACCAGACTCCTCGGCGGTCTGTCTGCCAATCACAATCAAATCGCCGCGGAGGTTGATATAAATGACAAGGTCGTGGTCGAGGAAGGTGAAGAAACGGCAGCGGCTGGAGCTCGGGCAACGTGGTGGGTGGCACTTTCTTCAAGGAGCGGGCAACCCTTCATGGCCTTGAGATTCTGGCCCCCATTGGCAGATTGAAAGTACATCGACACTTGCTTTTACCAATAGGGAACTGTGACAGACTTCTGGACTCAATTCCGAGCGCAGTTCCTCATTTGAGGTCGCTTGAAATAACAGACAACGGCGTGCCTGTCCGATAGATTGAGCGCGATGGAACCGAGTCAGATTTGGCCGCTAGTCGCGTATGCCGCGATACTTGTTGCGCTGTTAGTCGGGGTGCTGATAACTACGCATCTGATGGGCGAACGCCACAATGCCGCGGCATGCGATGAGCCGTTCGAGTCCGGCATCGTTGGCGTGGGCAATGCGCGGCTGCGCCTGTCGGCAAAGTTCTATCTGATCGCGATGTTCTTTGTGATCTTCGACGTGGAGGCGCTCTTTGTGTTCGCCTGGGCCATTGCGATCCGCGAAGTAGGTTGGGCCGGCTATATCGAGATGGTGATCTTCATCGGCATCCTGCTGGCTGCGCTGGCCTACCTGTGGCGGTTGGGCGGGCTCGACTGGGGTCCCCCGCCGCAAGTGCGACGTTCAGGACCCTGACAAAAAAAGGGGAACATGATGCAGTGGTGGCTGAGCAAGGCAGAGGCCGAAGTACCGGCGGCGCGCGACGACGCCCGGATGGAAGACGTCGTACGCCGCAACGTCGTGCTGACGCGTCTGCAAGATTTGATCGCGTGGGGCCGCAAGAACTCTATCTGGCCGTACAACTTCGGCCTCTCGTGCTGCTACGTCGAGATGGCAACGAGCTTCACCAGCAAGTACGACATCGCGCGCTTCGGCACTGAGGTGATCCGCGCCTCGCCGCGCGAGTCCGACCTGATCGTGATATCGGGCACCGTCTTCATCAAGATGGCTCCGGTGCTGCAGCGCCTCTACGACCAGATGCTGGAGCCGCGCTGGGTGATCTCGATGGGTTTGTGCGCCAATTCCGGCGGCATGTACGACATCTACAGCGTGGTCCAGGGAATCGATGAATTTCTGCCTGTCGACGTTTACGTGCCGGGTTGCCCGCCACGACCCGACGGTGGCGTTTGACTCCGGGACCGCGAAAAAAAATCGGCTTCCCTGGGTGCGGTAGCGCACAGACGCACCATCGACACGGGCGCACTGTGCGGGCGAGCGCTCAGCAACGACGTCGATATGCAACAACGCTCATTTCTCCGGATCTCACCGCCAAGCCGTTTGCGACTCCCACGCGGGGACGCCTACATAGGCGCTCTACATTCGCATCACACGCTAAAGGAAATTACCATGCACGACCATACAGGACCCACCCCGGACGAGCGAAGGAAATCCGAACCATCCATGAAGAATGTTTCCTCCACACCGACCCA
>JBBRCA010000310.1:0-2635 GCA_038205325.1 Terriglobales bacterium | reverse complement strand
AGCGCCACCCGCGAGGCCGGCGAGCTGGCGGGGCTCGAAGTCGTCCGCATCCTCAATGAGCCGACCGCGGCTTCGCTGACCTACGATCCCAAAAACACCGAGTTGCACCGCATCCTCGTCTACGATCTCGGCGGCGGCACGTTCGACGTCTCCATCGTCCAAGCCCAGGAAGGCGTCATCGAAGTCCTCTCCAGCCACGGCGACACCCAGCTCGGCGGCGATGACTTCGATGAACTGCTCTTCAAGCACGTCGTCCTGAAATTCCAGGCTCAGCACAGCATCGACCTCGGCGTCAACGTCGTTTCGCGAGCGCGCGTGCTCCGCGCCGTCGAAGCCGCCAAACGGCAACTGTCGTTTCATCCGTTCGTTCGGCTCGAAGAGGAATTCATTGCCGAGAAGGAGGGCCAGGCCCTGCATCTGCAACTGGAGATCACCCGCGAGGAGTACGAGGAGCTGATCCGCCCGCTGATGAATCGAACCATGGACAGCGTGCAACGCGCCCTCGAAGATGCCAAGGTCGCGCCGACCGCCCTCGACAAAGTCGTCCTCGTCGGCGGCAGCACGCGCACGCCTCTCGTCTCGCAAATGCTCGAACAACGGCTCGGCCAAGCGGCGCATCAAGAAGTGAACCCCGACCTATGCGTCGCCATGGGGGCCAGCATCCAGGCCGCGTTGATCGCCGGCGAAGATGTCGGCGCCGTGCTGGTGGACATCACGCCCCATTCGCTGGGCATCCGCTGCCTCGATTACCAGAATGGCATCGACTTCGCGTTTCGCTTCGCGCCGATCATTCGCCGTAATACGCCGTTGCCCGCCTCACGCAGCGAAATGTTCTCGACGGTACATGACAGCCAAAAGGAAGTTGAGGTTGAAATCTTCCAGGGCGAAAACGACGACGTGCGTTTCAACCACCGCATCGGCAACTTCCGCATCACCGGCCTCGCCGGCGTCCCCGCGGGCAACCAGCTCACCGTGCAGTGCGACCTCAACCTCGACGGCATGCTGAAAGTCTCCGCCAAGGAAAAAGCGACCGGGCTGTCGAAACAGGTCACCATCGAAAACGCCCTGTCGCGCTTCGAAGGCGGCGAAATCACCGAAGCCCGTGAACGCCTTGACCGCCTGTGGGAAAACTCCGCCCCCGCCGGCGCCGAGGGCTTTGGCGAAGACGAAGACGCCGACGAGGACCTGGAGGAAGAGTTCAGCGACATGCCCGAACTGGTCCCCGGCCCGCGCGAAGGCCAACGCGAAACCGTGCAGGCCCGCGCGTTATTGGAGAAAGCCGAACGGCTGCTCGAAAAAGTCGCGCCCGAAGACAAGGTTGAACTCGAACGCATGCTCGGCGCAGTCCGCAACGCCATCACCGACCGCCAATGGGAGTCCGTCACGAAGGCGTGCAACGAGCTGAGTGATATCTTGTTCTACCTGGAAGATGCGTAAATGATTTTCGGAGCCTGAAGCGTAAGCGAAGAGTTCGGCCCAACTCTTCGCTTACGCTTCAGGCTCTGACGGATTGCGGAGCAAGCGATGCGTTGTCCGGTGTGCCGAGCGGAAAATGGCGAGGAGGCGACCTGCCGTCGTTGCAAGGCGGATTTGACGCTCTTGGTCGCGCTTGAACAAACTCGCCGCCATGCGCTCACGGAGGCCGCCGTGGCCGCGGCGGCGGGCGATGGCGCGGCCACGCTGGTGCATGCGGAGGCGGCACATCGGTTGCGGGCGGACGCGGAGAGTTGGCGCTGGCTGGCCGTCGGCGGGCTGTTGACGCGCGATTTCAACCTGGCGCTGGCGTGCTATCGGCAAGTGTCTGGGCCTGAAACGTAAACGAAGAGTTCGGCCCAGCCCTTCGCTTACGCTTCAGGCCCTGAGGGTTTTCAATGTCCGCCAAAGACGAGCTATTCCGCGTCTTCCCCGTCGTCGTCACTCAAGCCGTCCTCTGGGGCGAGATGGATTCGTTTCAACACGTCAACAACGTTGCTTACTTTCGCTACTTCGAGAACGGTCGGCTTGAGTACATTCGCCGCGTCGGCTGGTTCGACATCCAGACCGCCACCGGCATTGGGCCGATCCTTGCTTCGACGCAAGCGCGGTTTCGCCGGGCGCTTATTTATCCCGATACCATTCACATCGGCACGCGCTTGCTCGACATGAAAGACGACCGCATCACCATCGAGCACAAAATCGTTAGCGACGCTCTGGACGATGTCGCCACCGATGGGCAAGGGGTGATCGTGTCGTTTCACTATGAGACGGGGAAGAAGGTGGCGCTGCCGGCGGAGCTGCGGGAGCGCATCGAAAAGTTGGAAGGGCGGGGCTAGCAATTCGTTTAGCGCCCGCGCCGCCGGCCGGCGGCGCGAGCGCTAAACCGGGACCGGGGAATCACGGCACCGGGAAGGGGCGATTGCCGCGGGCACGTTCGTCGTCCATGTTTTCACCCCACATGAAGAAGTCGCGCGGGCTGCGCGTGAACGGATGCGTCGGGAACCCCGCCACGGGACGCTGAGGCGGCGGCTGAAAATCCATCCGCGGCAACTGCATTGGCTGCATGTCCATCCGCGGCCCCTGCAGCGGTTGCATTTGCTGAAAGGGCTCAAATTGCTGCATTCCATTGTTCGGCCCCATCATCGGCCCCATCGGAGCT
>JBBRCA010000309.1:0-2646 GCA_038205325.1 Terriglobales bacterium | reverse complement strand
AACTAGGTTGAGTTAAAAGCAATCATCTGGATTGAATATAACAAGGGTAGCGGATTCGGGCAGCACGTGCGCGATGATTTTCTGAAACAGACTATCACTGAGATCGCCAAGGGTGTGGGTTACCGCTGCTCAAACCCAGATTGCGCGCGCCCTACGGTTGCCGCGAACGCCGAGCAAACGGGTGTCATTACAATCGGTGTTGCGGCACATATCTGCGCGGCTTCGCCCGGCGGCCCGCGCTACAACGCAGCTCAAATCCGCGAGGCCCGGCGAGGTAAAGACAATGGCATCTGGCTTTGTCAGAACTGCGGGCGCCTCATCGACGCTGATCCCGGAAAATTCACTGTCCAGGTAGTGACAGGTTGGAAGCGTGCCGCCCAGGAGCGCGCGTTTCGCGAACTCGTAGTGCCTGGCCTATCGTCGCCGAGCGAAGAAGCAGCACGCATCGGTTCGCTCGCGGCCTCCGACGACGCGGGCGCCCAGGATGCTGAATTTGCGGCGCGCTTTCAAAGAGTTCACGCGGCAGCCACCAATGATCTTGCCACATACACTCGTGGGGCGCTATGGAGGCAAATACAGGTTGAATTGACGTTGAAATTGCTCGATGAGCAAGGTTCACCGCCTTTCAGTATCGGCAAACTTCCACCTGCTTTGGAGGTCGCCCCGGAGATTACGCTCGTAGCGTCGCCAGGCACGGGCAAAACGACTACGGTGTTGCAGTTGGCTCGCCACGCCCTCGCAGGCAACACAATTGTCCCGCTGTATTTCCGCTTGAGTGACGTACCAGAAGGTAATGGCGGACTGCTTGATACGCTTTCGCGACGTGCCGCGTTCGGGAAGATCGGCCACGATGACTTCGTCGCTCTTGCGCAGCGCGGGCGGCTGTTGCTGGTGCTGGACGGCTGGAACGAGCTCGACGCGGCGGCGCGAAAGCGCCTCCGACTGAACCTCGACCGCATTCGACTTGACTGGCCCCATGTGCGTATCGTGGCGACAACACGCCGACAGGTGCTCGACGTCCCTATTGGCGGCCCGCGCCTAGCGATTGAGCTGCTTTCGGAAGACCAGCAAATGGCAATCGCGCGGGCACAGTCCGGTGACGCAGGGGCAAAGATTGTCGATGACGCTTGGCGGACGGGCGGTGTACGACAGCTTATCGCGACTCCTCTCTATCTTTCGGCCCTTCTTGAGGGCGCTTCGCACGGCGCGCGTCCAACCACAAAAGAAGAAGTCTTACGGCTTTTCGTGGAGCAACATGAGCACGCGAGCGAGCACGCCGAAACGTTGAACGCAGTGATGCTTGGTTGCCATGCTTCGGTCCTAAGAGCGCTGGCACGCCATCTAAACAGCGTGGCATCGACGGCGATTACCGAGCCCGATGCGCGCCGGGTCACTGTCGACGCGCTGACCACCCTTCGTCAGCAAGGGCAGATAGCCGGACAGCCGGAGCCGTCAGCGGTTCTTGACGTGCTAGTGAATCACCACGTTTTGATGCGGTCTGGTTTGAGCAATGGCACCATTTCGTTCCAGCATCAGCAATTTCAAGAATGGTTTGGTAGTTACGATGTGGAAGACCTCATGCGCCGGAGCGCAGGGGGAGAAACGGATTCGCAAGTTCAGTTGCGAGGGGCGGTGCTCGACCAACCAGCCTGGGAAGAGTCGGTTCTCTTTGCGGCTGAGCGGGTTTCGCGCGAAAACGACGGGGCTGTAATCGTTGCTCATGCTGTCCGTCTCGCGCTCGCCATCGATCCGATGCTGGCCGCAGAAATGATCTTCCGCTCCAGCGCTGGGGTTTGGAAGGCCGTTAGTGCCGACGTGATGGGCTTTGTCGGTCGCTGGCATAAGCCCGGAACAGTTGACCGAGCAGTGCGGTTTATGATCATGACCGGGCGGCCCGAAGTCGCGCCGCATATTTGGCCTCTGGCCTCCAGCACGGACTCTCAAGTTCAGCTTCCGACATTGCGTACGGCGCCGCGCTTCCGGCCTTCGGTGCTCGGTCCCGACCTCGCGTCAAAGGTCGCGGCGCTACCTGACGAAACACGCGAGCACCTCCTCGCTTTGATCGCGTCCGAAAGCGGCGTCGATGGTATGGAATTGGCCACGGAGCTTGCCAAGACAGATCCAAGCCCAAAGGTGCAGGCGGAAGTAGTACAACACCTGCTATTCCGCCGCGCTGAACGGCACGCGTCCGCTTTACTGGCAGCAGCACACGAGGAGACGTGGGCGCTCGTGGCTTCACGCGGCTATGCCGACGAAGTGACCGATCCGGCGACGGCGAAGCGGTTCTCGCAAGAGCGCGACAAGCTGCTAGCGGCGGCGAAAACACCGGATGAACGGCTGCGGCTTTTGCTGAATGATGCCGCGAGCGAGCCTGGTCGTGACGCTCAGATCGTGGCGGCGATTGCTGACCCAGACTTTCCGGTGAAGGGCCAAAGCGGCACTTCATTGCATTTCGCACAAGAACGAGCCCCTGCCGCCGTCCTACAAGGACTGAAGCAGCGCATTGAAGCCGGGCTCGAACTTCCCTTCCACGCCGATGATTTCCTCAATCAACTCGACGTGATCGATGATGGTCCAGTTGCCGCAGCTATCCTTGATACAAGCCGGGACAAGTTCCGCGATAACAAACTCACCATACTTGCCGGG
>JBBRCA010000308.1:0-2658 GCA_038205325.1 Terriglobales bacterium | reverse complement strand
CGCTACGAGTGAAGTGGAAGGCACGGTCGTAAATGGCGTAATCACCGGAACCGCCACTGAGACGTATCCTGAGGATTCCACTGTCCGCTTTCAATTCACCGGAAAGTTCGTGCCTCCGTTACAACGAACAACGCCGCAGCGGCATGAGTTTAAACCCACGGTCTTCTACCGCCAATTCTCGGCATTGAACCCGCCGGTTCTAAGAGTCGCTCCGGGTGACACGATCCACACGATAACAGTCGACGCAGGGGGTGCCGATGAAAAAGGTGTGAAACGCTCGGCCGGCGGAAATCCGGAGACTGGACCGTTCTATGTCGAAGGCGCAATGCCCGGCGACACGCTGATTGTTCATCTCACTCGCTTGCGCCTGAATCGGGATTGGGCAGGCAGCGACGATGGCATTGTTGAGAGCGGCCTCGATAGCCGTCTGGCGGTGAAGATGAAAGACAACGGGAAGTCGATCCGCTGGCATCTCGATTTGGCAAAGGGCCTCGCCTCGCCCGCTGCGCTGAGCGGCCATCTGACGAACTTTACTCTTCCGGTGCACCCCATGCTTGGCTGCATTGCAACAGCCCCTGGCCCCGCCAGCGCCGCTCCTCCCACAGGCGATTCGGGAGACTGGGGTGGCAACATGGATTTTAATGAGGTTGCCGAAGGTTCAACCATCTACCTGCCAGTGAGTAACCCCGGTGCGCTTCTTTACTTGGGAGACGGTCACGCCCTTCAAGGAGACGGCGAACTCAACGGAAACGCTTTAGAGACTTCCATGGACGTGGAGTTTACCGTGGATGTGATCCCGGGAAAGCGAGTCTCCGGCGTGCGCGTCGAAACACCAGAGGCGATTATCGCCATGGGTCTTCAGGGCTCGCTCGATGACGCCTTTCGCGAGGCCACTTCGAGAATGGCGCAATGGCTCGAAGAGGACTACGGGCTCACACCTTCTGAGACCGCGCAAGTGATGGGAGCAGCGGCGGAGTACCGGGTGAGTGAGGTCGCCGACCGCAACTCCGGGATCGTGCTCAAGATCAAGAAGGAACGACTTCGAACCCTGACGCGTGTGGTAGCGGGCGGCCGTTGATGAAGCGGCGTCGCCAGTTACAATGAACTCGGAGGTCAACCATGGTGGTCGCAGCGACTCCCTCCGTCGATAACGAAATAAATCCCTGGCTCGCAGCGGCGGCGCGTTTTGACGAAGCAGCCAATCGTTTGGGCATTGACGAAGGGTTGCAAAAGGTTCTGCGCGCTCCGGCGCTGGAGCTGACGGTGAACATCCCCGTACATCTCGACGACGGCCGCATTGAGGTCTTCACCGGTTACCGGGTGCAGCACTCGATTGCCCGCGGTCCGGGTAAGGGCGGAATCCGTTTTGCGCCCGACGTGACGCTCGACGAAGTGCGCGCGCTGGCCGCCTGGATGACCTGGAAATGCGCGGTGGTCAACATCCCATTCGGTGGCGCTAAGGGCGGCGTGATTTGCGATCCCAACGTTCTATCGATGCAGGAACTGGAGCGGATCACGCGCCGTTATACAGCCGAGATCCTCGACTTTATCGGGCCCGAACGTGACGTTCCGGCGCCTGACGTAAACACGAACGAGCAAACCATGGCCTGGATCATGGACACTTATTCGATGCACAAGCGCACCACGGTTACGGCGGTCGTTACGGGGAAGCCGCTCAATTTGGGCGGATCGCGTGGCCGCCCGGAAGCTACCGGCCGCGGGTGCATGATTGTGACCCTTCAGGCGCTCCGCCGTCTCGGCATTGACCCTGCGTCTTGCAAGGTCGTGGTGCAAGGCTTTGGAAATGTGGGCGGCATGGCTGCGAAGTTGATGGCGCGCGCGGGTTTCAAGATCATCTGTGTGATCGAATACGATGGCGCCGTTTACAATCGCAATGGCCTCGACATCGTGGGCCTGATGCAGCATCGCCGCGAGACCGGCTCCATTATCGGGTTTAAGGAAGCGGAGGCCATTGACCGCGATGAAGCAATGCTACTCGAGTGCGATGTGCTGCTCCCCGCAGCACGGGAAAACGTCATCACGTCCGCAAATGCCGACCGTATTCGCGCCAAAATTATCTGCGAGGGTGCAAACGGTCCCACCACCGCGGAAGCTGATGCGATTCTCGCTGAGAAGAACATTTTCGTCATGCCCGACATTCTGGCCAACGCCGGCGGGGTAACTGTGTCCTACTTCGAGTGGGTGCAGGATCGCCAGGGCTATTTCTGGAACGAGCAACTGGTGAACGGGCGTCTTGAGGAGATCATGGTCAACAGCTTCCGTGACGTAGTGGGCTATGCCGACAAGCATCAGGTGAACAACCGCGTGGCCGCCTACATGTTGGCCATCGACCGCGTCGCTTTCGCGATAAAGCTGCGCGGCATTTATGCCTAGTAATGCAGGCTGAACCCTCCACGCCGCTGATGCGGCAGTATCACGCGATAAAGCAGCAGGTTCCCCAAGCCCTTCTCCTCTTCCGGCTCGGAGATTTTTATGAGCTCTTCTACGACGATGCTGTGACCGCCGCCCGTGAGTTGGAAATCACTCTCACCTCGCGCAACAAAGAAAAAGATCAGCCAATTCCAATGTGCGGCGTGCCTTACCATGCCGCTGAAGGTTACATCGGACGCTTGATTCAACGCGGCTATCGCGTGGCCA
>JBBRCA010000307.1:0-2681 GCA_038205325.1 Terriglobales bacterium | reverse complement strand
CCCGCTACTTTTTCGTCCACTGGTCCACCCAGTCGTTGACTGTCTTGTACCAAAGTTGCGAATTTTGCGGCTTGAGCACCCAGTGGCCTTCGTCGGGGAAGTAGAGCATCTTCGACGGCACGCCCATGGTCTGGAGTGTGGTGAAGAGCTGGAAGCCTTCGCTGACGTCGAGGCGATAGTCTTTTTGGCCGTGGATCACCAGCGTCGGTGTTTTGAAATTCTTGCCGGCATTGCGTGGATTCCAGCGGTCGTACACTTCCGGATTGCTGTAGGGCGTGCCCTTGAACTCCCAACTGTTGAACCAGAGTTCTTCGGTCGTCCCCCAAGCGGAGTACGTGTTGAACATGCCGTCGTGCGACACGATGCACTTGAAGCGGTCGGTATGGCCGAGCACCCAGTTGGCCATGTATCCGCCATAGCTCGCGCCCAGCGCGCACTCTCGGTCTTTGTCGATAAACTGGTAGGTCTTCTCGGCGTAGTCGAGGCCCTTCATCAAGTCTTCGAAGGGAGCGCCGCCCCAGTCGCCGTTGATCGCGTCAATAAACTTCTGCCCGTAGCCAGTCGAGCCGTGGAAGTTGATCATGATGACGACGTACCCGTTGGCGGCAAACAGTTCGGGATTCCAGCGATAGGACCAGTCGTCTCCCCAAGCGCCCTGCGGCCCGCCGTGGATGAGGAACTTCACCGGATATTTCTTGGCTGCATCAAAGCTCGGCGGTCGGACCAGCAGTCCTTCCACCTCATCGTTGTGCGCGCCCTTGAACGAGAAGGTCTCGAGCTTCGACATATCAATTTGCGAGAGCACGGGTGAGTTGACAGCAGTAATCGCCCTAGTCTGGTTCAGCGAGCAGTCTTGGCGGCCACGATCCACCTCGCCGGTCCTTGAGGGACAGCCCTCGCCTGCGGCGTCGGCTTTGTAGATTTCGACCGGCGCAATCATCGACATCCTGGTAAAGATCAATGTCCTGCCGTCGCGTGTCACGGCTACGTCATCGTTGTAGCCGGCCACGAGAGAGCGGGGGCTAGGGTCGGGCGACGACACCCCCACCGCGTAGATGAGCGAGTGGTGCTTGTGTTCTGCGCTGAAGTAAATCGTGGTCGAGTCCGGCGCCCATGCCACCGAGCCAACCCAGTGATCGAAAACGCTGGTCAGATCTCGCCTGCTGCCTGTCTTACGGTCGTACAGCATCAACCGGAATCTATCGCTCTCGTATCCCGGACGCTGCTGCGCGCGGTAGGTGATGTACTTGCCGTCGGGTGAATAGAGCGGCGTCGAGTCGCTGGCGGGATTGTCGGCGGTGATGTTCCTGGCCGGGACAGATCCAGCCGCCCCTCCATTCACCGGGACGATCCAGAGATCGTTGTTGGTAGAGGAGGCTTCGACTTTTTCGTGATTCGAGGTGTAGCAAATCTCCTGCCCGTCAGGCGAAAAGGCGTAGTTGTCCTGTCCGCCGAGCGAGAACACAGGCGCGTCGTAGTCGCCAGGCGTAAGGTCGCGGGGCGTACCCCCTTCGACCGGCGCGACAAAAATATGGCTGCGCATGCCATCTTTGTAGGCGGTCCAGTGGCGATAGAGCAGACGTGTGAAGATCTGCGCCTTCACGGGAGACTTTTCGGTTTCAGCCAGGCGCTTCGCGTTGCAGGCGGTCTCGGCGTCGGGCGCGCCGTTGCATTCAGGGTAGACGGTCGAGGTGAACAAGATGTTCTTGCCATCGGGCGACCAAAGTTCGCCATCGGCCTCAGTCGCGATGGACGTCAGTTTGTGCACGCCTGTGACATTGCCGGAAGCGCTTTCGAAATCGGCGATCCAGACTTGCGAACCGCCGTCTTTGGGGGAAAGGAAAGCGAAGCGCTTGCCATCGGGCGACCAGCGCGGGCGGTCGGCGATCTGATCGGCGATGAGGATGCGCTCTTTTCCCACTTCTCCCGAAAGCGCGGAGGAGTTGGGCGCTCCTGCTCCCAGCGGGACAATCCAAATGTGCGAAGTCTTCTTGTTGGCGGCGAGATCCACATCGACCGCGCTGAAGACGATCCACTTGCCATCGGGCGAAGGCACGGGTTCGCCGACGCGCTTCAGCGCCATGAGGTCATCGAAAGTAAAAGGGTGTTTGACTTGGGCGAACGCGGGAACGATCAGGCAGAGCATCAACAGGAATAAGAGATGGCGCATGAAGAACCTCCGGAAGACGACCGAGTAGTCTACTCCCAGGGATTGACTAAACGCACGCCGCACCGCTCGAAGTCGGAAGTGTTTCGAGTCGCCAGCGTTGCGCCGTGCACATACGCGATGGCTGCAATCTGCGCGTCCAGAGTTGTGATTGGCCGCCCTTCACTCCGGCGCGCGGCAGCAATCGTGCTGAAGGCGCGCGCGGCGGGTTCATCGAAAACCAGGATGCGGTGGTCAAAGTCTTCGCGAAACATAGCCTCTGCGTCCACCAGCAACCCGTCGCGACGTTTGCCCTTTGGAAGCAGTTCCATGCCATAGAGAATTTCGGCGACGGTAATTGTTGTAATACAAAGTTCGGTTGCGGTCCGCTGACCCGCTACCCACGCCCGAACCTTCGGAGATGCCTGGCGCGACATCAGTTCAGACAACACGTTGGTATCGAGTACGGTCACGCGGTTACCGGATGCGCGGTTCAGGCATGGGCTCGCGAGCTGGGACCTTCAAATCGACTCCG
>JBBRCA010000306.1:0-2710 GCA_038205325.1 Terriglobales bacterium | reverse complement strand
GACCCGCTACCAGTTGGCCAACTGCATGATGGGCCGCCTGCCGCTGATCAATTCCGGCGGCGAAAGCAAGGGCGCCAGCGACTTGCACGAAGCAGTCTTCACCGCCGTCGTCAACAAGCGCGCCGGTGGCATGGGCTTGATCTCCGGACGCAAAGCGTTCCAGCGTCCGCTCAAAGAAGGCATCGACCTTCTCAATACCGTGCAGGACGTGTATCTCGACAAAGACATCACCATCGCCTAGTTCGACCTGGCGCTGGTACACACAAGTGCAGAAAACCGGGCGCTGTCGCCCGGTTTTTTGCGTCTTAATACGTTATTTATGAAATACTTAGTGCGACTTCGGAAACATTTTCATGTGAGCTCTTGATTTTTAGTTCACATTGTGCTTTCTTATGTATAGTTCGGTCAAGGAACCCATTGATGAACCACATACCGCGGATTCTAGTCTGTGATGACAACGATGACATCCTCGCGTTCCTCTACGTGCTGCTCCGCAAGGCTGGGTTTGAAGTCACGACCGTCCACGGTCTCACCGAAACCATGGATGCCCTGAAATCGTTCCAACCCGATCTCTTCATTTTGGATGTCTTCATGCCCGAATGCGATGGCTTCTTTCTCGCCGAAGAATTGCAAATGCGCGGGCACGACAAGCCGATCATTTACATCACCGCTTACGACAATCCCGCCGTACGCTTGAACGCGCCCGTCGTCGGCGCCATCGAATACCTGATCAAGCCGCTCGATATCGACGTGGTCCTGGAGAAAGTCCACAAAGCGCTAGGCGTAACGCCCGAGGCCAACAATTGGTCCCTGCGAGTCACCAAAAGCAGCGCCCTAGCCCCCAAAGTCGAATAACCGCCATCAGTGGTGTCGGTTGGCCCGTTTCAATGAGTGTCGGGTGGCCCGTCTCGGAGCGAAGCGAGAGGCGGGTCGCTCCGCGACAAGAAGCTATCGGACGGAATCAGGAGAATTAGTTAGCGCTCGCACGCGGCGCCCCGTGCGCCATAAATCCCGAGGCTGCCACACTCGCCAGTTCTGACCCCTGGCCCCTGACCCCTTCTGTTAGCGCCGCAGGCGCGCCGCGCTATAATCGCGCACATGGCTGCTTCGACGTTGAAAGCTCATCGCTATTTCGAACCCGATCGCGTGCCCCTGCGCGTGATCGACGCGCGGCACGGCGATCAGCCGATCCCGGAGCACGCTCACGATTTCATCGAACTGGTTTTCTTCGCGGAAGGCGAGTCGGTGCACGAATACGCGGGCAAGCAGTTTCCGCTCGCGCCCGGCGACGTGTTCATCATCCATCCCGGCGAGCCGCACGCGTACGTGGAGAGCAAGAAAGCGCGCGTGCTCAATTGCATTTTCCTGGCCGAAGCGCTGATGCCCGACATCGAGTACCTCAAGCGCATGGACGGCTTCTTCGACCTGGTCATGGTCGATCCGTTTTTTCGTTCTGAGACAGGCCTGCGCGGCAAGATGCATCTCGATTCGGCCACGCGCATCCGCGTCGAAGAACTGCTCACCGCGATGCATCAGGAGCTTGAGCGCAAGCAATCGGGGTTCGAAGCCGCCGCGCGCGCGATGCTGGTGCAGTTGCTGGTGCTGGTCGCGCGCTACCGGGCGCAACTGAATTCCGAAGCGCAAGCCGCCGACAGCGAGGAACTGTCCGGCAAACGCACGCTCATCCGCGACTGCATCCGCTACATCGAAGAGCACTACCCCGAAGAAATCCGCCTCGACAACCTCGCCGACCGCGCGTACCTCAGCCCCGAGTACTTCTCGAAAGTCTTCAAGCGCCTGACCTCGCAGACTCCGATAGAATTCATCAACTCGGTCCGCCTCGACAAAGCCAGGCAACTACTCGCCAGCTCGTCGCTCTCCGTCACCGAAATCGCCTACCGCACCGGCTTCCACGACGGCAATTATTTTTCCCGCCTGTTCAAAAAGACCACCGGCTTCACCCCCGGCGAATACCGCAAACGCGCCGCCGCGGGCTACCTTTAACGGCAGGAGTCAGGCGCCAGGGGCCAGAAAAAAACTCGCTTCGCTCGGCTGCAAGCGCGAAGCGCTCCATGCTGACCCCTGACCCCTGACCCCCGGCCCCTTTCTTACACGCAATTGAATCTCGCCTCTACCGCCTTACAATTTTCCGCATACGAAAGGAGGCTTCGATCGTGGCAGCAGTGTATCCCAACGGAATGCCTCACCCGCCCGATTCGTTGCGCTTCCGCGTTGCCACGGAGCTGATCGTCCTCGCCATTTTGACCGCGCTGTTTCTGCTCTTCGTTCCGCAGGACCCAGGGACAAAGCAGGGCATCTACATCGGCATGGCGCTGGTCGGCCTCGGGCTCGTCGGCTTCACGGCGCGTGAAACGGAAGAGCGGATCTGGGGGCCGGTTTCGTCCCCGCCCTTCGACCGCGTGCGGCGTTGCGCGATCAATGTTTCGATGCTGACGATTCCACCGGCGATTGGATTTTTTATCCTCGGCGCCGCGGGCCGCTATTTTGAAATCGGGCCGCTGAAGAACGCCTATCCGATGATCAGCGTCCATTTCCTTTTGGCGCTGCTGTTTTATCTTCCGTGGGCGCTGCTGCAGCAGACGCTCTTTCAGTTCTACCTGCTGGGCCGCTTGCGCGCGCTGCTGCCGTTCGCGTCGCCATTTACGATCAGCGTAATCAACGGCGTGCTCTATGGTCTCTGCCATCTTCC
>JBBRCA010000305.1:0-2722 GCA_038205325.1 Terriglobales bacterium | reverse complement strand
TGGACTCCTGTTGACACACGGAATGCGCAGTGTGAAGGTACAAACATCGGACCGTCATGAATGATCCGCAACCGGGTGCCGAATTGGCGGCGCTGCAACGACGCCTGCAAATGAGCAAGAGCCGTGCAAGCAAGGACAAGTTACGGAAACGGGGACGGAAACGATGTCGAGAACCGAAGATATTCGGTTCCTGACACCATTTCTTCAGCACTGCTGGCGGAGCTTGATTCGGTTGCTCATGTCTGAATAGGAGCGATCAAAGACCGCCATATCGGAATTAGGAAAACGACGAACGCGCAGGGAATCAGCGAGACGCCCGCGAGGGCGTTTTTTTTGAAATCGTACAGCGGCTGGTTGAGTCGCAGCAGGACTGAAGCAGAGCACGACGGTCTCGGTCGGATGAAGCGTCACCTGAAAGCCATACTGGCACATGAGAGGTTGGCCTCAAACCGCCTTATCAGGCATGGTGACACGACAGAGCGCCGGTCTTTTCGAGGCGTCAAGCGCCATGGGGACAGAAGGCGTTATCGCGTCGGCTCTGGGTCAGAACGGTTTGAGACCTAAACCTCACCTGTGAATTGTACAGTCACATGGAGTCTGTTGGCCAGCACCTCCTTCAGGATATTGCCAAGGGATTGAACTTCCGGCTTACGCGCGGTCTGGAACTTTGCAGCGCGCTTTCCGATCGCTTCTGCTTCGCGTGCCCGCGAAGCGTTGGGGAGTTGTGCCGCGGCGTCCGCGAGGCAGTCGCGGATTTGCGCGGGCGCTGCATTGTGTTGGACAAGAAAGGCGAGCAGCTTGTCAAGAATGTAGTGGGGATCGCGACAGCACTCATGCGGAATAATGCGATGGCCGGCGAGCATGATGAAGGCCAGACGGGAGAAGCGTTTTGCGACGCGGACGCGTTGCAAGCTTGGAGGCACATGCTGCTGTTTCCACAGCGCGCCCTGAGCGCGAAAGTAGTTATTGACGGTCAGCAGGTTGTCCGCGATGAGCAGGATCGCCGCGCGGAGTCGGCGGTTGGCGCAGCGCACCATGCGTCCGCTGACGTCGACTCCATCGCTCTGGTAGCGGCTGGGGAAAAGTCCCGCACGGCCGGTGAGCGCATTGGGATTGGCGTAGTGGGCGATGGGGCCGGCCTCACCGGCGAATTCGCCGGCGGAGACGACATTGATGCCGGGGATAGCCATCAAGAGCAGATAGGGCGTGCGCGCCAGCAGCGCGGCGACATCGAGTTCGACACGGGAAATCAGGCTTCTTTTAGCGATTCGATCGTCATCGAGGTCACACAGAATCCGCTGGCGCACGATGGCGTCGGCGTTCGGTTCGGCGGCTTGTCCGGACCAGCCCATGATCTTGTCGATAGTCCGCTGTTGAAATCGGATGCCCGCCTCGCGGAGGAGTTGGCCGATCCCCGCGACGCCAAGTTGACGCGTCGCAGCGGGCGATGCGAGCCGCCTTGCGAGCGGCATGGCGACAGAAGAACTCCAGAGTTTGTCGCCGTCGAACAGTCCTGCAAACCCCGGCAGCGTGGCGTGCAAGTGCTCGCGGAGTTGTTGCTGAACGGTGCTGACTTTTTTCACGAGGTCGCGACGATGGCGCACCAGCGCACGCAGTTCCAGATACGGGGCATCGAGCGGCGGTTCGACGAGGCCGAAGCCAACGACGGCAGCGCGGTGAATGCCGAACAGGTCGTGGTCGTCTGTCTTGTCGCCGGGATGTTCGACTTGCCGGAATTGATGCGATGCGAAGGGGTGAACGATGCGTGTTTCGAAACCGGCGTCGCGAAAAGCGCATTGCACGGCGCGATGGTAGTTGCCGGTGCGTTCGACAGCGACCAGGACGTGGGCCAGGTTGTGTCGCGTTGCGGCGCTGGACAGCGTTTGGATCGCTTGGCGGAACTGGGGTGCGGTATGTTCGAGAGTGGCGGGGGGCAAGAGGACCTTGCCATAGAAGTCGCTCAGCATCCAGCGCGAGCGCAACTTGGCGCAATCGACGGAGACGATGCCAAAGCGTTCCGGCCCAACGGCCTGGACGCGTTGGTCGATCGCGCCGCCGGGTTTGGGAAGCTGTCGCTGGGAGCGCCGCCTGGCCGACTGAGGACGCGTGGGAGAAGACTTGGACATGAGACTACCCTCCTGAAAGAAACGGAACCGGGAAACCATTCCCATTCCGATAGGGTAGTCTGGCGCGCAGGTCACCAAGAAGAAGAGATTTTTATTTGGTAAAACCTACATACCAGGGGACAGGTCCATATATTGATAATCAGACGGGCGGCGGATATGCTGGACTGCACCATGCCCCGACACCCGCGCGTTACTCCCCGCGGAATGGTGTTCCACGTCCTCAATCGGGGCGGCGGGCGGCGGAAGCTGTTTTTCAACGACGCCGACTACGCGGCGTTCGAAGCGATCGTGGAGGAAACGCTCGAAAAGCAACCGATGCGAATCTGTGGGTACTGCCTGATGCCCAATCACTGGCACTTTGTGCTTTGGCCAAAAAAAGACGGCGACCTGGCCCGATTCCTGCAACGCCTGTCCGTCACACATGTGACACGGTGGCAGAAGAACCATCGAGTTGTCGGCGAGGGGCACTTGTATCAGGGGAGACTCAAGTCGTTCCCCGTCGGGTCCGACGAATATTTCTATCAAGTATTGCGGTACGCCCGAGGAGCAGGCCTGGTTGAGCGAGTGGCCCTTGGCGCGGCCATCAAAGTGGATCG
>JBBRCA010000304.1:0-2780 GCA_038205325.1 Terriglobales bacterium | reverse complement strand
CGCTCAATGGCCAGCCGCATCTCAAGTCGCCGCGTGAGAAATTGCTCGATGGAGAGCAAGAGGCAAAGGTTATTGACACGGAAAACGGGACAGGTCCATTATTGACGAATCGGCGTTCCCGGACTATCCTTTTCCTCCATGCCGCGACAAGCACGCAATGCCCCCGGCGGGGTCGTTTATCACATCCTGAATCGCGCTGCCGGGCGCAGGGCACTGTTTGATGATGCTGAAGATTATGCCGCCTTCATCCGGGTTTTTGCGCGGACGCTGGAGATGACGCCGATGCGGGTCTGCGCGTTTTGTCTGATGCGCAATCATTGGCACCTGCTGCTCTGGCCCGAGCAGGATGGGGATCTGTCGCGATTCATGCAGAAGCTGACCATCACGCATGTGCGGCGATGGGTTGAGCACCGCCATCGCGTCGGCTATGGCAGCGTCTATCAGGGTCGATACAAATCGTTTGTGACGGAAGATGACGGGCATTTCACGACGGTGGCGCGGTACATCGAGCGGAACCCGGTGCGTGCCGGGGTCGCGAAGCGCGCCCAGGACTGGCGGTGGTCGAGTCTGGGGCAGAAAGAGACGGAGCAGACGCCGTTGATTCCGCTGGCGCGATGGCCGGTGCCGCGCCGGCGGGATTGGGAGTCGTGGGTGAATGAGCCGCAGACCAAAACCGAGGAGGCGGCGTTGCGCCACTGCGTGACACACAGCAGGCCGTTCGGCTCGGAAGCATGGACGCGTAAGATGGAATCGCTGCTGGAGCTCGGACCGCTGCGTGGGCGGGGAAGGCCGGTAAAGCAAGGCAGGAAACCATAATTGGACCTGTCCGTGCGCCGTGCAAAGGTGTCGTTTTCCAGCGGGTGAAAGTCCCGTCCGGGAGATTGGTTGTTCCACCCGGTAGCAGTCGGAACAGACGAGGAGGTAACGACTCGGCTGAAGCTTTCGATGTCAAAGGGTCGCACAGGCGACTCAGCAAGCAGATGGGCCGTAACGTGAGTGAACGCTGAGCAGGCCTCGAAACAAAACCATGCGGATGCCGACCCTGCGGACAGAAGGGGAAGGCCGCCGCCGTCGCATGCAAAGGGCCGTCAAACGCCCCGAACAATCCGGTGCGACGGGTCCGCCGGGGTAGTGGCGACGGCACGTCTGCAAGGAAGATGACGCAACACGGGAGACCCATTGCGGTGGCGGCAGCCGCCAACTCGGGTTCCGCGAGGGACTGACTGAGGCCGCGATGGGAGTCGGATCGGCCCATAGTACCGATGAAGCGGGTAACGACCGCGGAGGGAAGGGGCCGAAGTTGAAGGGTCAGCGCAGGAAGCGACAAGGGAGCAAGAGAGAGTGACATGAGTCTAACACCTCCACAAAAGCTTCAGGAGTTGCAGGCGGCGCTGCACGCCAAAGCCAAGGCATCGCCCGACCAGAAGTTTCATGCCCTGTACGACAAGGTGTACCGTAAGGACGTTCTGGAACACGCCTGCGAATGCTGCCGCACCAACGGTGGCGCGGAAGGAGTGGATGGTCAGAAGTTCGAGGACATCGAGAAGTACGGGCTGGGCCAATGGCTGGGCGAACTTGCGGAAGAACTGAAAGTTAAGACGTATCGACCGAGTCCTGTCCGGCGGGTTTGGATCCCCAAGCCCGACGGTAAGAAGCGGCCACTGGGAGTCCCAACGATTAAGGACCGAGTCGCGCAGACGGCGGCGATGTTGGTGTTACAGCCGATATTCGAAGCCGATCTGCAAGGCGAGCAATACGCCTACCGCCCGCAGCATAGCGCGCTGCACGCTGTCCAGCACGTGCGTGAGCTGCTCATCAGCGGCCACACGCAGGTGGTTGACGCGGACCTGAGCGGTTACTTCGATTCCATTCCACACGTCGAACTGATGCAATGCCTTCGGCGGCGCATCGTGGACGGCGCGATGCTGCATCTGCTGAAGATGTGGCTGGAAGCGCCCGTCGAGGAAATCGACGAGCGTGGGAACCGGCATTGGACGACGAGGAACAAGGACGAAGGGAAAGGCACGCCGCAAGGCGCGCCCATCTCACCGCTGCTCAGCAACCTATATATGCGCCGTTTCGTGTTGGGCTGGAAGACACAGGGCCATGTGGCCCGTCTCAAGGCCTGCATCGTCAACTACGCTGACGACTTCGTGATCTGCTGCCGGGGCACGGCTCAAAAGGCCATGGCCGTCATGCGGGGCATGATGCAGAAGCTGAAACTGACGGTGAATGAAACCAAGACGCATGTGAGGGAACTGCCGGGCGAGACGTTTGACTTCCTGGGCTATACGTTCGGCCGACACCGCTCGGCGCGCACAGGGCACTGGATGTTCTGTGGCATGCCGAGCAAGAAACGTGTCGCGCGCGTGTGTGAAAAGATCAGCGCGATGACGGGCCGAAACGCCACGCAGTTCAGCGTGGCAGAGATGGTGGCCGAACTCAATCCCGTTTTGCGGGGCTGGGCCGGCTACTTCTGTATGGGTCCAATCAGTGATACCTACCGGATCATCAACTCACACGTCCGGTATCGGTTCCGCAAGTGGTGGACTGCCAAATTCAAAGGCGCCCGGCTGGATGGGCGCTGGCACTGGAGCCGTTGGCTGGAGCAGAAGTTTGGATTGCTTCAGTTGAAGTGGGACGCCAGCCGCTTGCCGCAAGCGAAAGCGTGAACTTTCTCCGAGAGCCGGATGCGGGAGACCCGCACGTCCGGTTCGATGAGCGGGAGGTGGAAACGGAACGATTTTCGTCACCGCGCCACCTCTCGACTCCACCGTTTT
>JBBRCA010000303.1:0-2790 GCA_038205325.1 Terriglobales bacterium | reverse complement strand
AAGCAACCAGCCCCGCAGTAAAGGCTAAGGCGCGGGCGATTTCATTTTCCCGCTTCGATCGGGATCATACCGGAAGTGGCGCCGAATGGATCGTGGAGAATCTTGTAGTCGAAAATTCCGTCCCGGTTTTCGTCCACCCATTCTTCTCGCAGCACGCCGTTCACGTAAAGATACCTACGAACGACCGGACTCGATTCGTTTGGGGCGCTTTCGGAGAGAACGACGATTCCGTTCTCGTACGTGTCGATGCAATCCACGAGGCCGTTGAAATCGGTGTCACGTTTCGCCATCACCGGCGCCGCATATTTGTAAGTGATCCAGGCGTCAGGTTTGCCGTCGAAGTTGTCGTCGAGTTCGACGCGCGCGATCACTCCTTCCGAGTTGTAAGTGTCCCACTCATCGATTCGACCGTCGTAATTTCGATCCACCGTGGCACTGACGTTGCGACCATTGCGATAGGTGAAAAAGTGGTCCGGCTTTCCGTCGTGATCGTAGTCGTATTCTTCAGTTTGTTTGCTCGATCGCGCGCCGGTCTGTTTTTGCTGAATGGCATTGTAGACGGCGAAGGCCAGCACGACGAAGAAGGCGGCGGCAGCCAAAAAGAGGCCGGTGGGAATCCTGCCCGGTTCGCTGGGAGTCGATGGCAATTCATCCGCTTTCCCGATCGTCGTCGCTGCATCGGGACCGCTTTCCAAAACCTGCACTGCTCGGTCCCAGTCTGCATCGTCAACCTGCAATCGAAGCCCGCCGATGGCTGCCCCATAGCCGATGGTGAAGGTCTGTTCGTCGGCGAGCAGGGCTTGAATTCCCGCGGCCTCGAGCAGCGAACTCGCGAATCCCGCTTCGGCCAGATTTCCAAACGTCCTCACGGTTTTCATGACGGCAGGCTAAGCGCGTGCGCCATTTGTCGCGACTATTTTACGGGGCGACGCTCGCGCTATTGCACCGAGGAAAGAAATTCCGCGCGCACGAACTCAAGCGCGGAGTCGTGATCGGTGAGAGCGCCCTCGAGCTGGCGCGACTGGACGGCTTCGAGGATTTCGCTGAAGCGCGGGCTGGGCTGGAGACCGAGCGCGATGAGATCGCGGCCGGTGATCAGCGCGGGTGGGATGAGCGGCTCGCTGGCGAATTCCTCGCGCTTCGTTTTCAGAAATTCGTAGTTGTCGAGCATGCCGTGGCTGCTCATGCAATCGACGCGGTGCAACTCCATCTCTGCGTCGAAATGCGGGCGCGCCATGAAGCGCTTCAGTTTCGCCACGCGCATCTGCTGCACGTCCTTGAAGACCATGTGTTGCGCCACCGCTTCCACGGTCGCGTCGATCTCCGCGCGCGAAAAACGCAGGCGCGTCATCACGACCTCGGTCATCTCCGCCCCGAGCTTGTCGTGCCCGTTGAAACGGATGCGGCCATCGGTATCGACCGATGCGGTGCCCGGCTTGCCGATGTCATGAAAGAGCACGGAAAAAACGAGCGGCGCAGTCACCTCCGCGGGCAGCAGGCCGAGCATGATCCTCGTATGTTTGAAGACATCGCCTTCGGGGTGAAATTGCGGCGGCTGTTCGCAGCCTTTGAGATTCTCCAGCTCAGGAAGGACGGCGTGCATCAATCCGCTTTCGTCGAGCAAGTCCCAGCCGCGGACGCGGGCCGATGCGAGGAAGATCTTCACGAGCTCTTCGCGAATGCGCTCGGCGCTGACGTCCCGGATGTGCGGCGCGTTCTCGCTCACCGCACGCCAGGTGGCTGGATCGAGATCGAAGCCGAGCACGGTCGCAAAACGCACTGCGCGCAGCAGCCGCAGGCGGTCCTCGCGCAGGCGGTCGGCGGGATTTCCGATCGCGCGAATGACGCGCGCCTTGAGGTCGTCCTGACCGCCGACGTAATCGATCAGCCGCTCGGCGATGGGGTCGAAGAAAAGGCCGTTGACCGTAAAGTCGCGGCGTTGCGCATCCTGTTCGGGGGTCGAGAAAGTGACGCTCTCGGGATGCCGGCCGTCAATGTAGAGTCCATCGGCGCGAAACGACGCGACCTGAAACTCAGTCCCTTCATCCATGACGCAAATGACGCCAAACTGCGCGCCGACGGCGACCGTACGGCGGAAGAGCGCCTGCACCTGTTCCGGCTTCGCGTCCGTGGCGATGTCGTAGTCGTGCGGTTCGGTGCCCAGCAGGCGATCACGCACACAGCCACCAGCGTAGAGCGCCGTGAATCCGGCGTCTTGCAGGCGACGGACGATGGCGCGGGCCGAGGTTTCGAGAGGGTCAGGCACGGGCGGAGCCTACCGCGAATTCCGGCGAGCGCGAGCGCTGGGCGATTGCCCAAAAAAATTGCAGCCGGCCTCGTGATGAAGCCGGCTGCAATGGTTGAGCTTTGATTGGCCGGCTGCTGCCGGCTGGTGAGTTACTTCTTGGCGTCCGCGGGTTTTGCGTCGGCGGGCTTGGCGGGCGCGTCAGCAGCGGGAGCACCGGCTGCTGGAGCGGAGCGCTGGATCTGCCACTTCTTGATGATCTCCTGCGCGTCCTTGTCATCCTTCGCGAGATCGAGCACTTCGTTGAGCAGCGTTTGGAGCTGGTTCTGCAGTTCGCCCGACTGCTTGACGACAGGCTCGCGATTCTTGATCGCTTCGGCCGCTTGCTTGTCAGCGGTTTGCAGGTTGGTGATCTGCTTTTCGAGCGTCTCACTCTGCCACTTCATGACGCTGTTCGATTGCTTGGAAGAACCGATCTGCGAAGCGAGCAGAATGGCCATGGTGCAGGCGATGAGCGCCAGCGGGAGAAGAGGATTGGGGGTATC
>JBBRCA010000302.1:0-2828 GCA_038205325.1 Terriglobales bacterium | reverse complement strand
ACGAACCCGTAGACATGCACCACCTGCTCACCCGCGCGCTCGACGAATCCGGTTACCACGAAAAACTTGCGCGCTTCGCTGAAGAGAACAAGCGTTCCACGATCAAGCGCGGTGTGGGCATCGCCGCCTTCATGCACGGTGCGGGTTTCACCGGCTCCGGCGAGCGGCGTCTCAACTCGCTCGCTCACGTCGATGTCCTCCCCGACGGCCGTCCACAAATCCTCGTCTCCTCCACCGAGTTCGGCCAAGGCACTAACACCATCCTCTGCCAGGTCGCAGCGCAAACTCTCGGGCTACCCTACGAGCAAGTGCTCATCGCGCAACCCGACACTAGCATCGTGCCCAACTCCGGCCCCACCGTCGCCAGCCGAACGGCGATGATCGTCGGCAAGCTGGTCGAACGCGCCAGCACGCAGTTGCTCCAAACATTACGCGACCACGCATCGCTTCCCGTAAATCACACACCCTCAGACTTCAAAGCGTGCGCGCAAACTTATCTTGCGAAGCACGAAACGCTACGCAGCTCCGTCCGCTACGAGCCTGCAACAAAAATCCACTGGGACGACGATCTTTTTCGCGGCGACGCGTATCCCGGCTACGCGTGGGCGGTTTACGTCGCCGAAGTCGCGGTCGACCTCAACACATACATGGCGACGGTGACGCGTTTCGACGCGCTCCAGGAAGTCGGCAAAGTGATGCATCCCGTGCTCGCTAAAGGGCAGATCGAAGGCGGCGTCGCGCAGGCCATTGGCTACGCGCTCTACGAAAAGTGCCTATGGAAAGACGGTCGCATGATGAACAACCAGATGACCAACTACATCATGCCGACCAGCGCCGACCTGCCGCCGATCCATGTGCATTTCGAGGAAACCCCTTGTATCCACGGCCCCTCTGGCGCGAAGGGCATCGGCGAGCTGCCGATGGACGGCCCCGCGCCCGCGATCCTCAACGCCATCGAAAACGCGACTGGAGTTTCCTTCAACACAATCCCGCTCTTACCCGAAGACATTTTCGAGCGCCTCACCAACTGCACCACGCACGCGCACGGCGGCAGCGAGGACTTCGACGCATCGAAAGACCGCGATACTCGCGCAATGAATGTTCGCGATACGCGCGCCGAAGTCTCCGAGGTGCTCGCGTGAGCAGCATTACGTTCACCGTCAATGGCAGCAAGCAGAATCTGGAAGTGCCGCCGATGAAGCGGTTGCTCGACGTTCTCCGCGAAGACCTGCACCTCACCGGAACCAAAGAAGGCTGCGGCGAAGGCGAGTGCGGGGCGTGTGCTGTGTTGCTCGACGGCGAACTCGTCAACTCCTGCCTCGTGCCCGCGCTGCAAGCCAACGGCGCGCGACTCTGCACCATCGAAGGCATGAGCGCGGAGGGCCGTCTGCACCCCATCCAGCAATGCTTCCTCGAACAAGGCGGAGCGCAGTGTGGCATCTGCACGCCGGGCATGATTCTCGCAACACACCATCTGCTCGACAAACATCCTCACCCAACCCTCGAACAAATCCAGGAAGGCCTGGCCGGAAACCTCTGCCGCTGCACCGGCTACATGCGCATCTTCGTGGCCGTCGAGGCTTCTGCAAAATTAATTGTTGGTGCGATTAAATGAAACGAGCCGTGTGGATTGGAGCAGCTATTGGGTTCAGCACGCCTATTTTGTGGGGGATGCTCAGTTTCTTGCTATTCAATTTAAACCAAGGCCCTGCGGCTGAGACGTACTGGCGGTTGAATCATGTCTTCTGCCCTCTATACCTATTGCCAGGCATTTTCGAGCTGCCGGGTACCGCAGTTATCTACGCGCTCGTGGCATTGGCTATCTTTTACATTTGGGGTCGAGTAAGAGGGACTTCAAATGCGCTCTGATGTCGCATTGTTCGAACTCACCGCGCCGTTAACGCTCGACGCCGTCCTTGCCCAGCTCGCCGCTGAGCCCGGCAAACACACGCCCCTCGCCGGCGGCACCGAGCTCATGGTCGCGTTCAATACCGGTCGCCTCACCCAACAATCACTGCTCTCCATTCAGCATCTCGAAGCCCTGCGCTTCATCCGCATCGAAACAGACGCCATCCACATCGGAGCTGGCAGCACGTTTACCGACATCCGTCGCAACGCAACAATCGCCGAAGACCTTCCGCTGCTCATCCAATCGGCGTCATGGACGGGCAGCATCGCCAACCAGAACCGCGCCACGCTCGGCGGCAACATTTGCAACGCTTCACCAGCCGCGGACACTCCCCCGGCCCTGTTGGCCTACGGCGCGACGCTGACACTCATCAGCACACGCGGCACTCGCACGCTGCCCTACGCCGACTTTCATCTCGGCTACAAACGCACCGCGCTCCGCCCCGACGAACTGCTGCATAGCATCAGCGTGCCGCGCAATTTCAGCGGGTATCGCCAATACATCCGCAAAGTCGGCACGCGCAACGCGCAGGCGATTTCGAAGGTCGCGCTCGCCGCCATCGCGCGTATCGACGGCGGCACCATCGCCGACATTCGCATCGGGGCCGCCTCACTCGCCGACCGCCCCTTCCGCTGTCGCACAGCGGAAGCCGCATTGCTTGGCCAACGCATCGACGCCACGACGATCCGCGCCGCCCGCGCCGCTCTCGCCTCGGAAGCCAAACCGATTGACGACATTCGCTCCACAGCGAAGTATCGCGCCGCAGTGGCGGGCAATTTGCTGGAAGAGTTCCTGCGCTCGGTGTAGGAGTGGCGATAGGGACTGGCGCGAAACTCAGTCCCGCCGCCGGTCATTATTTCGCGCATCATGCTCGAACAACGTCTGAGCTTTTCGAAAATCGTCTTCCGTGTCGATATCC
>JBBRCA010000301.1:0-2848 GCA_038205325.1 Terriglobales bacterium | reverse complement strand
GGAATTTGTATGATTGCGTAGGTCCAAAAGAAGGCCGAGAACAAGATGCCGAGCTGCCCCTCGCTTAAGTGCAATTCCTTCACGATGAGCGGCGCCGCGGTTGGTAGCAGGCCGCGGTCGACGTAATTGATGAACAGTGCGACGGCCAGCAGCACGACGAACGGGCTACGGGCGGCCCGCGCTGCGTGATTGGTCGCAATGCCGGTACTAGTCATGCTGCGCCGTCCGGCGCGGCGCAATCGAGCCGCGGGCAATATTCGGGCACTCCTACGCTCTCATCTACTCAACGGCCCTTCCAGACGGGCTTACGCTTCTCCGAAAATGCTGTTGCGCCTTCGATTAAGTCTTCAGAGCGCAGCACCCGTTGCACCGCATCCAGCGCGTCGTGCACTAGGAAGGCCTCGTGCTCAGCTACCATTTCGGTGTGTCGCAACAGCTGCTTGATGGCCGGAAACAGCAGTGGTGGTCCACTAGCGAGCTGTTGCGCAATTTCGCGTGCCTTGGAAAGCGCGGCACCTTTGGGCACGACGTGATTGGCGATTCCCCAATGCTTTGCCTCCGACGCATTCATCCATCGGCCCGTCATTAGAAATTCGACGGCGACGTGGTACGGTATCTGGCGCCGCAACTTGATGGTTCCAGCATCTGCGAGCACGCCGACGTTGATCTCGGGAAGTGCGAATCGCGCATGCTCTTCCATCACGATGATGTCAGTGCCGAGGGCAATCTCAAAGCCACCGCCGCAGCAGATACCATTGATTGCAGAGATCAAGGGCTTGTCGAGGTTGCGTGGGTAGTTGAGGCCGCCGAAACCACCCACGCCATAGTCCGAATCTGGCTTTTCCCCGGCCGCCGCGTTTTTCAGGTCCCACCCGGGGCTAAAGAATTTGTCACCGGCCCCGGTCACGATCGCGACGCGAAGGTCCTTGTCCTCTTTGAACTCGGTAAAGATTGCATTCAGCTGTCGACTGGCCGGCAAATCGATCGCGTTCGCCTTAGGCCGATCAAGCGTCACCGTAACGATGGTTCCAGCGACCTCGGTCCTAATGCCGTCCTTGAATTCATTTTTCATGTCAGAGTCTCTCCACCAGCCGTATCGATGTATCGATCGCCCCAGCGCCCCGCCCGACAGGACGCAATAATTCAGGTTCGTCAACCGCCCAGCGGTCGCAGCAGCGCGCGCGAGATGATGTGCCTCAGCACTTCGCTGGTGCCGTCCCAAATTCGCTCGATGCGCGCATCGCGCCAGATACGCTCCAGCGGCAGGTCTGCCATCACGCCCATGCCACCGTGAATTTGCAGCGCCTCGTCGGCCACCATCGCGAGCATCTCCGTCGCCTTGAGCTTCGCCACGGCCATGTCGGAATCGGTCACGGTCCCCTGGTCCAGTTTCCAGGCAGCCTCCAGCGTTAGCAGTTCGGCCGCGCGCAACTCGACGGCCATGTCCGCCAGCTTGAACGACACGCCCTGGAATTTGCCGATCTGTTGTCCGAACTGGACACGATCGACCGACCACTGTTTAGCCAGATCAAGCGCGCGCTCCGCGCGCCCGAGGCAGGTGGCGGCGACCTGAAGTCGGGTTGCTTTCAGCCAGGTATTGGCAACCTCAAATCCTTGGTGCAGCTCACCGAGCATTTGTGCTTTCGGAACGCGGCAGTCGTTGAACTCCAAGATGCAGTTGTTGTAGCCCCGGTGCGAAACGTTCTTATAACCCGGGCGCACTTCGAATCCCGGCGTACCCATATCGACGAGCAGCCCGGTAATCAACTTTTTTTTGCCTCGCGCCGTTTCCTCCTCGCCCGAAGCGGCGAACAGGATCACGAAATCCGCATGATCGGCGTGACTAATGAAATGCTTCGTGCCGTTGATGACGAAATCGCCGCCCTTCAGCACCGCAGTCGTCTTCATACCACGGACGTCGGAACCCGCCGACGGTTCGGTCATTGCCAGGCAGTCCACCCGATCACCGCGGATCGACGGCAAGAGGTAGCGTTCACGCTGCTCACCTTCGCAAGCCAGCAGAATGTTGGACGGGCGGCCAACACAGTTGTAATGCAATCCGTAGTTGGCCTTGCCTAGTTCCTTCTCATATAGCACCCATGCGATCGAATCGAGGCCGGCGCCACCGACCTCGGTCGGCATGTTCGCGGCGTAGAGGCCGGCATCGATCGCTTTCTTTTTCAGTTCCTGCTTCAGCTCCGGACGAAGCACGCCAGTCTCCTCGATCTCCTTCTCGTGAGGATAAAGCTCCTTCGAGACGAAGTCGCGCGTCGCCTTAATGATCATCTCTTGCTCGCCGGTAAAACCGAAATTCATGTCATTCTCCGTAAGTTCGACTGGCTCGTGCCCACGCGCCGCGTCTTGCTCGGCCTTTTTAAGCCGGCGCTCACTTCGAGCGCGTGGCGGTGCAAGAAGGAGATCTGCAGCGACAGTTGCTCGACCTGCCGCTTCGCCGGCCAGTCGGACCGGCTGGCGACGGCGCTTGCCGTCAGGCCGTTGATGAAGGTGACGATCGAGGCCAAGGTCTGATCACGCAGTTTGGGAGACCAGTCCGCCCATTCGTTCCAGCCGGCTGAAAGGACGCTCTTGAACAACCGCTGATATTCGCGATGTACCCAGGCGTTGATACGCTTCAAGCGCTTGTCAGCGGACACTTGACCCACGAACACCATCCAGAACGCGCATTCAATATAGCGCTCCGGATCCAGCGGCAGCGCCTCACTCAGGACGGTCAACAGGTCCGCCGGCTCACCCCCCCGCTGGGTCAATCGCGTCTCTATACGGCGCAGCATGAGTCGAAGCGCGGCAATGATGATCTCCTGCTTCGAATCGTAATAGTGCGCGATCA
>JBBRCA010000300.1:0-2875 GCA_038205325.1 Terriglobales bacterium | reverse complement strand
CAGCGCGCCGCGCGCGTATTCCCTGCGGACTCCCCGGCGAAAGGGAGTGGATTCTGGACGAGCGATTCAGGAAGCCTATCGAGAAGATTCATCGCGGTCGCGCCACGAGGCCTTACCATCGAATACGCGGTTAACCGAACTCTGTCAGAGTTGCAGGCCGGCGTGCGGTCGCTCCTTGACAACCCGGTCGCGGTCGCCGAGTCGGCGGGATTCGAACCTGAGCACGCGCCGGAGTTGGTTTCGCGCTACGGCGTGCAGGTGCTATACGGTAACACGATCCGCGATCTTGACGCGGCCCAGCGATCCTTCGAGACACAGCTATCAATCAGCGGGCGGGTCAACACCGCGACGCTGACGGGAAAAACAGCTTTCGAGGAAGTTCGGCAAATTTTGGATCGGCTCGCTAAGCCGGAGGAACGGTTCGAGGATCGCCTTCATGTGGTGACAGCGTCATCGATGATGTCACACGGCGTTGACATAGATCGCCTCAATATCATGGTGATGCTCGGACTTCCACTCACAGCCGCAGAGTTCATACAGACGACGGCGCGCGTTGGAAGAAGATGGCCCGGCATGGTTTATGTGATGCACAAAATGGCCCGTGAGCGGGACGCGGGTGTGTTCGGATGTTTCGACAAGTTCGTCAAGCAAGGTGACAGGTTCGTTGAGGCCATCGCCATAACGCGTCGCAGCCGACGAATATTGGAGAAGACCGCGGCCGCCATCGCACTCTCGCGGATTATCGCCATCCACGAGCCGCGGGCCGATGCCGCGCTGACTACAGTCAGCGCCCTTCGGGCATATTCAGCGGCAGGGGGATACGCTCTGGATGTGGAGTTCGCAGCCGCCGAGGAAGCCCTTCGGCTGACCGGAGATGTGGACGAGCCGCTGCGCTCACAGCTGCGTTCTTGGTACGAGCGCTATTTCAATAATCTCGCCAGCCCGGCAGGGACGGTTAAATTCCCGGCGGACCTCAGCCCAACCGGGCCGCCAATGACTTCCCTGCGCGATGTCGAGGAACAGGCACCGGTCTTCGGGATAGAAGGGAATCCCGCGTGATCGAAAAACGCAGTGGCTCTCAGATACTCTTCGGCTTCCTTCCGGAGCAGACGGTCGACTTACGCGGCTCGGTGTGGAAGGTAAGGGAGTGGAGGAATCCCGAGCCTACCCGCGCGATTGAGCAAACCGGCCTACGCCGCGAGTTGGTCCGGCAAGCTACCCCTTGGACTGCCAATGGTCGCGACGCGAACTACGTCAGAAACCTACTCTCGGGTTACGACGTGAAGGTGCTCCAGCTGAACATGCAGGCGGGCGTCGCCGTTGAACCCTATCCGCGCGTTTGGGCATGCAAGGCGTGCGGAAGAGTGGGAAACAGAGGGAGCGCGCGCTGTGCCTGCGGCGGGCGCTTCGCCCAGTTGCCGTTCGTGGGCTATCACGAGGGCTGCGGCGGGATATGCGAGCCTGTCATGCCCAGTTGTCGCGAGCATCAGAAAGCCCGGATCGTCTCTCGAATATCGGCGCGAATTGATGAGATCACCTTCGTCTGCCCGGACTGTCAACGGGTCCTGCAGAGAGGAATGGGATTTCGGCGGTGCATGGCTTGCGGCGACGGTAACTTCATTTTTCAAGTGCATCGTGCGGCGTCTGTATACACCGGGCGCACATTGGTGCTGGTCAATCCACCCGGAACTCCGCAGGTGAAGCGTCTTCTGGATGCGGGAGGGCCCGCGCGGGCGCTCGATTGGGTGCTTGACGGGCGGACCGCCGGTTCCTTCGACGAGGTTGGCGCGAGCCGCGAGTCACTGCGCGCTCAGTTGCTCTCCCAGGGTCTCTCGCCCACTCTCGTGGACACGCTGGTGAATCAGGCGGCGGCTTCTGGAGAGTTGGGCCGTGCCGGGGCGGCGCCAAATCTCGGCGACGATGAAAAGACGCGGGCGCAGAACGCGGCAGTGAAGATCGCCATGGGACTGGCGCAATCGCGCGTGCGCGTACAAGACCTGTTGCGTCCCCTTGACCTTGGGGCCAGCATGGCCGAGAAGTACCGTGAAGACTACCCCGCTGCGTTCGCAGCGGCGGGCATCGAATCGATTGAATTGGTTGACAAATTCCCGGTTTTCACCGGTGCCTTCGGTTACACCCGTGGCGACCCTACGCCCGGCAGGACAAAGCTGGTTCCGTTCAAGGATCGACGCGGCGATTACGTGGTCTACGGTGACCTTTCCGAAACTGAGGCTCTCTTGGTCACGCTTCGTCCCAGCGATGTCGCTTCCTGGATGGTTCGCTCGGGCTACGTACTCAGGCAATTCGATGACGAGAGAAGCGCTCGGACTGCGCTTTTGGATATCGGTTCCATCCCGGACTCGGGAGACGATGAAAGACAGGCGACTGCGGGGTGCGCGCTTCTGACGCTCGTTCATTCGTACGCCCACTGGTTTATCCGGCGGCTTGCGGTGCACTCAGGTATAGAACGGAGCGCCCTGTGCGAGTTGCTCGTCCCCGAGCACGCCGCGTTCTTTGTGTATGCCGCCAATCGCGGCGATTTTGTGCTGGGCGGATTGCAGGCGCTTTTTGAGACGGAGTTGGACCTATTCTTGCGAGAACTCGTGACATCGGACCTTAGATGCCCACTCGATCCGGGATGCGCTGGGGCCAAGGCGGCGTGCATGGCCTGTCTTCATTTGGGCGAGCCTTCCTGTGGCTACTTCAATCGCTTTCTTCGACGAACCACGCTGAGCGGTGACACCGGATACCTGGCCATGCTTTCCTCCCAGGAAATCCGGTCGATTTAGCGGAACCAACTTGGGCCGCCATATTGAACAGGGCCGGTCAACCGGAGAACGCGGAGAGTTCGTGCGGAAAATGTGTGGCTCGCCAC
>JBBRCA010000299.1:0-2891 GCA_038205325.1 Terriglobales bacterium | reverse complement strand
AACGTGGCGAACATCGCTCCGTTTCCCATTCGACGGCGTCACGGCGTCCCACCGGCTCGATTCACGCACATTGCCATCGGACAGCAAGTCGACGATGACCCGGACTTCGCCATAACGTCCATGAACATGCGGCGGGTCGTGGTCATGCGAGTACGCCGAAAACCAAACGCCGTCGAAAGTCCTCGTACCCACAACTCCACTCTATCCTGCAAAGTGTCGCCAGACAAGATGGACGCTTTACACTCCAGCACTATGCCGCAGCAACCCTCGGAGGCTGAGCCTGCAACGCCAAATACTGGTGTATAAACGCGATCGCCATACTTCCCTCCCCCACCCCACTCGAAACCCGCTTGATCGAAGCGTGCCGAACATCTCCCGCGCAAAAGAAACCCGGCAGGTTCGTCTCAAGCAAAAACGGCGTGCGTTTCTTGTTCCACTCCGGCAGGTCGCGGCCCGTGCAAACGTAGCCGCGCTCATCGCGCTGAAGCTGCTCCGGCAGCCAGCCCGTATTCGCGTCCGCGCCGATCATCACGAACAGCGCGTCCGCCTTCCTCGTCTGCGGCGCCTCACCCTTGGTGCTCGTGCAAATCGTCTCCAGATGGTCCTCACCGCCCACCGACACCACGACGGTATAGGGCTCGACCCTCACGTTGGCCTTCTGCGCCAACTGCTCGATCAGGTACGTCGACATACTCAACTCCAACCCCGCGCCGCGCACCAGCACCGTCACCGAGGCCGCATAGCTCGAAAAAAACATCGCCGCCTGCCCCGCCGAGTTGCCGCCCCCGACGATCACAACGCCCTTGCCGATCACCGAAATCGATTCCGTCCGCGCCGCCCCGTACAACACCCCGCGCCCCATTAACCGATCGATATTCTCAGCCTCCAGCCTCCTCCACGCCACGCCCGTCGCCAGCACCACGGTCCGCCCCCGCACCCGCTCGCCGCCGTCCATTTCAACGCAATATCCCGCCCCTTCAGAAAGCGTCAGCGGCTCAATATTTTCAACCTCTCGCGTCATCACCATCTCGGCGCCAAACTTGGCCGCCTGCCGCAGCGCGCGTTCACTCAACTCGTCGCCTGAAATCCCGCCCGGAAACCCAAGATAGTTTTCAATCCGCGAAGAAGTCCCCGCCTGTCCGCCCGCCGCGGCCTTCTCGATCAGCAGCACGCACAGCCCCTCGGACGCTCCATACAGCGCCGCCGCCAGCCCCGCCGGCCCGCCGCCAACCACCACAACGTCGTACACTTCCTTCGTCGGAGTCGTGCGAATCCCCAACGCCTCCGCGACTTTCCGCACAGTCGGCGGTTGCCCCACGCAATACGCGCGGTCCACCACCACTGCCGGCCCGCTCAGGTCCGCAGGCATGCATACGGGCACGCGCTCCGGCTCGCGTTCCCGGTCCACCCACTCGTACGGAATCCGGTTCATCGCCAGAAACGTCCGAATGTCGCGGCAATCCGTGTCGTACTGCGATCCCACCACCAGCACCCGCGTCGCATTGTTATCGCGCACATACGCCTGGATCTTCGTGACGCGCGCGATCATCGTCTGCATGATGATCGCGCTGCACTCCGCCGACGAATCGATCAACTCCTTGAATTGCAGCGCGTCCAACCGCACCACCCGCGAAGGCTCGTTCGCGCGCAGCGAAGCGATCGACGGCGACCTCAACATGATCGGCATTTCGCCGAAAAAATCCCCCGGCGCATACTTGTTCACGACACGGTCGCTCCCGCCAAAGTCCTTCACTACATCCAGCGAGCCTTCCAGCAAAACGAAGAACCACGGCGGGTCGCCCTCGCGAATCAGCCACTCATCTTTCTGCACCACGATGTCCGCCGCCGTCTGGGCCAGCCGCGACCGCTGCGCATCCGTCAAACACCCAAAGATCGGGACACCCTTCAACTCATCGGCCTGAATCATCTCGCACTCCCGGGTGGCATCCGGCCCTCCGGCGCACCCTTGGCCCAATCTATCACCAGCCTGCTTGTTGCTACCCGTTGCAGCGCTTGCTTTCATTGAATGTTCATACGGCTGTTGCTTTTGCTGTTGCTTTTGCACTTGCTTTTCTTTCTGTCATTCCCGCAGGGAACCTGCTGTTTGCTGTTGCACTTGCTGTTGCCTTTGTCGTTGCTTGTTTTTCGCCATCATCCTGACCCTGAACGTAGTGAAGGGGAAAGACCTTCGCCCGCACAGCGCCAGCACCTGCCGGATTTCCTTCGCGTTCCTCCGCGTCCTTTGCGTCCTCCGCGTTCGCTTTCCTGTTGCTGCTCTCCCATGCCCCACCCCTTTTTGCTTTATCGTCGATAGTGCAGCCCTTATGACGACCCAACCCAAAAAATCCCGCAAGCCCTTCCAGTGGGCCGACCCCTTCGACCTCGACTCCCAACTCAACGACGAAGAGCGCCTGACCCGCGATACCGCCCACCGCTACGCGCAGGAGCAACTTCTCCCCCGAGTCCTCGAAGCCTACCGCGACGAGCGCACCGACCCCGCCATCTTCACCGAAATGGGCGCGCTCGGCCTGCTCGGCGCGACCCTCCCCGAAGAGTACGGCGGCTCGGACTCGAGCTACGTCGCCTACGGCCTCATCGCCCGCGAAATCGAGCGCGTCGACTCCGGCTATCGCTCCATGATGAGCGTCCAATCCTCGCTCGTCATGTTCCCCATCCACGAGTATGGCAGCGAAGCGCAACAAAAAAAATATCTCCCCGGCCTCGCCTCCGGAAAACTCATCGGCTGCTTCGGCCTCACCGAACCCAATGCCGGCTCCGACCCCGGCTCCATGACCACAAACGCCGAAAAGACCCCCACCGGCTACCGTCTCAACGGCACCAAAACCTGGATCACCAACTCCCCCATCGCAGACGTTTTCGTCGTCTGGGCA
>JBBRCA010000298.1:0-2942 GCA_038205325.1 Terriglobales bacterium | reverse complement strand
CTCATGCCGCGGCGCCGCGGGATCCGGGCGATGTGGACTTGCAGCGCCTGCAGTCCGCGGACAGCGAACCGCAGAACTGGTTTACGGGCGGCCGGGACGGTGAGGGCACCTACTTCTCGCCGCTGGCACAAGTCAATGTCGCCACCGTGGAGCGTCTGGGTTTCGCATGGAGCTACGATCTCTCAACCAACCGGGGTCAGGAAGCGACCCCCGTCGTGGTCGATGGCGTCATGTACACGTCCGGGACCTGGGGCTACGTCTACGCCCTCGACGCGCGAAGTGGACGCGAACTGTGGCGATTCGTGCCGCAGCTCGACCCGATCTATGCCAGAAACCCCTGCTGCGATCTAGTGAACCGCGGCGTTGCGGTCTGGAAAGGCCTTGTTTACGTCGCGTCCGTCGACGGGCATCTGCATGCGTTGAAGGCAGCGACGGGGCAGCAGGTCTGGGAGGTCGATACCATCATCGATCATACACTCCCTTACTCAAGCACCGGTGCCCCGCAGATCGCCGGCGGCGTGGTCGTGATTGGAAACGGCGGCGCCGACATGGGTCGTTTTGCTGTCCGAGGTTATCTCTCGGCTTATGACATCTTCAGCGGGACCTTCAAATGGAGGTTCTATACAGTCCCGCCCGCGCGCGGGAAGCGGCTCGAGAATGCGGACGTTGCCGCAGCGGAGAAGACTTGGGATCCAAATCGGCCGAAGGAGTACAACGGCGGGGGCACTCCCTGGGATGGGCTTGCCTACGATCCCGACGTCAGTCTCGTGTACGCCGGAACCGGCAACCCGGCCCCGTACGATCTGCGCGAACTAGGCCCCACCAAGCTCGATAGCCTATATAGCGCGTCGATCGTCGCCGTGCATGCCGACACCGGCAAGCTGGCGTGGTACTACCAGCAAACACCCCACGATAGCTGGGATTTCGACGCTGCGCAGAAGATGATCCTGACCACTCTCACCCTCGGGGGACGGTCGCGACAGGTGCTGCTGCAGGCATCGAAGAACGGTTTCTTCTACGTGCTCGACCGTAAAACGGGCGAACTCCTTTCCGCCGAGAAGTTCACCTATGTCAACTGGGCTTCGAGGGTGGATCACAAGACGCATCGGCCCGTTCTTACCCAACAATCGGATTGGTTCGACGGGCCCAAGGCCATCTACCCGTCGGCCGGAGGAGCCCATACGTGGAGTCCCATGTCGTTTGACCGGCAAACCTCGCTCGTGTACATCCCGGTGATCGATGTCGCGAACGTGTGGGTGGATTTGGTGCACAACGGCAGCCCAATCCATTACGTCGACAGCTCGTTCAGCGCAGGGGCGGTCACCGTCGACGATACCTATGATGCGGCACAACTTGCACGCTCGCACGGTCCGATGCCGGAAGTTGCCTCCTTGAAACACCTCCGAAAAACGGCACTCGCGCGCGAACTGATTAGGGCGTGGAATCCGGCGAGTGCCAAAACCGTGTGGGAAGTCGAGACGTCGAGCGGCATGAGGGGCTTTGACGGGGGAATCCTCTCGACCGCTGGCAACCTCGTTTTCCAGGGTCGCGGCACCGGCGAGTTGTGGGTCTACCGGGCGGATACGGGTGAAAAGCTCAAGGTCATCGACACCGGCAGCCACATCCTCGCAGCGCCCATGACGTACTCCGTCGACGGTGAACAGTTCGTGGCGGTTCAAGTGGGATACGGCGGCGCAGCGATCATGGGGGCGACCATTCCGCCACACAGCGCCGCGATGAAATACCAAAACGTCAATCGCATCCTCGCATTCAAGCTCGGGGGAGGCGAGGTGCCCAAGCCTCCCGTACGCGAGAGTCCGCCCTTTCCCGAACCACCGGCGCAAAATGGCGGTGCGGCGAGCGTCGCTGCCGGCGAAATCAAGTTCAATCAGGAGTGTGCCCGCTGCCATGTCTTCGGGCCGAGCTCGACGCCCGATTTGCGCCGGCTCACCCCGACTCTACACGCGGCTTTCAACGACGTGGTCCTGCGCGGGGCACTCAGTCCCGCGGGCATGGAGCGATTCGACGATCTTCTGACGGAAGAAGACGTGCGCAACATCCACGCGTACATCGTCGATGAGAGCTGGGCTGCCTTTCGCGCGCAGCAAGCGCCCACGAAGCCATGAGGGCACCAACTAATCCGCCTGCATCCGTCGCGGCGGGAGCAGCACGCGGCAAGAATAAACGCAGTTATCTCAAGGAGATCGTCGATGTCCCGAAGCAAAACAAACACACTTGACCATTCACGCCGCTCGGTACTTGCGCAACTCGGATTGGCCGGGGCAGCGGGGGTCGTCATAGGCACCGCAGCAGTGGCTGCCACGCCGACCGGCGCAAACGCGGCCGGTTCTTCCGACCGCACTACAATCAAGAAGAGGAAATCCGGCGCCGCCGATTTTCAGGCTGAGAAGGCCGTAGTGCGCGCGCACCACGATGCGCTCGCAACGGCAACGCCTGCCACCGTCGCGCAGGTGTTGGCGCTCCACACCTCGCCTGACTGGCACTGGCGCGGTATGCATCCGTTTCACGAACAACACGGCGCCGAAGCAGTAGCTGAGGTGTTCTGGAAGCCATATCTTAATGCGATGAGCCGCTGGCAGCGACGTGCAGATATTTTCATGGCGGGCTTGAACGAGATCGATGGTTTCAAATCGGTTTGGGTCGTCTCCATGGGACATTTGATGGGTCTTTTTGATCGGCCGTATCTTGGGATTCGACCGACCGAGCGGATAGCGATGATGAGGTATGTGGAATTCAACCGCGTCGAAGGCGGACGGATCACCGAGTCGGCGCTATTTTGTGACATCCCTGAACTGATGATCCAGGCGGGCCAAAATCCATTTCCACCCCAGACCGGTGCTCATCTGATACAGCCCGGCCCCATGACACACGAAGGCTTGATGTACACACATCAAGACCCTGAAAAAGGGCAGGCGACGCTC
>JBBRCA010000297.1:0-2956 GCA_038205325.1 Terriglobales bacterium | reverse complement strand
GACTCGGGAAAATGCCGGGGTGCGAGCCTCACGTATCGGTCTGACTATTGACACGCAAAAACTTCGACCTTTTCCGCTTCATCTTCCAATCGACGCAAAAGGCTTCCCTTGTCTCTCGGAGCGGCGTGCGTGTGCTGCCTCAGTGCAGGCGGGCGAGTAGATGTCCTGCTGCATTAGGTGCGATGTACGGTCGCAATCATGTGCGGACGTCGCTGGTTTGACGTGACGGTTTGATCACCGCACGCGATACGCTGCATCGCCATAAACGTGAAGTTGATGTTTGGGCAGCGGATGATCAAAGCGCTCTGCCACAGCGACGCGGCCTCGCTGGACAGCGGCGCTCATCGTCGCACCTTCATCTACGGCTTGAAGGAATGCTGGTAGCCAGCGATCCATCACGTCCACATACATCGGCCACGGCGGAGCGATGACGCAGCGCACGCCTGCACGGAGCAACGCTGCCGCGAGCCCCAGCGCTTCTTCGCTGCCGTGCTGTGCGTCGCTCTTTCCGCTGGAGCAGATGGCGAGAACGGCGCAGCCGGTGTTCCCCATAAGAGCAGCGAAATTCGCCGGTGAAAATTGCACGACGCGGTCACCGACAGCACGGAAGTATTGAAAGACGCCTGTCCCCCCGTGGGCGCCAATCATAGCAAGCTGGGAGTCTCTAAAACCCTGCGGTTCGTCGCTGCGATCGATCACGAAGTGATGCTCCTCAAGCACGTGTTCGACTCGAGATCTGAGCACATGCAGCGTCATATTCTTGGTATGCTGCGAACCAATCCAGGCACTTCGTTTCCCAGAGCCACTCCACCGATGGGTGCGGCGATGGATGAGCCAAAAGGCTGACGGCGCGACCGATACGTTCGTCGCTTCTCCTAAAAAGCCATCGCCATGGCGCGCTAGGTTGAAAGTGAAGCCAAAGAGGTGTGTCGCAGGAAGGATCACGAGATCCTCCGCGAGCGGATCAATCTCCACTCGGAGATTCTCCATGAATTTGAGCACATCGGCGGCCGGCGGCTGAATGGCATCGAGGATGTCGCGCGGGATTTCCCAATCGAAGCATTTGAAGTGGTTTCGCTGCCAAGCGAAAAATGAATCCCGACTCCATTCCTCTTCCGGCACGAGACTCGGTGCGGAAACGGAAGACTTCGTGACAAGCATCCGATAAAGCGGGCCGCCTGGCTCACCGGCTAGGATGAGTGCGGCTTCGTGATCGCTTAGGCACCCCTGTAGTTCATTCAAGCTGATCTGGCTCAGCGGACGGAAGGAAAAGGCATCGGCTGCATCGGTTCCTGCTTTTCCGACGAGGCTTGCGGCCATCGCTGGTTGTGAGAGCAAACTGGAGGCGAGCAGAAAAAGCTCTGGATCGTTTTCTGAGCAAGCAGTCGCCAGCGCGTTGCACGCGAGTGGAAGGATGGGCGAAACCTGAAATCCAAGATCCTCCGCGAAGCGCGCAGCGGATAATGCTCCAATCGCTTCAATAAGATCCTTCTGAGTCACCTTCGTGCGGGCTGCACCCTCAAGGAATGGGCGGAGTGCCTGCGGGAGGGAGGCCATCCCCTTGCGAAAGCGCTCCAATAGATCAGCGGGCACAGCATCCTCGCCGAGATGGCGAATCAAATTCGACTGCATGGAAAGGAGCGGCGGAGTCTCCGTCTCGACGCCCACTCGCAGTAGCGTGTCTCCTATGCACAGAAGATCGAGCGCATCAGCCTTCGTTCCGGCGCGTATCGTCTCGCGGACGCTTGCCTGGTAAAGAAAAACCTCATGCCGATGCAATGCGGTTTTGTTATTCGGGACTTGCTCCAGCAAACGACGCTCGACGCCTGCGACGAAGAGCACTGCTGGTAGCATACCCAGATCCCGAAGGATGCGGGCGCAAAGCCGATACAGTTCGAGCAGGCACTCAACGTCGTAACCGGCTCCGTCGAGCGAGAGAAACGCAAGGTAGGCGCACACTGCGGCTGACAGAAAATTGCCCGAGCGATGGAACACCTCGCCGCGCACCAGCCACGAAAGGCTTGTTCGCCAGCCAACGAATGTGGGCTGCGTTTGCGACCACCGTTGCAAGGCTGTCTCGGCAAGGTCGCGCGCTTCCTGTGCATCGCCCATCACGGAATGCCAGGCAGCGATCGTTTGCAGGCAGCTTAAGTCCGCGGACGGATCACTGTGGCGGGTACATAGCATGACGAGTAGGTGCAGCACGCAGCGGCAGACTATCGGGTCGTTCTTGACCTGCGGCTCATCAAGCGCATGTAGGATGGCTGGAATCACTTCGGTTCCAAGCTCGTTAGCGAACAACTCCGGAAGGTTGCCCATCCCGATTTGAATTTCGTTCCCTACCACCGAATCCAGATACTCCTGAAGAGCCGCGGCAAATTTTTTCTCGTCAAGCGGCTTTGCCTTTCCCCTCTGCTTGTCGCGCAACTTACGGCTCACCACAATCGTCTCTTCGTCGTGAACAGATTGGCTTTGGACGGCGTACGTTAATGCGGCGCTCAATAGGATTTGTGCTTTCGGCTCTTCGATGCCGTGCTCGATCAGCCAGAGTAACTTTTCACGAAATGCTGGCTGCTCGGGAAGTTGGGCCGCGATCCTGCAAAGCGCGGTAAACTCGTCCGAATAAATCCCCTTGTGACAGCGAGCGATGGCGCGGCTCAGTGCCTCGATTCGGAGCGAGAACGACCGGAAAAACTTTGGGTGCTTATCCGACACTTCGCGACACCAGAGAATCGCGTGCCTATATCCGCCGCGCCGCAGTGCTTCTTCAGCGCATTCGATAAGCGCACCTTCGCGGTCCTGGGCCTTGGCCGCCTCTGCGATGAACGCATCCGCGCGCAGTGTCTTGGACAAGAAGGCCTCGGATTGCGCAATCAGTGTGGGTTCATTCAGCCGCTGAGCGATCGGCAGCGCCTCGGCGAAGCGTCGCCGCCGAAACAGCCAACTCCAATCGATC
>JBBRCA010000296.1:0-2963 GCA_038205325.1 Terriglobales bacterium | reverse complement strand
ACTCGTTTTCGATGAGCTTGCGCTGCATCTCTTCCTGCTGTTTGGAGTCGAAGGCTTCCTGCGCCTTCTCCACAAAGCTCATGATGTCGCCCATGCCGAGAATGCGGCCGACGATGCGGTCGGGGTGGAAGGCTTCAAAGGCGTCGGGCTTTTCGCCCGTGCCCAGAAATTTGATGGGTTGGCCGGTGATTTGGCGGATGGAGAGCGCCGCGCCGCCGCGGGCGTCGCCGTCCATCTTGGTGAGGATGGTGCCGGTGATGGCGAGCTTGTCGTTGAAGGCCTGGGCGGAGTTGACCGCGTCCTGGCCCGTCATGGCGTCGGCGACGAAGAGGATTTCGGTGGGGTTGAGGAGCGCTTTGAGTTGCGCCATTTCGTCCATCAGGGCTTCGTCGATGCCCAGACGCCCGGCGGTGTCGACGATGAGGATGTCGCAGCCGAAGTTGGCGGCGTCGCGCTTGGCTTCCTTGGCGAGGCGGAGGACGGTTTCAGTAGAAGCGGCGCTGCCGTCGAGCTTGCCTTCGTAGAGTTGCGCGTTGATGGATTGCGCGACGACTTTGAGTTGCTCGCGGGCGGCGGGGCGGTAGACGTCGACCGAGACCAGCATGGGGCGGTGGCCGCCCTTCTTCAGCCATGCCGCTAACTTTCCGGATGTAGTCGTTTTGCCGGAGCCTTGCAAGCCGGCCATGAGGATGACCGTGGGAGGCTTGGGCGCGAATTTGAATTTGGCGGTGTCGGTGCCGAGGGTGGCGATGAGTTGGTCGCGGACGATTTTGACGATTTGTTCCGCAGGCGAGAGGGCCGTTGCGACTTGTGAGCCGAGAGCCTGGGCGCGGATGGCGTCGATGAGGTCTTTGACGACGGCGAGGTTGACGTCGGACTCCAGCAGCGCGAGGCGGATTTCGCGGAGGGCGTCGTTGATGTTCTCGTCGGTGAGGGTGCCCTGGCCGCGCAGGGTCTTGAAGGAGCGTTGCAGTTTTTCGGAGAGGTTCTCGAACATGAGTTCAAGTTTATCAGCGGGGGGAAAGCAGATTCCCTGCGGGAATGACAGAAAGAAGTGCAAAGCAACGGCAAGTGCCTTGACGCAAAGGGCGCGAAGGGAGCGAAGTTTCGCAAAGAGCGTGGTGAGCTTTGAGTGGACGGGGCTTGGCGAGGGAGGTACGGGGGCTGGCGGTGGGGGTGCGCGGGGATGAGAATTAGGCATGGGTCAGGGTGTTGGGAATGCGGCGCTGTTGCGGGAGTACGTGACCTTTCTGAGGGTGGAGAAGGGGCTGCGTCCGCTGACGTGCGAGGCATATAGCCGCGACCTGGAGATGTTCGCAGAGTTTTTGGAGGGCGAGGATGCGACGCTGCTGACGGCGAGGCAGGAGAATGTGGCCGGGTTTATGCAGCATCTGCGCGAGCATGGGCAGGAGTCGCGGTCGATTGCGCGCAAGCTGAGTTGCCTGCGGGGATTTTATCGCTGGCTGCTGATGGACAAGCGCGTGACGCATGATCCGACGGTGAATATCGAGTCGCCCGCGAGTTGGAAGGTGCTGCCGAAGAGTTTGGCGGAGAGCGAGGTTGGGGAGATGCTGGCGCGGACCGGCGTGGCGGCTGAGAGCGATGCGGCGGACGGCAGGGCTTTGCGCGACGCAGCGATGCTCGAACTGCTGTATGCGGGGGGACTGCGGGTGGGAGAGATTGTGGGATTACGGCAGGAGGACCTGCGGCTTGATATGAGCACCGTGCTGGTGCGCGGGAAGGGCGATAAGGAGAGGATTGTTCCGATTGGGCGCTCGGCTGTGGCGGCGCTGGAGCGGTATATTCAACGCGGGCGGGCGGAATTGCTGCGGCAGAGTCGGGGGATGCAGCGGATATTGTTTCTTTCAGTGCGGGGACGGGCGCTGACGGCGCAGGCGGTTTGGCAGATGGTGCGGAGCGTGAACCGCGATGCGAGTCCGCATAAGCTGCGGCATAGTTGCGCGACGCATATGGTCGAGCATGGGGCGGACCTGAGGACGGTGCAGATTTTTCTAGGCCATGCGGATATTGCGACCACGCAGGTGTATACGCATCTGGCGTTGGGGCGGTTGAAGCAGGTGCATCGGATGCACCACCCGCGCGGGAAGAAGAGGGTTGAGGTGGAGGCGTGAAGAGCGATGTCCACACAAGCAAAAAGCAGGTCCTTCGCTCCGCTCAGGATGACAATTTTTTTCAGAATGACAAATCTTTTGTGCGGCTGGCGGAGCGATTTTTGGCGATGCTGCGGGATGAGCGCGGAGCGAGCGACCATACGCTGCGGGCTTATCGGCGCGAGGTGCGGGGGTTTGCGGATTATCTAACTAAGGAGTTAGGCGAGGAAGCGGCGGCGAAGGCGGTTGAGCATACGCATATTCGGGCGTATTTGGCGACGCTTTATGATCGCGGGCTGTCGAAGGCGAGTGCGGCGCGGGCGCTGGCGGCGATTCGGAGTTGGTTCAAGTGGATGGCGAAGGCGGGTGTCGTCGAGGCGAATCCGGCGGTGTTGGTGAGTACGCCGAAGCTGCCAAAATATTTGCCGCGCGTGCCGAGTGTGGAGGAGGTGAACCGGGTGCTGGATTCGCTGAGTGAGATGAAAGAATTCGCGGGAACCCATGTCCGAAAATCCGGACATGGGGCACCCCATACTTTCCTGGCGTGGCCGGAACGCGATCGCGTGATTTTTGAGCTGCTTTATGGGTGCGGGATTCGCAACTCGGAGCTGGTGGGGTTGGACCTCGACAGCTTGAAGTGGGGCGATGATGCGGTGTTGGTGCGCGGCAAAGGCAAGAAGGAACGGTTGGTGCCGCTGGGCGATGAAGCGGCGGCGGCGGTGCGGTTGTATCTGCCGTCGCGGCAGGCGAAGCTGGAGGTTGCGGGGAAAGGTAAGTTGGTGCGGGAGGGGCCGCTGGTGATGAATCTGAGAATGCGCGGGACGTGCAGGCTGACGACGCGCAGTGTGGGGC
>JBBRCA010000295.1:0-3019 GCA_038205325.1 Terriglobales bacterium | reverse complement strand
TGAAGCCAGCCGGGAAGCACAACGACACCTGGTCAACTCGGTGGATGCCGATGTGCGCGATGCGTGGTTTCAAATGCAGACGGCCAGCGACCAGGTGGCGCTCTTTCGTGATTCATTACTGCCGCAGGCCCGGCAGACTTACCGGGCCTCCAGCGCGGGTTATGAAACCGCCAAGATCAGTTTCATCGAATTGTTCGACAGCGAGCGAGCGCTCCTGAACTTCAAGCTCGGTTTGATTACGACCGAAACCGATTTGGCCAAGTCGCTCGCCCTGTTGGAGCGCGCAATGGGTGTTGATCTGAGCGCCGTGCCGACGGCGACGCCGGACAACCAGAAGCAAGAGAAGCCGTTGGAGAAAAGCCCCTGACCTGATTTTGCATGTAACGACACTCCATCACTGAACTATATGAAACAATTCTTCAAGCCGTTGACGAGCGCCGGCCCAACTTTCCGTTCATCTCGCCCATTGCTCGCGCTGCTGATCGTCGCGGTCAGCGCCTTGGTCCTCGTGTCGTGCAAGAAGAATGGCCCGGAGGGGAAGCCCGCTGACGTGGATTACTACACTTGCACGATGCACCCGTCGGTGAAGAAGCAAAGTCCCACCGACAAGTGTCCCATTTGCTCAATGGATTTAGTCGCGGTGAAACGGAAAGGTGCGGCGGATATGAGCGCACACACTGAACACGCCGGTCACACGGGACAAATGGCGGATGGCATGACTTCGACGAACATGAGCGCCGAGGACAAGCCCGGCGAATTCACAGTCGCAGTCGAGCGCCAGCAACAAATCGGCGTGACCTACGGAACGATTGAAAAGCGGCCCTTCACGCACACCGTTCGCGCGGTGGGCATGGTCGCCTACGACAAGCAGCGGCATTGGGACTACGTCACGCGGGTCGAAGGCTATGTTAAAAACCTGTCGGTCTTCTCGCGCGGCGAACTGGTCGAGAAGGATGCGCCCATCCTCACCATTTACAGTCCTGACCTGCTCACAACGCAGACGGAATTCGCCGACCTCTTGCGGATGCGCGATGAACTCCGCGACAGCAAGAATAAAACGGTGCTGGAAAACAGCGACCGCCTCATTGCCTCCGCCAGACAGCGGCTGCGGCTCTGGAACATTACCGACGACCAAATTGCCGAGTTGGAGAAGACTCGCAAGCCATCCGAAACGCTCACGCTCCGCTCTCCGTTCAAAGGCGTGGTGCAAAACCTCGGCGTGGATCAGGGTCGTCGCGTGATGGCTGGTGATCGGTTGGTGGACATCGCTGACCTGTCCGTCGTTTGGGTTTGGGCACAGTTTTATCAGGACGAATTGCCGATGCTGAAAAAGGATTTGCCCATCGTCATCAACACTTCTTCGTATCCGGGTGAAAAGTTCAACGGGAAGATTTCCGTCGTTGATCCGTTCATCAATGACGCCACGCGCACGGGCCGCGTGCGGATTGATGTCGCGAATCCTGACCTCAAGCTGCGTCCCGATATGTATGTGGACGTGGAACTCACGATGGATATGGGCGAGGGCGTCGCCGTTCCGTTCAGCGCGGTGCTGCCGACCGGCAAGCACAACATCGTTTTCGTGGACAAGGGCGAAGGCAAATTAGAGCCGCGCTACGTGGAGCTTGGTCGCAAGTATGGCGAAAACTACGAAGTGAAATCCGGCGTGAAAGTAGGCGAGCGCGTTGTCACGAGCGCGAATTTCCTCATTGATGCCGAAGCGAAAGTGCAAGGCGCGTTGAAGTCCTGGTAAGCGAGGGGACGCATCATGGAAACGAACCCTCCTCCACCCACCGAGCCGCGCAAGCCGTTCCTGCTAGAGCGCATCATCGAAGCCAGCGCCCGGAATGTTTTCCTCGTCTTCATTCTGGCTGTGTTTGGAATCGCGGGAGGCATTTGGGCTTTGACCAAGACGCCGCTCGACGCCATTCCCGATTTGAGCGACGTGCAGGTGATTGTTTATACAGATTGGGAAGGACGCTCGCCCGACTTGGTGGAAGACCAGATCACTTACCCGATTTCGACCAAGTTCATCGCCGCCCCCAAAGTTAAATTCGTGCGTGGCGAATCCATGTTCGGCAAATCGTTCATTTACGTTATTTTTCAAGACGGCACGGACATTTATTGGGCGCGCTCGCGTGTGATCGAGTATTTGAATTCCGTGCGCGGGAGTTTGCCGGAGGGCGTGAATCCAGTAATCGGGCCGGACGCAACCGGCGTGGGTTGGGTTTATGAATACGCGCTCGTGGACAAGACCGGGAAGAACAACCTCGCCGAATTGCGGTCCTTCCAGGACTGGCATTTGCGTTACGCGCTCGAATCGGTGAAGGGCGTCTCCGAAGTCGCTCCCGTCGGCGGCTTCGTGAAGCAATACCAAGTGGACCTTGACCCCAACAAGTTGGCCGCTTACGGCATTCCGCTCAATGAAGTCGTCAACAAAATCCGAATGTCGAATGGCGACGTGGGCGGGAAGATTTTTGAAGTCGGCTCGACCGAGTATTACGTGCGCGGGCGCGGTTACATCAAGAGCATCGCCGACATCGAGAACGTCCCGCTCAAATCGCAGAACGGAACTCCGGTTTATGTGAAGAACGTCGGCACGGTGCATCTCGGCCCGGACATCCGGCGCGGTGTGGCCGAGTTGAACGGCGAGGGCGAAGTGGTCGGCGGCATCGTCGTGATGCGTTATGGCGAAAACGCGTTGACCGTCATTGACGGCATCAAAAAGAAGCTGGAGGAAATCAAACCGTCGTTGCCCGAAGGCGTCGAAATTGTCCCCACCTACGACCGCAGCCAGCTTATCAAACGCTCCATCTCCACACTGCGTGAGAAGCTCATCGAGGAAAGCATCGTCGTTGCGCTCGTGTGCCTCATATTCCTCTGGCACATCCGCTCGGCGTTGCTCGCCAACATCACGCTGCCCAACCCCATTCTGCTCTCGTTCCGGCCGATGTAATGGCTGGGGTTGACCTCGACCATCATGTCGCTCGGCGGCATCGCCATCGCCATCGGCGCGATGGTG
>JBBRCA010000294.1:0-3042 GCA_038205325.1 Terriglobales bacterium | reverse complement strand
CCTTGCCGTTCGGCTTTCCACATTATGTTGCCGACTTCGGCAAAAAATAAATCAGGTACGAGAATCTCGGTCTGCCCCTTCGCATACGACCGCAATAGTTGGACCGCCTCGGAGGCGTGCGATTCCGTATCCTCGGGCAGGTACCACTTTGCGGCTACGCTCGCATCGAGAACGTAGCGGATCAACGTTCGCGGTCCTCACGAAGCATGGCCTCAGCGGAGGAACCCGATCCGCCCTTCGGTTGGGATTTCCTGATCTTCTCGGCCTGCTTGAGTAAAGCGGTACGCCGCTTCAGGTCCGCGCTGGTGGGAACCGACGCTTCCAGCAACGAGAGCGTCTCCGCCGCAATCGACCGCCGATTGGCGCGAGCCCGGGCTCGAAGCGCCTCATACAATTGTTCGGGAACTTTTTCGACGTAGAGCGTAGGCATTGTAAATCTCTAGTATGATACTAGCAGATTGCTAGGGCATCAATTGGTTGCATGCACTTCAGGAGGTGATGGTCCTGTGTTTGAGAGGATTTTACGCTGAGGAAGACTCTCGGAACGCTTTAAGCCTGTTCAAGTCTCACTGGTCGAAACAGTGGCTTGCTGATCCAGTCAATCACGTGCGCTGAAGCCCAGAAACACATGTCTCAGAGAACAACATTGCCGCTTAGAGTGCGTGCCGGCATGCGCGCGTGCCGGTGTAAGATTGTCATCGCGAGCCCCAGATCACGGACGTTCTGTTTTGTTTCGGAGCATTCCGCCGCCGGCGTTCAGTGTGCGAATCTCAGTACAGAGGCGATGACTACCTGCAGCGGCGCAACGTTTTGGAGGCGGTTGGTTTCGGCGGCACGGCGTTCGCCCGGAAGACCGCGCCGCTTCCGCTCTCTGAATCCGAGCCAGGAGCATGCTTTGTGTGCACGAGGTCAAGATTCCGCATCCTCGTTTTCCAGTGATCGACTCCCCTTGCCGCCTCTCGGGGAGTGCTCTGATCTTGCGCGCGGAATCCATTTCGTTCCGGAAACGTTGCAAGCGGTGATGGACCGTAGGCACGTCCGCACTATCGTGGATTTCACGGACCGGGAGCTGCAGGAAGCGCGGCAATGCGTAATCGAGCGCGATCAACGCAGCGGCGAATCGAGCCGCCTCCCGCTCGCCGTCATCGGCATGGGCGTATGAACGCCGCATCCGAACCGATGCCCCCGCAGCATCTCAGCCCATTTCGCTGGTGGATTGGTGGCCTGCTGTTTGCGTCAACCGTGATCAACTACATTGACCGCCAAACGCTGTCAGTGCTGGCACCGTATCTGAAGACTGATTACCACTGGACCAACTCGGATTTTGCGAAGGTAGTGATCGCGTTCCGGATCGCATATACAGTAGGGCAAAGCATCGCGGGCCGGTTCCTGGATCGTGTCGGCACGCGCCGAGGCCTAACTATCTCGGTGCTCTGGTACTCGGCAGCGGCATCGCTCACGGCATTCGCGACGGGACTTCGCAGCTTTTGCGCGTTCCGGTTTCTGCTTGGCGCCGGAGAGGCCGGGAACTGGCCCGCAGCGACTAAAGCCGTCGGCGAATGGTTTCCCGCTCGCGAGCGCGGCGTGGCTGTCGCACTCTTCGACAGCGGCTCGGCGGTAGGCGCGGCCGTCGCGCCATTCCTGGTGCTGTGGCTTTATCGCACGTTCGGGAGCTGGCGGCCGGCCTTTATGATGACTGGCATTCTGGGTCTATTTTGGGTGATCGCGTGGCGCGCCGTTTACCGTTCCCCCGCTCAGGCAAAAACCCAGCGAGCAGCAGGCATGAGTTGGCGAGCGCTGCTGCGGTTGCGACAAACGTGGGGGATCGTGCTCGGGCGTGCGCTTACCGATCCGGTCTGGTTCTTTGTCGCGGACTGGTTCGCCATCTATCTGGTCAGCAAAGGAATCAAGCCTGAAGAAGGACTACTCGCTTTCTGGATTCCCTTCCTGGCAGCCGACCTCGGCAACTTCGCAGGCGGCGGACTGTCGAGTTGGCTGATCTCGCGAGGCTGGCCCGTGCTGCGCGCGCGCAAAGCTGTCATCATTGCTGGCGGGTTTGGGATGATGTTGCTGATACCCACGGTGTTCACGTCAAACCTGTTTGCACTGACGGCACTCTTCGCCCTGTCGACCTTCTCTTACGCAGCCTGGTCAACTATGGACATCGTCTTACCGGCGGACTTGTACCCGGACCATTCGGTGGCCACGGTTGCAGGGCTGAGCGGCACTGGCGCGGGTTTAGGGACAATCGTCTCGACATACCTGATCGGTGTCGTTTCGGACCGATATTCCTTCGCTCCCATTCTGATCGTGGCGAGCCTGATACCGCTCGTGGCGACCCTACTCGTGGTAACTTTGGTCCGTTCCCCGGTGTCTCGCTCTTGAATGGCACCCAGCCAGACGTTTGTTTGTGGCTGTGGGTACGAGGCTCCGGATAGGCGAGCAAACTTGGGCGGATGCTATGCGACGATGACGGAACTCGGGGTTGGCGGTGATAAGCGCGTATTATCGGCACTAAGCTACCGTCAGCTGGCGAAACGAAGGATCGGAGAGAACATGAAGCCGACAAGTCGTCCGAATGGAGAGGCCGCTTCAGCGAACATCACCAAGCGGATTCAAGAGCTGGGGGATTGGAGAGGAGAGACCTCGCTCATGTCCGTCAGCCCATCCACGATGCCGACCCCGACATCCAGGAGGAGTGGAAATGGATGGGAACCTCCATCTGGTCCCATGACGACGGCGTCTGCACAGGGAATCGTACAAGCAGGTCGTGAAGCTCACATTCTTTCGCGGAGCCTCCATTAAAGACCCGAAGAAGCTTTTCAATTCCAGCCTGGAAGGGAACACGCGGCGTGCGATCGACCTCCGCGAAGGGGAGAAGATCAACCAAGCTGCCTTCAAGCAACTCATCCGCGCGGAGGTGGCGGCCAACTCCGCAGCCCGCGCTCAACGGGCAGCCAAGAAGAAGTAAGCCCGGCTGAGCGCAGGAAGCATGCGTAAGAATCGCGGTTACTTGCCGGGTTTTTCCGTCGAGCCTGCTGC
>JBBRCA010000293.1:0-3052 GCA_038205325.1 Terriglobales bacterium | reverse complement strand
GGACGACGTTGTTGCTGGTGTCGGCGATGTAGAGATTGTGCCCGGCATCAAACGCAATGCCTTCCGGAAAGTTGAGCGTCGCGGCGGCGGCCGGGCCACCGTCGCCCGTGTAGCCCGAAACTCCACCTGTGCCGGCGACCGTGCTGATGATGCCGCTAACCGCGTCCACGCGGCGGACGACCATGTTGCCGTTGTCGGCGAAATAGATGTTGCCCGCGCCGTCGATCGCAAGCCCGGCAGGCGTGCTGATGGAGGCCTGAGTTGCGGGGCCTCCGTCGCCGGAAAAACCGGGAATGCCATTACCCGCGACAGTGGAAATGACTCCCGTCGCGGCATCGACACGACGGACGCGATTATTGCTGGAGTCGGAAAGATAAATGTTGCCGCCAGCGTCCACCGCAACCGCCGTGGGGAGGAAAATCGGGGACTGCGTGGCCAGGCCGCCGTCGCCTCGATAGGTCCACGCACCGTTGCCGACGACCGTGTCGATCTCGCCGGGTTGCAGCACCGCCAGCGACCCCAGGGCCGTTCCCGCCAGCAGCGTGCTGCCGAGAAGGCTGCCGTCGGCGGCTTGCAGAACGACCGCTCCTGTACGCAGCCCGGGAGACTTCGGCTGAAAGATAACGGCGACCGTACAGGACTGGCCCGCGGAGTAGGCCACGCCGGCGGTGCAGCTTCCACCGGGAGCGAGGCTGAAGTCGAGGCCCGCGATTCCCTGCGTCACCGCTTGCGGAGCCTGCGCAACGCCGCTTCCGTTGATGACGATTGCGACGTTGAGTTGTTGAGACGACTGACCGACCGCAGTGGTTCCGGGAAACGGCGTTGGCATCTGAGCGATTCCGCCTTGCGCCAATAGGCCCAGAAAATTGATCAGGGCGAAAATCTTCACCGTGCGACGGGTGCGACCCGTTGTCACGAAATTGCTTTGCAACGGGTTCGTTATCTTTGTCAAAAGACCCTTCATCTCCGGCTTCTCGGGCATGTAACCGTCGCGCCGGTCGTTCGTATTTGTGCAATGGCACTATCGGCGCGGGACGGGGACAGATTAGAAACTACTGGTCGAGCTAAGATGCGGGGTGTCCCAGAGGTCGAACAATGGTGCGGGGTAGCAAGATGCGAGGTGCCCGTAGCCAGCCCTAAGCATGCCGAGGGTTCTGATTTTCAGACATGGATTCCGGCCCGCTTCGCGGATCTCTACATCCGCGCTGTGTCCCTTTCAAAGCGGTGATAGCGTTAGAGAAGCAGCGATTTGTACTTCCGTTCAATCTCAATGCCCTATCTGCCGGAGATTTTCGCGCTATGAACTTGTCTTTCCTCAGTACCTCGACGTTGAGCCTTGTGGCTCTCGCACTATGCGCTACGACGCTTCCGCAACACGCGCAGACGCACCCGAAGCGGCACAACATCATCATCTTTGTCGCGGACGGCCTGCGCCGCGGGTCGGTGACCGCACAGGACATGCCCACGTTTCTCAAAGTGCGGCAGACCGGTGTCGATTTCCGAAATAGCCACGCTGTGTTCCCTACTTTCACGACAGCCAATGCGTCCGTCATTGCCACCGGCCACGGATTGGGTGATACGGGCGATTTCAGCAACACGACCTATCCGGGAATCTGGCTGACCAACCCGAAGGCGGCTGCGACCGCCGGAAACATCACGCCATTTCTCGAGAACGATGAGGTCCTCGGGGACATGAACGCAGCGTTCAACGGAAACTACCTGGGCGAGAGGACCCTGCTTTCGCTGGCGCGCGAGAAGGGTTTCGCCGTGGCCTCGGTGGGCAAACTGGGGCCAGCGGCGATCCTGCAGATTGAAGCGGTCCGCTGGAACGGCGGCGGAGTGCTCGATTCCGACGAAGCGATCATCGTTGACGACTCGACCGGCCATGCCGGCGGGCTGCCCTTGCCGAAGGACGTTGTTGCCGCGCTGGAGAAGGCGCAACTGCCGACCGAAGCCCCCACGCGTTCCAACGGTTTCGCGGAAAACTCCGCTTGGAACAACAACTTTTCGGGGGACGCGAAGACGCCCGGGACCAAAGACGCGAACCGTATACAAGAGCAGTGGATGGCCGACGTCGCCACCAAAGTATTGCTGCCGAAGTTCAGCGCGGAAGGCAGGCCTTTCGTTCTGCTCTTCTGGTCGCGGGACCCAGACGGCACGCAGCACAACGAGGGCGACAGTCTTCAGCAACTTACGCCGGGGATCAACGGGCCGACCGCGCAGCGCGGGCTTCGCAACGCGGACCATTGCCTAAAGCAACTGCTGAATTGGCTCGACACGCATCCGGGCATCAAGGCAAACACCGATGTCGTCATCACCGCCGACCACGGATTCGCGACCATCAGCCGGCGCGAAATTACCCGCGACGGCGCGAGCACGGTAGAGGGTTCCGCGACACGCACATACGCGCTCAGCGGCGCGGAGCAAGCGCAACCCACAGGCACGCTCCCCACTGGCTTTCTGGCCGTGGACCTTGCTCTGCGAGAGCGCCTGCACATGTTCGATTCGGGAGTCCGGACCAGCAGTGGAACTTCCGTTTACAAAGAGTTGAAGCTCGACGCCAAACTATCCGAGTATCCATCGAACGGCAGTGCCCTGCTGGGTGAAAAAGTGAAGCGTGTGGACGGTTCGGACGCTCGGCTGATCGTCGCCGCCAATGGTGGTTCCGACCTGGTGTATGTACCAAGCAAGCGCGCGGAAATCGTTCGGCAGACTCTTAAAGCGCTGACCCAACTCGATTATGTGGGCGGCATATTCGTCGACGACGCCTATTGCCCCACGATGACCGACTGCCCGGGCGCGTTGCCGCTGAGCGCGATTGGACTGGCGGGGGCCAGCCGTCTACCCCGGCCGGCGATCGTGGTGACCTACAAGGTTTTCTACTCGAAGCCTGGCGACCTCCAAAGTGCAGTGCAGATTTCCGACACCAGGCTGCAGGAAGGCCAGGGCATGCATGGCGGCTTTGGCCGCGACCAGACCCTGAACAACATGGCCGCGCTCGGCCCCGACTTCAAACGAGGATTCGTCGACGAGTCGCCGATGGGAAACATTG
>JBBRCA010000292.1:0-3077 GCA_038205325.1 Terriglobales bacterium | reverse complement strand
ACCGGCTTGGGCTCCGGCTTCCAATTTTCGAAGGCATGGACGGAGTTCTCGATGGCCGCGCGCCAGTCCCAGTTTGACACACGACCTGTGCCTTGGGTCCAGAGACCGGCTGGATCGATCGCGAAGCTCGCAGTCCAGTTGCTCGATTCCAAATGCAAGCCGCGGACTACGTCGAGCGATTGAGTCATCTGGTTGCCGCCGGCACCGGCCGATTGCTGTTCGATCAAGGTTAGAAGCGACGGCAGCCATTTCATCGATAGCATGACGATTTCGGGTGAGCCTGCCGCGTCGGCGGGAATGGTGAAGTTGACCCCCGGGCCAGGAGACTGGGTCCACATAGGATGTGAGCCGATCATCAGCCAGTTGTCTTTCGCGGAGATATATGGGGCAATCTTTAGCGGCACGCTGGCGGGAATCATCATACTCAGTCCGGGCATTGCAAGGGTCCACGAGGATCCTCCACGGACGAGCGGCGCGCCGGTCTTTTTCAGCAGTGTCGCGATGCCGCTGGCGGCCTTGAGGGCGGCGATGTGGCTGTCGGCTTGTGCCATCAGGACGAGGCCGTATCCCCGGTCGGCCCGCCAGGTGATCGATAAGCCCAAATCTCTTCGGAATGGCTGAAGCATATCGTCGATCGGCTTAAGCTCCTTGAGATTCTTGGCGTACTCTTTGCGGTCTTTGGGAGTCGACGCTACCTGGGTGACCATGTTTTTGAACATCGTCCACAGATAGGCGGGATTCGTAAGTGTGGCCAGCAGGATCGAATCGGGAGCCTTGGTGAGAGTCTTGCCCGATACCGGAGGCATTGCCTTAGACAGCTTCGCATAAGCGGCCTGGGCTTCGGGGGTCAGCGGCGCCGCAATCGAGTCCAATCGGAAACCGTTGCCTTCGTCGGACACGGCGAACGCCAGCGTACACTGGCCCGACGCGGGCAGAACAGTGTTCAGCGAACCAAAGTTTCCGGCTGCCGCGGCGCCAAGCTTGATGAAGTCCTGCAGGTTTATGCCCATTAAGAACGCGGGAGCCTTCGGTAAACGGTCGAACGAGCGCGCCCATGCATGGCTCGATGCGAGGGACGGCTTTCGGTTATGGTAGACGTCGAGGGCAAGCTGCGTAGACGTCGCGCCCAGTCCTACGATGGCCCAACCGTCAATGATGGCAATGCTGAACGGGGCTTCCGGTTCCTTGTCACCGATCTTCCTCGAGAGGTCGTAGATGGTGTCGCCATTGTAGATGCGCGGCTTAATCGTAACCTTCAGGTCGGTCGCTTTTGTTCGCAACGCGTTCATCGTGCCGAGGAACTTCCCGCTATCCTTCACCTCGGCGTACATGATAATGATCGGGTCGGGCGCATCGAAATGCATTCCAACAAATCCGACTTGGCCGGCCCAGGGCAGGATATCGTTTTCGATGGAGAAGCCGGACTGCTCCTCGGCGTTGGCGATGGCTTTGCTTACGGACGGCGTCTTGCGAATGCTGGCGGCGGCGTCCCACACCCAGTCCGCCCGGACGCTGCCGAACAGTGTGGCATTTTTCGGGACAAGAGCCTGAAGCGGTGGCGCGGTCGATTGCGCGAACGCCACGGCGGACAATCCAGCTAGCAATACCATCGTGAGACAGGCCGTGACAGCGGCGTGTCGTCGGCTGTTCTTGTGCGCTGCCTGTGGCGTGGTGCTGCTAATCCTGCGAATTAGGGACAACATTTGGGATTCCTTCTCTAGCGCCGACGTCTACGGGTCGTCAGGCTGCGATAATCTCGACACATAAGGGATGGTACCGTATCTTGGTGCAAGTTTGGACGATTTCCCTTGCAATGTACTGGTAAGTATACCGGGATGGAAGCTCCACTAGACACTGTTAGATTTGCAAATTCAATGATCCACAGCGAGCCGATCGTTAATTGACAAAACCGACGGACTCTGGTACGATCTGTCGTTCCATCGTAAGGCTCTGGCTCGTCGCGCACGGGGGGCGCCGCTGGACCATTCGGCACCGATATTGTCGGCGAGAACTCACGTTCACATTTCGTAGGAGGATGTCAGAATGTACCTAGTCGTTTCGTATTGGGAACCCGTTCCAGGGCATGAAGCGCAGTTTGAAGAGTCGGGACGCGCTGTTCGCGAGGTTTTGCGGTCGCTGCCGGGCGTGCAGCTCATTGAGGTGTTCGAAAGCAACGGCAAGCGCGTAGCCGTTCACGGCTACAAAGATGAGGCCACCTACAACTCGATTGTAGGCGACCCAAACGGGCCGTTCAGCAAGGCAATCGCCGAAACGCATCTAGAAGATCACGCACAGTGGATTTCGTCCGACAAAGGTACGACCGTCGAATATTGATGAGCACCACATTTCCATGCAGCCTTCCGGTAAAACGAAGGCTGCACGGAAATTTGGCGGAAGCTGCCCAACCCCACGCTCGTTACATGTCCGAATAGATTCCCCGAGAGTTGCTATCCATGAATGCGGCCATCGGCGCGATGATGGCATTGAGAGAAACAAGACTTCCGGCGGACGCCATCGGGTCCGGCTGGTCAATATAGTTCGCATACACATCCATGGTGTTGGCCGGGGCCTGCTTGTCAATGAGGTCTACCTGGGCCTTACTGGCCGGCATTGGGAGCAGCGATTTCGGCATGTCCGGTGGTTGCCGTTGTGATATCGCGTCGTACTCGTTCCAAAGCGCCTTGAGATCTGTCGCGGATGGGATGTAGTTCGAAGCCTTTGCGCCCGACGGGTCGAGCCGAAGCAGATTCAGCGCAATAGCATTTCGGTCCGCGGCGGGCAGGTGCGCCTGTGCGCTCATCATTCCAAGATGCGTCCACGCGTTTATGTAATCGGGGTCGAGTTCCACGGCCTCTCTAAAATGGACGGCAGCTTCCTCATAGCGATTTTGCTCCTCACGCAAGTACCCCAGCAGATAGTGTACCTGCGGTTTCTTCGGCTCCTCGGCGGCAAGTTTCTTGAATACCGTCTCGGCGATGCTCTGCGCGGAATCCCCTCGAAATACCCCTTCGCAGCCGAAACAATGGCTTTCCATGCGTCCAAAGCTCGCCGGCATGAGTTCATAAGCGCGGCGATAG
>JBBRCA010000291.1:0-3081 GCA_038205325.1 Terriglobales bacterium | reverse complement strand
TTGCGCGGTGAAAGATCGATCTGGATCAGTGATTCGGATTGAACGAGCGGGGCCATCGGCATCTTCCATTGTAAATGCGACGAGTGTACCTGCGTCTAGCGAAGACGCTCGCGCACTTCGGTGCGGCTCAGGTAGAGGAAGAAGACCATCTCCAGCAGACCGCGCACGATGAAGAATCCGAGGTGGGTGTGCACGAAGAATGCGATGTCGCCGAGGCTCATGACCAGGCAACCCCCGATGACCAGCGCCCAGCCCCAGCGCCGCAGCCGCAGTAGGCCGAAAATTCCAGCCAGCAGCAGTGTGCATATTGCGAGAACGCTGTACCTTGCTGCGGCCGCGCCGAACGCTCCGTGGACTGCGGCGAATGCATTCAGCATCGTCACCAGGAGCAGAAACATGCAGATGCCCGCGATGCCGGGCAGCATTCCCGCGCGTTCCCCGGCGGGCGTCACGATGGGCAGACGGCTGCGCTCGAGCCTGGCCTCCGCATTGGGATCGACGGTGACGTCGGCGTGGTGGATGTGATTCTCGTCGGGCATCGTCGTCCTAAAGCGTGTGCAGGTAGGCCAGCAGGTCGGTGAGTTCCTGCGGGTCCGTCTGCGGCTGCGCAGGCATCAGACTACGCCCATGCAGGACGGTCGCCGAAACGCGGTCGTCGTTCGCGGGGGCGCCGCTGGGCAAGTACGGCTTCTTGAAGATGCCGAGTATCGACGGGCCATGCAGCGGCGCCGACTTGCGGTCGTAATGGCAGGACGCGCAGTGCGCCTCGTACACAGAATGCCCGCGCGCCTCCTGCGACGTCAGTTGGTCGAGCGGCTTGGGCGGCGGCGTGCGATCGCAACCCACCATCACTCCTGTTGAGATCGACACCACCGCGAAAATCAGTCTGCGCATGTTTCTATTTTGCACTGGCCTGCTCTCGCACTGCGGGGTCGCACACGTTGCGCAGGTAGTCCCACGAATAAAGTCCGGCTTGGTGTCCGTCGCTCCACTTGAAGCGAATCGCATACTTTCCGACCGGCGTGACCTCGACGGGCCGCGCTGGGGCTTCATACATTGGCAGCAGGCTAGGGGGCTTCGGCTTCGCGATGCCCGGAGCGCGGGCTTCGGCGTCGCGCTCTTCGTGACACGTCGCGCAAGGGCAGGCCGCGCGCAGCCATGCAAAGTTCCATGCGCTCGAATGCCCGTCGCGCCAGTCGATTTCCATACCCGTGCCGCCGGTCTTGTCCACACGCACTTTCAGCGGCGAGATCGCATCACCGGTGAGTTTCGGCGGCGCGCTCTCTGCGCGTTGCGCTTGTTCCGGACTGACGAACGTGATGCCTTCGTGACTCATACGTGGGCCTGCTTCCAGAAAAAATATGCGGAGATGGCGCAGCCGGTGGCGACCACGATCGCGCGCAAAGCGGCAGGGTTGGTGCGCTTTGTCCACTTCGCGCCGATGTATCCGCCCAGCCCGGCGAACACCATCGAGACCAGACAGTAACGCCACAACACAAAGCCGGCGGCGATGAACGTGACCACTGCAACGAAGTTCGACAAGCTCGCCGTCACCAGCTTCATCGCATTCAGCTTGTGCATCTCTTCAACGCCGAATAACGCGAGCACAGTCATCGCCACAATGCCTCCGCCCGCGCCGAAGTAGCCGATGTAAACGCTTACTGGAAATAATGCTGCACTCAACAGCACTGACGAAATTTGCCGCTCGGTCTGCGGGTGCGTAGCCCGCTCGCGCAGCCACTTCGACACGGGCTCGCTGGCCGCGAAGATCAGCGTCCCGACCAGAATGAGCCACGGGATCAAGCGAAAGAACGTGTGCTGCGTGGTGTGCAGCAGAACTTCCGCGCCCGTCACACCACCCACAATACTTGTCATAACCACAGGGGGCAGCAGGTCGCGGCGCACGTCTCCGCGCAGCGTGGCCAGCGACGTCAATTGTCCCGGCCACAGCGCGACGGTGTTGGTCGCGTTGGCCTGCACCGGTGGAACGCCCATGCCCAACATCGCGGGAAAGGAAACAAACGAGCCGCCGCCCGCCATCGCGTTCATCACACCGGCAATCAGCGACGCGCAGACCAGCCAGAGATAGCGGAGGTGAGGGATGTGGCTGGAGAGCATTGCTCTCTCATTGTAGCGGTCGTGTCGCGCAGACTCCGCCTACAACGACTACTTCGCAGTGCGTTTGAAGAACTCGGTCAGCATGTTCGCGTCATAGCCTTCCGCCTCGTTGTGGGTGCGCTCGAAGATGTCCGTCGCTTGACTTACGAGTAGTTTCCCATCGGCGGACAGGACAACGAAATGAGGGTAGCCCGATATCTTCGGGTAGTGCGACAGAAAAGCTTGGTTGTCGTTCTCCTTGCTCATATTTACATGCAGGACGACATACTTGGACTCAAGCACATTCCGCAATCCAGCGTCCGAATGCGACGCCCTGTCGAACAGCAGGCACCAGCCGCACCAGTTTCCCCCAACATCCAGCAAAATCAGTTTGTGCTCTGCCGTTGCCTGTTGCTCGGCAGCCGCGAGGTCCTTGCCAGCGTCGCGCGTGGGATCGAAAACGGGCGTCGCCGCGCGGGCAACCACCGGAAAAAGCAGCAGGATAGAGGCAGCGCGCAGAAAGATTTTCATGCGGCAAGAATAGCACGCCATCGAGCGTTAGCAGCCTGCCAATTCGAGTGCCTCAGACACGCTCGTTGCCACCAGCAAGGCCTTGCGATTGCCGCGCATCATCCCTTCGCGGTCGCACTCGTCGAGGAAGCGCAGCATCGTGTCGTAGAAGCCCTCGACGTTCAACAGCACGACTGGCTTGGAATGGATTTTCAACGTCTGCCAAGCCAGCACTTCAAACATTTCCTCAAACGTGCCGAAGCCTCCGGGCAGAATGAGGAATGCATCGGCGCACTCCGCCATCAGCGCCTTGCGGGTGTGCATGGTGCTGGTGACGTGCAACTCCGTGATGCCCTGGTGTGCGACTTCGAGATCGACCAGCACGTGCGGGATCACGCCGACGACATGGCCCCCTGCGGCCAGTGTAGCGTCGGCCACAGCGCCCATCAGCCCCACCTTCGCTCCACCGTAGAT
>JBBRCA010000290.1:0-3088 GCA_038205325.1 Terriglobales bacterium | reverse complement strand
GGCCGGATCGCCGATGTCGTAGAGCGAGGTCCCGCTGTCGAACTCCTGCCGCCGCGACAGGTCGTTTAGCTTTGCCAGCGTCGGTTCGCTCACGCCGACGAATATCTCGGACGCATTGATCGCGCTTGTCTGGATCACATATAGCGCGCCTTCCAAGACTTCGACTTCGAAGCGCTCGAGCGGCGCCTCGGCGAGGCCCACGGCCTCGCCGGTCGTGATGTCCCACTGCCACAGATGCTGGTGGCAAGTGAGCACGGAGCCATCGTAGAAACCCTCGTCGAGGCATACTTCCTGATGGGGACAGATGCCCTGGTACGCGTAATAGCAGTTTCCGGATTGTGCGACCACCACGCGCTGGCCGGAACCGAGCTCAAACCCCTTCATCCCGTTGTCGGGAATGTCGGCGGTCTTGCACACGAGGAGCTTGCTCATGGGCTAGCTGAACTTGTCGTAGCGGATATTGTCGGTAGAAACTTTGGCCTGCAACAGCATACGCGTCGACGCCTCCACGGCGGCGGGCGGTCCGGCCAAGTATGCGCGCACGTTCTGGTAGCGTCCCGCCATGTGACGTCCAGCAACCTCGTGAACGAAGCCGCGCTCGAACTTCAACAGCGGGCGTTCGCTTGCGGCCTGGCTCGGAATATCCTCGTCCGACAGCGCGACGACGACGTTGAGCTTTTCACCGCAACCCTGCGCGAATTTCGTGAACTCATCGAGAAAGAAGGTGTCCTTCATGGTGCGCACCCCGAAAAACACATCGCCCCGAAATTGCTTGAAGTACGCGTCGTGGGCGGCACGCGCGAGGATGGACATCATGCCCGCGATGCCGCTTCCGCCCGCGATGCAAAGCACGTTCTTGCCAAGGCTGGGATAGAAGGTGGCGTGCCCCAATGGCCCAAAGATGTCGAGACCCTCTCCCTCGACGTCGCGGTCGAACAGCCACGACGAAATCCCGCCGCCGGGCTTCTTCTTGATCACGAACTCGAGGGTATGCGCGCGCCGCTCGTAGTTGACCATCGACCAGCCGCGATAACCCGGTACCCCTGAAGCCCTGACCATCACGAACTGGCCGGCGTCGAAATCCAGCGGCTGCTCGAGCTGTACCGTGAGAAAGATAACGTCGTGCGTAAGCCGTTGCACACGATTCACGCGGCCTCTCACGCTGCGGGGGACGCAGGCACCCGCGTCCATCGTGTGCACGAAGTTCGCGACCTCGACCATCAAGTCAGTCTTCGCCGAGCACTGGCAGAGCAGGATCTCGTCGCGGTTCTTGAGGAATTTTCGGCCCGGCGCCTCGGGCCATCCATCGTGTATCTCCCCCGAGATAAGCCTCGCCTTGCAGGTGCCGCAAGTTCCGCTTCCGCATTCATAGGGCAAATCGATCGCGCGGGAGAGTCCCGCGAACAGCAACTCGTCGTCGGCTCGCGCGTCGAAGTGATGCGCGCGGTTGCGGGCATTCAGGTGAATCTTCATCGGTGCGTTGGCGACCCTGCAAAATCAGAAGGGGATGTGGTACCCGAAACCGAACATTCGTGTTTCCAGTTTGACATTGCGGTCGACCAGCAGCGGCTTATCGCCGTCTAGCTTGACCGTGTCATAGAGCTTGCCAACCGCGAACAGCTCGGTCGCGCCGCCATCGAGGCTCGTCTTGAAGACTTGCAGAGCGGAAACGACTTTCGCACTACCCTGAGTCGGCTCCTCCTTGATGGTGTACACCGTCCCATGACGCGTCAGCGGCGAGTGGTCGCTATTGTGTTTCGGCAGATTGTCGAACAGGAGCTTGAGCCCCGCTTTGTCGTGCTCGAGCCAAATCATGTCCTTGCGAATCTCCGGGCTGTATGTGGTGATCGCATAGTGGAACTGCGGGTCGCAGACAGCCAGAAATCCGTTGAAATCCTTTTCATCGAGCAGCATGCACGAGCGGTAGATCAACTCGGAGATGGCTTGTGTTTGACTCACTTGACGCCTCTTGATCGTAGCTTCCCGTATTACGCAGGGTGCAGCTTCTGTTCAACCTGTGCCCCGTCCGCCACGCCTTCGCCGAGGGGGTCGTATGACTTGCGTTCCATCCGCCGGCTCCACTCGGCGTAGAAATGGCGCATTCCGCCTTCGTCGTGGATCGTCATGTTCTCCTCGCGTCCATGGAGCACCCAGCGGCTGTCGGTGCCTTCACGCATCGCGCGGCCCTGGCCGTGCACGCCCAGCAGGTCCTCATGGAGATTGCGGCCAAACGGTCCCCAAATCGTATTGTGGTCGCGGACGCGCTCGGCGCGTTCGGCCTCAGTATCGCTCTTCAATCCGAGGCCACGGAACTCGATCACGAGCTTGTTCGCTCCAAGCGGAATCGCCGTATCCATGCGCAGCACCGACGTGCGCAGGTTGTAGGTCATGCCTGGGAAGACGTCTATCAGGACCCAGCCGCCGGGCGCAAGGCCCGGCCAGCCCACTCCACGCTGCTTGCTGCCCTCATACGCGTCGTATTTGATTGTCATAGAGCCCACCGACGCGTGTCCGTTCGGATAGCCGGTGTACTTGCGATCGTAATAACCGGGCTGCAACATGCCGGTTATCCGGTTGAAGTAATGCATGTAGTCGTGATAGAACTCGCTGTTCGTGTCGTGCCACAGCTTATAGTTCGTGTCTACGATTGCTTTGTGATAGTGGAAAACCTCGAGCGGCATGCTGAGCTGCTCGTCCATCATACCCATCGCATCGCCGATGTACTCCTGCAGCGAGCCGGATTCGTCATCGGTATTGACCCACACGAATCCGCCGTAGCCGATCGTTGTCTTCACTTCCCGCAAACCGGCGTCCTCGCACTTGAATCGCTCCTGGTAGCCTTGTTTGCTGCGCGAGATGTCGACGCAGTCGCCCTTGGTGTCGAATGACCAAGCGTGGAAGATGCATGTGATGCGCTTTGCATTGCCGACCGGGTCGTAGAGAAGCGTGTTGCCCCGGTGCGGGCAGATGTTGTAGAAAGTGCGAACCTGCATGTCTTCGCCGCGGACGACGATGAGGGGGACCCCAGACGGATGGTGGAATGTCCGGTAATCGTAGGCGGAGGGCAATTCGGATTCGTGACAGGCAA
>JBBRCA010000289.1:0-3139 GCA_038205325.1 Terriglobales bacterium | reverse complement strand
CTCCGGAGACTTGAGGATTCTTGAGCGCAGCCCGCGAGTGGCGGTGGTGGGATCGCGCAAGGCGACACCGGAGGGGCTTCGTCGAGCGACCGCGTTGTCGAAGGCGCTGGTTGACCACGGCATTCTGGTCGTGAGCGGCCTTGCCGCGGGCATCGATACGGCAGCCCATAGCGCCGCGATCGCCGCCGGCGGTCGCACCATGGCAGTCATCGGCACGCCGCTCGATCAGTTTTATCCGAATGAGAATCGCGCGCTCCAAGAGCAACTCATGCGCGAGCAGTTGGTGGTCAGTCAGTTTCCGTCGGGTTACCCGGTAAAGCCTAAGAATTTTCCGATTCGGAATCGCACCATGGCGCTATTGTCGGATGCTACCGTCATTATTGAGGCCGGAGAAACCAGCGGCACGGTGCATCAGGGCTGGGAAGCGCTGCGCCTCGGTCGACTACTTTTTTTGCTCGAGAGCGTCGCGAATGATTCGCAGCTGTCGTGGCCTGAGAAGATGATTCACTACGGCGCGCAAGTTCTCTCGAGGAGCAATCTCGATGCCGCCTTGTCGGACATTCCCGCGGTGACTCAGCGCTCGGATGGGGATTTCGCCCAGTTCCTGTGATTGACCGGCTGCCCTTCGCCACACCCCTCGTTTATTCAACCCAGGGGCAGTCCGCCGAGTCGATCCACTCGCGCGAACTTCGCGATCGGATCAAACGCGGCGATCGAAAACTGCTCCGGCAAATTGGAGCCCACGTCGCACAACTGGTCGTCGAGGGCAAGTTTCCCAATTTCTTTGGTTCCGACATAACCTTGGTGCCAGTCCCGGGACACGCCCCCTTGGCACCTGGCGCCATCAGCACACCGCAGCGCATTGCAATGGCGCTCCACGAGAATGGATTGGGCGCGGAAGTGGTGCCGTTGCTCGAGCGCCGTCAGCGGGTCCAAAAATCCGCCTTTGCAGCGCCCCATGAACGTCCTCGCGCCCGCGATCATTACGAGAGCCTGGCGATCTCGCCCTCCTTGCTGCGACCTCGGAAAGTCCTCTTGATCGATGACTTTGTGACGCGAGGCGCCACGTTGCTGGGTGCCGCCGCGCGGATCCACACCGTCCTGCCTGACGTGGAGATCCGCGGCTTCGCGTTGGTCAGATCCATCACGGACGGCGACATCTTCAGTATTCGTGATCCGCGAGACGGTATTCTGGAATTGATGGCGGACGCCGAATCCCGTCGTCGTCCATAACCCAAGTTCGCCTCGCGCTCACCCGATAAGCTCCGTGGCGCTCATCGATCGAGAATGGTCTTCGTTTGTTTAATCCGCCAATGCACGCCGGACAATCGACTTGAAGGTCGTCAGCGCAATCGTATTCAGTCGATATCCACAGCGAAACGTTTGAGGTCGGCGAGCGGGCAATGGGCAAGGGCACCCTCGTGGGTCGCCCGCAACACAACCCGCGGCGCTTGGCCGGCCTTGAATGCCTCGTGCCAGCGTGGCGCGCACAGGCACCAACGATCGCCCGGCTGCAGTCCCGGAAAGCCGAACTCACGAATCGGAGTCGAGAGATCGTTGCCGCTGGATTTCGAAAACGCGAGAAACTCTGTGGTCATGACCGCGCAGACCGTGTGACTGCCGACATCCTCGCGGCTGGTGTCGCAGCACCCGTCACGCGAGAAGCCGGTCATGGGCTTCAGCGAACAGACCTCAAGCCGCTCGCCAAGCACATTGCGCCCGGCCGGGCGACCACCGCCGCTACCCGCATCCTCCTTAAGCATCACCGGCTCGCGCATGGGTCGCATCGTACACCAACGCCGCTGCGGCTCATTCCTCAAGGATCGCAGTTGCTCAACCACCGGCAGGACTCGCTCCTCATCGCGGTTGATATCTTCGTTGAGAAAAAAGACAGCTCCGCATTATCCGCGCTTACTCATCGTTCGCCCAATAGAGCGGAAGCTAATTCCCAACTTCATTGCCTTCTGCGCGACTGCTCCGGGTGTTCGACGAAGTTTTTTCGCGGTTTCGATTCCCGACAGCCGCATCTTCGCGAACCCACGTAGGTTCTTGATATCATCCTTCGACCAGGCCAAAACCCGCCGCTTCTTTGCCGCCATGCTTGAGGATCCCGTTTGAAAAGGCGGTATCATACACAGAGGCTAACTCGACTGCCGTTTCGCGCGACCTGCCCGAATGCGACGCCGTCTCTACGCTCAGTGGCGCTTATGCTCAGCCCGTTCTTGGCTCGGACTCGACTCGATCGTTTGCCTGCCAAAGCGCAACCTGAACCCAGGCGGCTGCTATACCTTTCGCATGCGCCCGGCGCACGATGACAGCAAAATCGTCTTTGATTCTCTCCAGTTCCAACCGTTGGCGCTCGCTGAGTTCTTGCACCTGGCGCCGAATCTGCGGTTTCTTAGATGCCATGAGTCGAGCCGCTCCTACGGATGAAATGCCAGTGGCTGCGCACGAGCTCGCCGATATTCAAGCCGACGGAGCGCTGTCACCGTCCCCTGCCCTGCTCTTGAGCGTTCGCCGCGCGTACCGCATCGCGTCCCGCCAGCGCATCGGCAATGAGTTGGTTTTCTGTTTTCACGGGCGCCAGGTTTCTTTGCATGAGCTCGAATCGTCGGGCCTCGTCCTCTCGCCCGCTGCGGCGCAACCACTCGATCGCTTGGGCGTATCGCTCATTCACCTGGGCCCGCACGTTGAGCAGTGAGCGGTACTGCTCGGCATCGACGCCGTTGCCGGCTCGCAGTTCCCGCTTCACCGCCTCGAGCTTCTTGCGCATAAACACCGAGTCGCCCGCTTGTGTGTAGAGAATTGGGTCCTCGCCGGTGACCGGCTGCGTCTTCTGTATGCGTTGCGCCGCGCGGTAAATCGGCGTCTTCTTTCCCGTCTTCGCGAGTCCTCGATCCCGTCGGCGCGTCGCGGTGGAGAGGACACCGAGTTCCGTCATGTACTCGGCGAACTGCTCCCGCCACCGCTGCAAATCAGCCTTGCGCGGATTGAGCCGTGGACCCCCATACTCATGCTCGGCCTTCACGACCAGGTGCACATGCGGGTGAACCGGCCGATTGTCCTTGTGCTCGACGTGCAGGGCCATCGCGTAGCGGTGCTGATGGGCAAACTCCTCTCGAGCAAATTTCTTGGCGGC
>JBBRCA010000288.1:0-3140 GCA_038205325.1 Terriglobales bacterium | reverse complement strand
GGGCTGTCCGCGATGGCGCAGGCAGTGATCGAGCAGCGGATACAGGAAACACTCGGTCTTACCGGAGCCCGTGCCGGTGGCGACGATGGTGGAAAGCCCGGCGCGGCTATCGAGGCGGTCCCATGCCTGTTCCTGGTGGCGGTATGGCGCGAAGCCGGGCGGCAGCGTGCCGGAAAAGCGTGGTGTTTCGCCGGATGCGATCGCGGGGGTGAACGGGAGTTTGACGGAGACGTAGGGGCCGCGAAAGACCTCGCCGGGCTTTGCCAGCAGGCGTTCGAGGGCACCGTCGAAAAAGGGGTTGGTGACCGGGAAGGTGGTGAGAAGGAAGTCTTCGAGACCGCGGCGGACCTGGGCGGCGAGGACGGACGGAATCAAGCGGCGGTCCCCATACTTTCGCGGCGGTCGAACTCGGCCCAGGCGGTGGCATAGTCGGTTTCGCGATCGCAACGGTCGAAGGGCGCGGTGTAGGCGATGGTGCGCTCGCGTGGGCCGCCGGGGAGAGTGTCGTCCTGGATAACGCGTTGGACGGTGCCGGAGGTCATGCCCGCAATGTTTTTCCATTCCGGGGTGCGGAAGCCGTAGGCGGAATCGCCATCGAGGTAGACGGTGCGGCCGTTGCGGTCAAAGTAGGTGTTGCGTTCGTATTGCTGGAGGACGGGGAACTGGATGCGGTAGATGGTGCAGAGTTCGGCGAGGGTGAGGCCGAGCGCGCGGGCGGCGAGGACGTCGATTTCGATGAGGGCCTGTCGGCGTTCGTAGTCGGTGCGGAGTGGCGTGGACCATTGCCATGTTTGAGTGAGCGCGGAGAAGCGGGAGTTGGGGAGGCGCGGGTCGGGTTTGGTCCAGGTGTCATGAGCGAAGGCGGGTTGAAAGCATTCGCGCCAGAGGTCGGCGTACAACGTGGTGAGGCAGTTCAGGAGCAATGTGCGAAGCGTTGCTGGCGGAATTGGGTCAAGTGCCGGGAACGCGGTCCACATAAAGTGCAGGTTAGCGCGCCCCGTTGTCTTGACGAAAAAGTCCGTGACGAGAGCGGAGGTTGTGAACGCTGCCTGAATTAGTTGATCCGTTGTTGCGAAGGCAGTTGTCTGCACTCCGTTTATGTGCCCGGACGCCTTGGGCAGGATAGCTGCGATCATCGTGCGCTCGCCACTTTGGGACAGCATCGCGCGTGAGGCTAAGCGATAGAAATCGGTGACTGGCTTGTTTTCGTCCCAGGGCACGACGGGGGTGCGGGCGCGGTAGGTTTCGGGGTCGCAGGTGGGTTGGTAGTTGGTGCGAGGCAGGTAATCGGGCGGGAGTTCGGTTAGGTCCAGCGCGTCGTAATGGCCGTTCGCCGAGCAAACCGCGCGGGGAGTTTTGTTATATGGGTTCGCCAAAGAGAAATGCGGACCGGATAGCACCCAACCGCGCGGGTCGGCGGGGTAGCCGGTTTGGCGTTTGATGGTGCCATCCATTACCGAGTTTGTTTCATTCCACATCTGCGTCATGTGGTACTGGCCTTCCAAGTCGCCCAAACGTCGAGGGTAGGCCGCAAACTTGCGCAGAACTTCGACCAGCTCGCGCGCGTGCAGTGCGGGCAGTCGCGCTTCGAGGGCCGGTGTTCCGGGAGCGTCGTAGAGATTGGCGAACAACTCCAGCGCCGGTTCGTCTATCTGGATAACGCGGTGCGCGTGGCCTGCCTTGTTCCAACTGTTCGCTTCATCTTTGATGCCTCCGACTGTGCCGCGACCGTCGTGTTGGAAACAGATATCTACGGTTGCGGGGGCGAAAAGGTTAGCAACATGCGAAAACTTGACATCGCTGGACGGCCCGCAAGTATTGACGCTGAATGCGGCATGGTGATCGACTTCCGCAAACAGCTGCAATTCATTCAGGAAATGAAAGTGGGCGCGAGCTTTACGGAATAAAGTAGCGCGGAACCTGCCACCTTTCGGATCATCGTAAACACCCTCCGGGTGTAGGAAGCTCTGCACGCCGTTTCCAATGCTCCAGGAACGCTCGATGAAGCACTTGTACAGGTTCGATGGGCTGCCCTGAAGTAAAGGGTAGTTCTGTACAGCTCCCAAAAAGTCTTGCAAGCCTGCGAACTCAACATATTCACGCAAGTAGACATCACGTAAATTGGCATGCTGTCCCAACAATTCGGCACGCAGTACATTCATCTGCGGCGCAGAGTAATCGCGCAGCACACAGATCGGATCAGCGTCACCCATTACTCCGGTCTCGTCCCACTCAACTCGAATCCAGGGCGGATTTCCGACAATCAGGTCGAAGCCGCCACGATCGGCAAAGATATCGGCAAACGAGAGCTCCCAATGAAAGAAACGATGCTGCGCGGCGATGTCGCGGACCAGCTTGAGCCGCTCGCTCTTGGCGATTAACGCCTCGACATCAACCACGCCAAAAGGCTGGATCATCTCGAGCGCACCCTGCTGGACGCGCATCCCGGGGAGAAGAGCGCCCTGCTCCGGCTTGATCAGATCTACTCCCTTTTCCGTGCCTTCGAGCAGGAGCGACATGTCGAGAAGATACTCTTCGCGCGAGGGCAGGAGGCGCGACTGCTCGATAGGCCAGAACCAGAGGGCGCACCAGTAGTCCATCGCCATGGCGAGGCGGCGGTAGGGGCTTGAAACCGGCGCGCCTTCGGAAAGAATCGTCTGCCGGTAACGGGCATCGCGGCTGGCGGTCGATTCCAGCGACTCGCCCTGAACCTCGGGCTGACCGAAAACGGCGATGGGGTAAGAGGCGCGGTCGCGGAGAGCGCGGAGATCGGCCGCATGCTGACGCCAGAGGGCTTCGGCGGCGGCGGTGAGGCGTTCGAGAGTGGCGGTATCGTGCGTGTCGAACTTGGCGGTGAAGTCCCGGCGCCAGCGGGCGATGCGGTCGATATCGGGCCGGGTCATCTCTTTGACGGGCTTATCGGTATAGACGGCCATGCTGGAATCGGGCAGCAGCCAGTGTAGGATATCGCCCTTATCGCTGTTGGCAGGTACGGCGGCTTCGGGCACGGCGGTGAGCCAGTCCTTCGAGTTCAGAACCTGGCGGCGATGGAAGCGCTGGCGGCGCGCGCCGATGAGAGAGTTGCCGACGGCGAGTTGCGCGCCGAACCAGGGGATGGTGTGGCCCGCATAGATGGTGTT
>JBBRCA010000287.1:0-3196 GCA_038205325.1 Terriglobales bacterium | reverse complement strand
AATCGCCAGCAGCATGCTCAAAATCAGCGCGCCCACGATCACCCCCATTACCAGAATCACCAGCGGCTCGAATAGCGACGTGAACCGCTTTATGGCCGCGCGCGTGTCCGTTTCGTAAATGTCCGCCATGCGCGCGAACATCTGATCGAGTCGCCCCGTTTCTTCGCCCACCATCAACAGATGCCCGGCGAGCGGTGGAAACACGCCGGAGCGGCGGATCGGACCCGCAAGTCCTTCACCGCGCTTGACGCCTTGAGACACCTCGTTCAAAGCGCCCGCCATCTTGCGATTATTCAAGATCGCCGCCGAGATTCCGAGAGATTGCACCAGTGGCACACTGTTCGCGACCAGCGTCGCCATAGCGCGCGCGAACCGCGAGGTTTCGGCCTTGCGCAAAGCGTCGCCCAGCAACGGCAACTTCAAGCGCCATGTGTCCCATGAGAGCCTGCCGTCTTTCGTTCCGATGTAGAATCGCAGCGCCGTGGCCGCGCCCACCAGCGCAAGCGCTACGATCCACCACCACTGCCGCACAATTTTGCTCGCCTCCAGCATGATTTGCGTAGGCAAGGGAATCTTCATGTGCGAATCCTCGAACACCGAGGCGAAACGCGGGACCACGAACGTCAGCAGCAGCAGAATCGAACCCATGCCCACCATCGCGAGCAGCCCAGGGTAGATCATTGACGAGATGATGTACCCACGCAGATCGTCGCGCGAGCGCTCGAATTCCGCGAGTTTTTCGAAGATCGCCGCGAGACTGCCGCTCGCCTCGCCCGCACGCACCATGTTCAGGAATAGATCCGAAAAATATTCCGGATGCGTCGCGAGACTATCGGCCAGCGAGCGCCCGCCTTTCAGCACGCGCAGAATATCGAGGATGATGAGGCGGAAATGCGGGCGCTCGGTCAGTTCGCCCGCGATGCCCAGCGCGCGGTCGAGCGGCACACCCGCATTGAGAAGTGTCGAAAGCTCCTGCGTGAAGAAGAGAACGTCCCGCCGTTTCGCGCCGCCGAACGCCGGGAGCTTGAAATTGAATGGTTTCTTCTGATCGATGCCTACGTAAATCGGCGTCAGCCCCTGCCTGGTCAGCTCGCGCGCGACGGCTTTATCGCTTTCGGCGGTGAGGCTGCCGCTTCGAACCTTGCCATCGGACGCGACGGCTCTGAAGAAAAAAGTCGACATCAAAACTCTTGCGTCACGCGCATCACTTCTTCCGCCGTCGTGACGCCCGCATTCACCTTGGCCCAGCCATCTTCGCGCAGGTTCTGCATGCCGTTGCGCCGTGCGGCCTCGGTGATCTGCGATGCGTCTTCGTTGGCCATGATCTTCTTGCGGATCTCGTCGTTCAACTCCATCAACCCGAAAATTCCGACGCGCGATCTGTAGCCGGTTGCCTGGCACGCTGTCGAGCGACGTGCTGCAATTTCAGCCGCAAGATACGCGCCGTAACCCTCGAGGTAAATGCCGCGCGTATTGCCAATACGTCGAAACGCTCCTGAGTGACCGCGCTCTGTCGAAGCTCTTTCCATGGCGGCGAGGCGGCGCTTCACAAATCGGGAGGAGGCCAGTTGCATCATCCTGTATAGACGCCGAGGGTCTCACAAAAGTCGAAGCTCGGCATTCTCGCGAAAAAGTCCCCGGCGTTCCTAATGCTGACGGTGCCTTCCGCGTGGGCTCCGCTGATGCCCCGGAAGACAGTACAATCAAGGAATGGAGGAAAATGCCGGTCACGATTTCAGACGAAGTGCTCACGTCGGCTCGTATCAGTGAACCCGAGCTAAAGCAGGAACTTGCGTTGACGCTGTTCCAGCAAGACCGCCTGACCCTCGCACAAGCCAGCCAGTTTGCGGAAATGAGCCAGCTCGCCTTTCAGGGTCGGTTGGCGGAGCGCCGGATTCCGGTCCATTACGGAGTCGAGGAATTCCGCGAAGACCTTCGAAATCTCCGCCAGACCTAACGGACTTTGGTCGTCGTATCCGATACTTCGCCGGTACTGAACCTTGCGCGCATTGGCCGCCTCGAACTGTTACCTCTTCTTTATAATCGGGTGCTGATTCCTTCCATTGTCTTCGAGGAACTATCGCAATACAGGCGTGACTTGACGCCCGCTTGCGACATTGCTTCGGCCCCCGTGGTTGATAGTCGCAACCGCGAAGGACCGGAGCCGAGTGCGCGAGCTTTGCGGTGAGCTGGACCCCGGAGAAGCCGAAGCTATCGTGCTGGCAATCGAGCGTCGGGCCGACCTCCTGCTTGTAGATGAGCGGCGTGGACGCCGCGGCTAAGAAAGCGGGAGTGACGGTTACAGGTCTCCTCGGTGTTGTAGCGAAAGCAAAGCAGGCGGGACTCATCGACCTTGCAAGACCCGTGCTCGACGAATTGATTCAGATTGCCCGGTTCTGGATCGGACCCGAACTCTAAACCGAGGTTCTCGCCGAACTGGGCGAAGGCGGCTGACGACACCGAGCGTCTGTCGCTACGCAGGCCGTGGCGTGGCGCCTTTCTGTGCGTGTGCGGTAGTCCGCCAGCGCCGCGCCGAGGAGCGCTACCACGATTGCCGTCAGGGCGAATCCCGCATCATTGCCGGGAATGAGGCTGGCTGCACTTCCTCAACAGCTTTAGGATCTGCGCCGTGGAACCCAAGTCGTTGACTTGCTGTGCTGCGACAGTGGTGATTACGGCAAAAGCAAGAGCAAGGAATCTCATTGCCTCTACATCTCCTGATTCGGCGGAAGCCCAAAGCGAACTGCTTCGATTCCCCCAAGAATCGACATTCAAGATGCCGGAACCTCTGATCGCTGAACACCGCCGCGAAACGCGGGACCACGAACGTCAGCGGCAGCGGAATCCATCCCATGCCAGCCCTCGCGAGCAGCCCGGATAGATCGTCGATGAAGTGATATAGCCGCGCAGGTCGTCGCGCGAGCGCTCGAACTCGGCGAGCTTCTCGAAGATCGAAGCCAGAGCTGCCGCTTCGAACCTTGCCATCTGACGCGACGGCTCTGAAGAAAAAAGTCGACATCAAAACTCTTGCGTCACGCGCATCACTTCTTCCGCCGTCGTGACGCCCGCATTCACCTTGCCCCAGCCATCTTCGCGCAAGTTCTGCATGCCGTTGCGCCGTGCGGCCTCGGTGATCTGCGATGCGTCTTCGTTGGCCATGATCTTCTTGCGGATCTCGTCGTTCAACTCCATCAAC
>JBBRCA010000286.1:0-3200 GCA_038205325.1 Terriglobales bacterium | reverse complement strand
GGCTTGAGCACCATGGTGCATCCGGCGGCAATGGCCGGGGCCACCTTGCACACGATCTGATTCAGGGGCCAGTTCCACGGGGTGATGAGACCCACCACGCCGATCGGTTCCCGCCGGATGTGGGTAGAACCCTGCGCGTAGGAGAACTCGAATTTCTCCAGCGCCTTGATGGCCGCCTCGAGATGAACCTGCCCGGCCCAGGCCTGCGCTTCCTTAGCGAACTTCAGAGGTGCTCCCATTTCCTCGGAGACAGCCTCCGCGATCTCGTCGTAGCGTCGGTTGTAGACCTCCAGAACCTTGCGCAGGATGGCCAGTCGCTCCTCGCGCTGGGTGCGCCCAAAGGCGGGGAATGCCGCCTTCGCGGCAGCCACAGCTCGATCGACGTCAGCAGCGCTGCCCAGCGCGATCTTCGTGTACGCACGCTCCGTCGCGGGGTTGATCACATCGAGCGTGGTTTGCGCCGATGGGCTAACCCACGCGCCGTCTATATAGAACTGCTGGTGATGATTCATGGTGGTGCTCCGTCCAGAGGCTATTCGTTCGAATTGTTCGAGGTCACAGTCGAAAGGATAATCGCGATGGGCCGGAAATGCGCATCTCGGGGATTGATTCGCCGGCGCGGGCCTGGGCGTGTCGGGGAGCGACGGACGCGATGCAGAAGCCAAGCTGTTGATTGGACTGAACTAGCATCCCTTTTCAGGACCCGAGCGACCGCATTTTTCACGGGATACGGGCTCGCTGAAGCATCGGTGGTGCGTCAGCGAGCAGAGCGCAAGGCGTCCCTAAGTGAGGGCGGCGCGGTGACGCGGTGACCGGCGTCGTGGCCCGTCGGGTTCCTGTGCCACCTGCGGCTGATCGGACCGGTCTGCTCGGGCGTATCCGTCAGCATCCGCGGCAGTTCTGCCGTCTTCCAACAAGGGGAGGATGCCGGGAAGAACGATGTCGGCCATTGCCCACAGGTCCAAACGTCCGGGTCCTCCAGACTTGTCCGGTGCCATGGGGCCAAAGCGCCCTGGCGTAGGCGCATTCCTTATCGATCTGTAGCCGTCGTTGGCTGCTGCGCCCCCTCATTTGCGTGCACTGTCGGCGTCCTGTTTCCGGAGGCCTCGATGCGCGCACTTTGTTGGCATGGCAAGCAAGACGTTCGTTACGACTCGGTTCCGGATCCGATGATCCAGCACGGACGCGATGCCATCATCAAAGTCACCGCCTGTGCCATCTGTGGGTCCGATTTGCACCTGACCGGGGGCTTCGTGCCCAACATGAAGCCCGGTGACGTCATGGGTCACGAGACGATGGGCGAAGTGGTTGAGGTGGGTAAGGACAACGCGAAGCTGAAGGTGGGGGACCGGGTTGTAGTGCCTTTTACCATCAGCTGTGGAGAATGCCCGCAGTGCCAGCAGGGAAATTTCTCTGTCTGCGAGCGGTCGAACCCGGCGGGCCAGGAGCAGGCGAAACAGACGGGCTACCCGACTGCGGGGCTGTTTGGCTACTCCCATACGTACGGCGGATTTCCTGGAGGCCAAGCGGAGTACCTGCGCATCCCCTATGCCGATGTGGGTCCGATTAAGGTACCCGAGGGGCTGAGCGACGAGCAGGTTCTTTTCCTGTCGGATATTTTCCCCACCGGCTACATGGCCGCGGAGAATTGCGACATAAAGGGCGGCGATACGGTGTTGGTCTTCGGCTGCGGGCCCGTGGGACAGTTTGCGATCAAATCCGCATTTCTGCTCGGCGCCGGGCGAGTGATCGCGGTCGATACGGTACCCGAACGCTTGGCACTCGCCCGCCAGTCAGGGGCTGAGACCCTCGATTACCGTGATGAGCATTTGCAGGATCAAATTAGAGACTTGACCCACGGCAGGGGTCCGAACTCGGTCATCGAAGCGGTGGGTATGGAGAGTCATGGCCAGGGTGGCATGATGGAATCGCTCGAAACACGGCTCACCCACAAGGAGCGTCCGTTCGCGCTCGAGCAGGCCATCCTCGCGTGCCGACCGGCGGGCACGGTGTCCTTGCCTGGTGTGTTTGTTAACGCGGTCGAGGTGCCGATGGGCGTCTTCGTCGGCAAGGCGCTGACATTGAAGACAGGGCAGACGCATGTGCAGCGCTACCTCGGACCGCTGATGGAACGGATCCAGCAAGGGGAGATTGATCCCTCGTTTTTGATCACGCACCGCGTCGCGCTCAAGGACGGCCCGGAGGCGTACAAGACATTCCGCGACAAGAAAGACGGTTGCATCAAGGTCGTGATGCGCCCATAAAAGGTGCTCGAGACGTGCCAGCGCGCGTGTTGAGTGGTCGTTAATTAGCGTTAGGAGATCGATATGGAAAACACATTTGAAGGCGGCGTAAATCGCGTCGCGGGGCGCGTGCAGGACACCGTGGGTGCGGCCACCGGCGATTCCGGTTTACAGGCCGAAGGCAAGGTTCGTCAGGCGGCTGGCAAAATTCAGCAAAGCTATGGCGACGTGCTCGAGTCGGTGCGTTCCCAGGCTGCGGACAATCCACTCATCGCCGTGGCAGTCGCTGCGGGCGTGGGATTTGTGCTGGGGGCTTTCTGGGCTAACCGAGACTAGTTGGCGACCGGCAGGGCCGCAACACGAGAGGCGCCTCGCGTGAGGCGCCTCTTCCGACCCACATCGAACGATCAGGCAGCCTTGGCTGCCTTAGCGGCCAGGGCTTCGACCTTCGCTGCCTGCTTCGAGGCGTAGTCATCGCCGGCGTAGATCTCGGCAACGATCTTCGTCAGTTTCTCTTGATGATCTTTCATGCCGAGGGCCTTGGCGTAAGCGGCGGCTGTTCCGAAGCCTGCCAGACCGTAGTGCGACATGCGCTGGTACTGCGCGATAATGACCAAGTCCAACAGTTCGGATGCTTCCGGTGCTTCAGCCCCGATATGCTTGGTGGCTTCTTTGACCAGGCCTTCCATGCCCTTGCAGTGTTCCTTCGCGACCTCCGCACCCGCAGCGCCAATCAAAGACTTCAAGGTTGCAGCGTGCGCTTCAATCCCCTTCACAGATCGGTCGAGCGACTTTCTGAGTTCGGCGTCGTGCGCTTTACTGCTCATGACTTTGACCACCTTGGTCATCTGGTCGTTCGCGGACCAGAGATCCTTCATCTCATCGGTATAAATATCTTTAAGCGTTTGATGCTGCATCGGCATAGGCAGTACTCCAGTGGTGATGTGAGCAGCAAGG
>JBBRCA010000285.1:0-3205 GCA_038205325.1 Terriglobales bacterium | reverse complement strand
CACCGGAACAATGTTGGCCAAAATGTTTCGATGCGTGATGATGACACCCTTGGGGTCCGCCGTCGCTCCGGAAGTAAAGATGATCTCGGCAATCTGATCACTGCTGATCTCTAGAGGCGCCGCTAATCCGCCGGACTGCTGACTCAAGCTGGCGATCGCCCAAACATTCGGAGCGACAGCCAGCTCGACTTCGTCTCCCTTCAGAATGGCGCGTGCATTGACGATGCCGGCAATGCGCTGAACAAACTCGGGCGCCGACCGGAAATCAATCGGGACCGCAATTACTCCCGCCAGTAGGCAGCCCCAGAGTGCAACCACCCATTCAGGCCGGTTCTCGCTATAGATGATGAGCTTGTCGTCCTTAGCGAAACCCGAATCCCGAAGCCTTACCGCAAAAGCATTCGCCAGCAAAGCGACTTCGTCATATCGATAGCTGTGCGACCGCAAGCCATCGTCGTAGACCAGAAACTGCTGGGAACGCTCCGCAAAATCCCGAAAAAAATCAAGCAGCGTCCCGCGGGACATGCTTTAGCTTGTCCCCATAAACTAAATCCGTACGTGCACGACTGTCAGGCGCCGACCAGCAAACCCGACCGCTCCAGCAGCGCATTCGGATCGGGATCGCGACCCATGAATCCGCGGTACAACTCGGCAGGGTCCTCGCTGTCACCCTTCGCCAGAACATTCTGACGGAAGCGCAACCCGATATCTCGACTGAAAATACCTACTTCACGAAAGCGGGTGAAGGCATCTGCGTCCAACACCTCTGCCCACTTGTATGAGTAGTAACCCGCCCCGTAGCCCACCGGACTTGAGAACAGGTGTGTAAAGCCGGCGATCATCGCGTAGTCTTCCGGCAACCGGGCCGGTGAGAACGGTTGCACCAAATCGCGCGCGTAGGCCAGCAGATCGCCGTCTCGTTCCGGATCGTACTCGCGATGAAGCGTCAGGTCGGCCATACCGAGCCCGAGTTGCCGCATCTGCGCATTCCCCGCACGGAAGCGACGGGCTCTTCGCATCTTCTCGAACAGGTCCTGCGGAAGCCGCTCACCTGTTTCATAGTGGGCGGCGAACAGGTCGAGAGCCTCTCTCTCCCAGCACCAGTTCTCCATGATCTGCGAAGGCAGCTCAACAAAATCCCAGGCCACATTCGCGCCCGCCAGGCTACGGACCTCCACGCGGCTGAGGCAGTGGTGTAGCAAGTGACCGAATTCGTGGAAGATCGTCTCCACCTCGCGATGAGTCAGCAACGCCGGCTTCCCGTCCACTGGTGGAGTCAGATTACCGCAGATCAATCCGGCGTGCGGCTCATATCGGTTTCCGAAATCGATTCCGGTAATGAAAGCGTCCATCCACGCGCCGCCGCGCTTGTTCTCGCGAGGAAACCAGTCGGCATAAAAAGCGCCGAGCAGCCTCGCGCCCGCTTCTCCCTCATCGTGAATCTCGTAGTATTTTACAGCCGGATCCCACACCGGAGCGCCTGGTTTTTCGACCACCTGAATGCCGTAGAGGCGACCGACGATATCGAACATTCCATCGACCACACGTTCCAGCGAGAAGTAAGGCCGGAGGGCCTCTTCATCGAAATCGTACAGCTGCTCGCGCTGCTTCTCAGCAAAGTAAGAGATGTCCCAGGCGCGTAGCTCAGGCTTTTGCGCAAAGGTGCGCAACTCTTCGTTCTCCTGATGGAATCTCGCGTCAGTCTTCGTCTTGAGGTCACTCAAAAACTCCTGAGCCCGCTGCCCGGAGTGTGCCATGCGGTCTTCCAGCACGAAGTCCGCAAAATCGCGGAAGCCCAACAGGGTCGCCTGCTCCCTGCGTAGCTTGAGGATGTTCTCCAGGATCGGACGGTTATCGTGTGCGCCCGACGTTGCTCGTATCGAACTCGCATGATAGACCTGCTGGCGAATCGATGCATCGTCCAAATACGTGAGCAGCGGCACGTAACTCGGAGCTTGCAAAGTGAAGCGCCAGTTGCCCCCCGGTAGTCCCTTCGAAGCGGCGCTGGCCCGGGCCGCCGCAACCGCGCTAGGAGGCAGTCCCGCCAGCTTGGCTTCATCCTGGATAACAAGCTCAAATTCGTTAGTGGAATCGAGCACGTTCTCGCCGAACTTGGTCGTGAGCTTGGCCAGCTCAACGTTGATCTCCGACAAACGAGCCTTGCCCGCTGGATCCAGTTCGGCTCCATGCCGCCGGAAGCTCTCAATAGTCTTCTTCAGAAATCGATGCCGTGTGCCTGTCAACCCTTTGGCTTCCTCAGTCGCCGCATAGGCCTGGATCACCCGCCAGAGCTCGGCATTGAGCGGAAGGCTGGAATAGAACTCGCTGACTTCCGGCTGGACCGCGTTGAATGCGGCTCGCAGCTCGGGTGTAGTGACCACTCCCTCCAGATGTCTGACGATCCCCATCGCGTATTCCAAAGGCTCGGTCAACGCATCCAAAGCGAGCATGGTGTTCTCAAACGTCCGCGGAGCCGGGTCGGCGATCAAGCCATCCAGACGAGCCCGCGCCCCCTCCAAGAGATCTTTCACAGCAGGCTCAACATGAGCGGCCTCAATCTTGTCAAAAGGAATTCGAAACTCAAAATGCAGAAGAGGATTGACCATCACATCCATTGTGGCGCAGAGTGTTCAACATGGGCCAGGCGCTGGCAGCCGCTTCCTCACAGGGAGCGGCTTCTTCCTCGCGCTAGACTCTCTAGATGCGAACCGCAGTCTTCTTCCTTCTCATCGCCTGTCTTTCCGCTTCCGCGCAAACACCGGACTGGTCCAAAGTCAACGATGAAGCCATGCGTCACTTTCAGGCGCTGGTACAGATCGACTCGACCGACCCACCTGGCAACGAAACCCGCGTAGTCGATTACATCCGCAAAATCTTCGACGCTGAAAAAATCCCGTACATCGTCGCCGCGAAAGATCCGGCCCGCGCGAATATCGTCGCGCGCCTCAAGGGCAACGGTTCAAAACGCCCGCTGCTCATCATCGGCCATAGCGACACGGTCAAAGTCGACGCCGCGAAGTGGACCTACCCTCCCTTCAGCGCTAAGCGCGACGGCGGTTGGGTCTACGGACGCGGCACTTTAGACGACAAGCCTAACCTGATGGCTGCGATGCTGACCATGGTCCTTCTGAAAAGGAATAACGTGAAGCTCGATCGCGACGTCATCTTCCTCTCCGAAGCCGGCGAAGAAGCCTCAACGGCGCCC
>JBBRCA010000284.1:0-3221 GCA_038205325.1 Terriglobales bacterium | reverse complement strand
CCGCGCAAGCGCTGCCGCGCTCACGTCCGTTTGTTGCTGAACGGCTTTCAGCAAGCGTAACTGCGGCAACGTCAGACCCTTGACCCGCAAACCGTCTTCGAGCAATGCGCGAAATCCGATGGTCAGATGCCGTATGTTCTCGGAGCATTTTCGAGATTCAATCGCTCTACGCTCTTGCTTGTGAGCTTTGCTCTTTACTTTGTCCTCTTTCATGCGTACCTCGATCTATCGGATTTGTCGAAAAGATATCAATCTGCTGACAATCTATATCAGCACGTTGATATAAGCTCGCTTCATTTTGCACGATTTGTTCGACCGTAAGAACCGAATGAGCGGCAAACATTCTGAATCCACTTGCGGCCCGGTAGAATCTAGAAAATCTGGAGCATCCAGAAAGAACGCATGGCCGCCGCAACCATAGAATTAGCCACAAGCGAAAGCATGGTCGCAGCGCCGGAAACCCCCTGGCGGCCGCGTATCAATCCGTGGATCGTCGCCGTCACCGTCACCCTGGCCACGTTCATGGAGGTGCTGGACAGCTCCATCGCCAACGTTGCCCTGCCGCACATCGCGGGTGGCCTGGGCGCGACGCAGGACGAGGCTACGTGGGTTCTCACCGCATACTTGGTCGCCAACGCGATCGTCCTTCCCGTCGGTGCGTACATGACCACGTTCATCGGGCGCAAGAAGTTCTACATGATCTGCGTGGCGCTATTCGGTATTAGTTCCGCGCTGTGCGGGCTCGCGCCCTCGCTTCCTCTACTAGTCTTCTTTCGCGTACTTCAAGGCATCGGCGGAGGCGGTCTCGCGCCGTCGGAGCAAGCTATCCTCGCCGATACATTTCCGCCCGAAAAACGCGGCCAGGCTTTCGCGGTATACGGCCTTGCGGTGGTGTGCGCTCCGGCCATCGGCCCTACCCTCGGCGGCTACATCACAGACCGCTTCGACTGGCGCTGGATCTTCTTCCTCAACATCCCCATCTGCTTGCTTTCGCTCTACCTGACCAACCGCATCGTCGAAGATCCGCCCTACGTCAAAAAACAGGTTGCGATTTCGCAAAAGGGCGGCATCAAGCTCGACTTCATGGGCTTTGCACTGCTCGCCCTCACCTTCGGTTCGCTCGAATTCATCCTCGACAAGGGCCAGGAGGACGACTGGTTCTCCTCGCCCATCATCACATTTTTTGCCGTCATGATGGTCGTCGCGTTTGTCTCGATGATCTGGTGGGAACTTAAGCAGCTTCGCGACAATCACCGCCCCATCCTGAACCTCACGCTGTTCAAACGGCGCACCTTCGCCATCAGTTTCACGCTCATGTTCGTATTGGGCTTCTCGCTCTACGGAACGACGGTGCTGATCCCGCAATTCGTACAAACGCTGCTCGGCTACACGGCGGAGCTGGCCGGGAAAGTACTGTCCCCGGCGGGTTTCATGATGATGGCGATGATGCCCATCGTCGGCTTTCTATCCACTAGAATCGATCCGCGCAAGCTGCTCGCCTTCGGCTTTACGCTCCTGACTGTAAGTCTGATATGGATGGGGCAGCTGAACTTAGGCCTAAGCTACGGCCAGCTTGTCTTGATGCGGATGTTCCAGGCTTCAGGCCTCGCATTCCTGTTCATCCCCATCAACATGATCTCTTACGTCGGTGTGAAGCAGAGCGAAAACAACGACGTCTCCGGCCTCACCAATCTCGCCCGCAACATCGGCGGGTCGTGCGGGACGGCGTTCCTCGCGACCATGCTGACGCGTCGCACCGCCGCGCACGAGTCCAATATGGTGCGCAACCTGACGCCCGGAAATCCGGCCTTTCACTCTCGCGTCGAGAGCCTCAAACATCTCTTCGGAAGCGGCGACCTCGGCGTGCATGCTGCCCAGGCCTATCTCTACAACCTGCTGCACCGCCAAGCCGCAGCGCTGGCCTATGTCGATATCATCCAGTACATGACAATCTTCTGCGGGTGCATGATTCCGCTGCTGGTCTTCATCCCGCGCCTGCCGAAGAACGCTTCCCCAAGCGCTGGCCACTAAGATATATAGAGCGGATATATGATCGCATTTTCTGGAGAAACAATGACGCGCCTGTCCTTCCACCTTGGAACTCTCGTGCTGGCTGCTGTGCCACTGGCTCCTCTCGCGGCCCAGACACAAGCGGCTTCCGCACCGCTCACGCTCACGTACATTCGTGCAGGCCATCTGTTTGATCCCGCCACCGCTGCCTATCGCGACAATGTCACGCTGGTCATCGCCGGCCATCGTGTGAAGTCGATTGAGGCCGCCGGTTTTCGCGCTCCCGCCGGGGCCTCCATCCTCGACCTTTCCGCGGACTATGTTCTTCCGGGCCTCATCGACTGCCACACCCATCTGGGTTCGCGCGCCGACCACTACGCCGAAATCTCCAGCTTCACCGACTCTCCGTTCGACTCCGCCATCAGCGGTGTCGTCAATGCTCGCCGCACTCTCGAAGCCGGCTTCACCACCGTTCGCGATGTTGGCTCACTGCCCTTTCTCGCCGTCGACCTGCGCCGGAACATCGACTCCGGTTTCATTCCCGGCCCGCGCGTCGTCGCCTCCGGGCCGGGCATTACCATCACCGGGGGCCACGGCGACCTGAACAACTACTCTCCGCAAACGACCGTCACAATGTTCCCCGACAAGAAAAACTTCAACATCGCGGACGGCTCCGACGAAGTGCGCCGGACGATCCGCGAGCAGGTCAAGTACGGCGTCGATGTGATTAAAATCCTCGCCTCCGGGGGCGTTCTCTCCAAAGGCGACCAGCCCGGCGCTCCGCAATTTACGCTCGAAGAGCTGAAGGTCGCCGCCGATACCGCCCACATGGCCGGGCGCAAAATCGCCGCGCACGCCCACGGCGCGCAGTCCATCAAGTGGTCCATCGAGGCGGGCATCAACTCCATCGAACACGCTTCGCTCGTCGACGACGAAGGCATCGCGCTGGCCAAACAGCACGGCACCTACTTCGTCATGGACATCTATAACGACGACTACATCCTTCAGGAAGCGCCGAAGTTTGGCCTCGCCGAGGAAAATATTGCCAAGGAACGCGCGCTCGGCCAATTGCAGCGCAACAACTTTCGCAAGGCCCATGCCGCAGGCGTCAAGATGGCCTTCGGCACCGACGCCGGCGTGTACCCACACGGCGATAACGCCAAGCAGTTTCACTACATGGTGATGTACGGCATGACGCCCACCGAAGCCAT
>JBBRCA010000283.1:0-3222 GCA_038205325.1 Terriglobales bacterium | reverse complement strand
TGACCCAGCGCACAGACGAAATTGGAACGGGGATGATGAAGTTCCAGAAAACCTCCGGTCCGTCGGCGCGCAGTCTGTAGGGTCGCGCCACTTTCAGAATGAGATCGGGCGGCCCTAACTTCCACTCCGGCATCGACTCCGTCACTGTCATCGGTAACGCAGGCACTCCTTGAGCAGAACCCTGGTTCACCCAATCCTGAATCTTGCGGATCTCGGCATCCGTAAGACGGCGCTCTTCCACGAAAGGACCCGACTCGGGAGTGGGCAGCCACGGCGGCATGATGCGGCGTTTAGTAACCTCGGCAATCTGCCTCGCGTGGCGCTTCACATCCTCGTAGGTGAGTAGCGAAAAGGGGGCCGCTTCGCCCGGGCGATGACAGGGAGCGCAGTTCTTTTGAATCAGTGGCGCGATCTGATCCGTGAACGTCACCGCCGCATTCAGCGTCGCCGCCAACGGGAAGAGAGCCAGAAGCAGGCGTATGCAAGCCACCACTTACCATAAGAACACTGTGCCGCAATCGTCGATCGGAAGGTTCGCCGTCGCCGCTGGCGCGATTGCCACTCTCTTTGCGCAGTCAATTCAGTTTACGGACATCGCCAGAACCGCAGGCCTCAACTTCGTGCTCGAGAACTCCGCCACCCCGGACAAATACCTGATCGAAACCATGCCCGGCGGGATCGCCGTCTTTGATTACAATGGCGACGGCCACCCCGATATCTATTTCACAAACGGAGCTGCGGTTCCCTCGCTGCAGAAGAACGCTCCAAAGTTTCGCAACCGGCTTTATCACAATCTGGGCAACCTGCAATTCCAAGACGTAACCGATCAAGCTGGGGTCGGGGGCGCGGGCTATTCGATGGGAGCAGCAGCCGGCGACTACGACAACGACGGACATCCCGACCTGTTCGTAGCCGGGGTGAATCGCAATATTCTTTACCATAATCGAGGCGATGGCACCTTCGAAGACGTGACGGCCAAGGCGGGTCTCCAGAGCGGAACGTGGGCTGTCGCAGCGGGCTGGTTCGATTACGACAACGACGGTAAGCTCGACCTGTTCGTTGTCCGATACGCCAGTAACCCGATGTCGGATCGCTATTGCGGCGATCGGGCCAAGGACGTCCGCGTATACTGCAACCCGAAGTACTTCGACCCACTGCCTGCCATCCTTTACCGCAATCGCGGCGATGGCACCTTCGAAGATGTTAGCGAGAAATCCGGCATCGCCAAGTCGGCCGGGCGCGGCATGAGTGTTGCTTTTGCCGATTACGACGGCGATGGCCGCATGGACGTCTTCGTTACGAATGACAACATGCCCAACTTCCTATTCCATAACATGGGCAACGGCAAATTCGAACAAGTCGCACTCACCGCGGGTGCGGGACTGCTCGATCACGGGAAAGCGGTGTCAAGTATGGGCGCCGATTTTCGCGATTATGACAACGATGGCCGCCCCGACATTCTGATCACAGCCCTGGCCGGCGAAACGTTTCCCCTGTTTCGCAATTTGGGCAAGGGATCCTTTCAAGACTCCACCTATTTGAGCCGGTTGGGCCCGCTCAGCTCCGGGCGGAGCGGATGGGGCGTTGGATTGGTCGATCTGGACAACGACGGGTGGAAGGACATCTTTACCGCGAACTCGCACGTCAACGATCGCGTAGAACAGTACGAATCGCACGCCTACAAAGAAGCAAACAGCGTCTTCCGCAATTTGGGAAATGGCAAATTCGAAAACGCGCCGGCGCTTACCGCACGTAAGGCCCACAGGGGTGCGGCGTTCGGCGACTTTGACGGGGATGGCCGTATCGACGTGGTCGTGTCCGCACTGGGTGAGCCCGCCGAACTCTGGCGCAACATCACTGCGGGAAACGCGCACTGGGTGTCATTTCGCCTCCATGGACGTCGCAGCAACCGGGATGGGATCGGCGCGCTCATCCGAGTTGGCAAGCAATGGAACCAGATGACCAGTTCCATGAGCTACGCTTCGTCCAGCTTGATCCCCGTGCACTTCGGTCTGGGTTCCGCGACCACAGCAAACGATGTTGAGATCCATTGGCCGAGCGGACTAATTCAAAAGATAAACGAGATTGCCGCCGATCATGTGGTCGATGTCACTGAGCCGGTGCCTTAGCCGTGGATTTGTCGTGCAGGACTTGGTATTTGGCCATCATGGCGCGAGCCAGTGCGGCTTGGCCCGTGGACTGGTAGGCTTTCGACAATTGATAGTGGAGGCTGCCGTCCCGGTCGAGCGAGAGCGCCATCTTCAGCTGCGGGATCGCCTTCGCCGCTTCACCTAAACGCGCATAGGCAAACCCGAGCGAGGCGTGGGCGGGCAGCATACGCGGCTGTCTCTTCACCGCAGTTTCCAGATAGGGCAGCGACTGTTCCACTTGCTCGGTTTGGAGCAGGCAGTCGCCCACGAAGAAAGTCAGCTCGGAGGATGTAGGGTCGGCCTCCAGCAGCTTTTGGAGTTCAGGAAGCACGGCTTTAAAATCACCGCTCATGTATAAGGCGCCAGCCAGTTCGTTCTTTGCAGCGGGATGGGCGGGATAGAGCTTTGCCACCTCGCGCCACTCGTCCGCGGCGTCCTTGAATTTGCGCTGTTCAGCCAAAATGCCGGCCTTGATCTCGTGCATTTCAGCCGAATCCGGAAAGCGCTGCAACTCGGAAAGCGCTTTGATGGATAGTTCGTTGTACGCCCGCACCAGCCAGTAGAGATTTTCGGGCGTCTTTCTCGGCGTGGCATTCTTAACCACATCCCCCAAGCTGCCATCCCTAAATTCGCAGTACAGTTTCTCTACTTCACAATTGGGGGCCGGGCGCTTCCGCTCGTCGTCTTCGGCATGGTTCGCTTGCTCCGGCCTGTCCATTGCCCTGTACACTTCGGCTATGCCGGCATGCAGGCCACGGATGGAAGGTTGACGTTTTAAGGCTTCGCTGTAGGCGTACAACGCGGCGCTGAACTGGCGATCTTTCAACTTCGTCTCGCCCAGAAGAGCCAGCACGTAGCCCGATTCAGGAGCGAGCTTGAGCAGGTCTTCGAAGGATTGAATGGCCTTCGCTCCATATTGCCCGCCAAGGGCGTACCATTCTTTTGCGGTGGAGGGAGTTGTGGGCTGGGCGCTCAGTGCGAGCGCCACAGCCACAATGGGCCACTTACCCCACAAGCTTTAGAACACCACGCGCAGACCCAATCGGACCTCGCGCACAAGTGAAACCGCGGT
>JBBRCA010000282.1:0-3263 GCA_038205325.1 Terriglobales bacterium | reverse complement strand
GTTGAAGCGTTTGGCGATTTCGGCGTCTTCGGAGTGGTTTTCGCGGCTGAACTTTTGGTCGATTTGGGCGGTTGACAAAACGAACCCATCGTCGGCGGGGTTGTACGGTAACTTCTGCATCTGGTGTGTTTTATAGATGGGTCCGGCTGCGTACATCTCTATCCGTTCCTGTTCGCGGCGGCGATCCTGCATTTGGTTGTAGAGCTTGATTGAGCTTTGTAGCGTGCGGCGCAGGCGGTTCTCCTGGCGGCTGAGGTTCTCAAGCTGGTTGCCGTTCTTCAAGTAAGTGGTCGCGGCGGTTAAGGCGGCGTGGATCTCGGGATGATCGACGTCGATGGCGTTCGCGAAATCGTGGTGACCGATGGCGTAGATACCGTTTTCGACGGAAGCCGAGCGATTGAGGCGCCACTGGCTGTTGGCCATGTCCTGGGCGAGCTGCTTTTCCGGCTCGGTTACGGGAGAGAGGTCCTTGACGTAGCGCTGGATGAAATCGACGTAGGCCTTAAGATCCTCATTGGGCATGACGACGATCTGGCTGGTGAGGCCGTGCCGGAGGGCATTGAGGCTGGAGCGCTTTTTGCCTTCAGGCGTGCGGGGGCCGGTGGATTGTGCCGCGTTCTTGCGATTAGCAGTTAGTTGCAGATTGGATATTGACATAGTGGATTCCCGATTTGAGTTTGGCACGCAGTTGCAAGGAAACGGAAAGTGCGGAATGGGGAACTACTGTCGAATGTGCGAGATGCGGGTTTGAGAATGTTGTGAACGGTACAATTGCATGAAACCCATGTCCCTGACGCCCGGAACTCGCTTGGGACCCTACGAAATCCTCGCGCCTATTGGCGCGGGCGGGATGGGCGAGGTGTATCGCGCCAAGGACACTAAGCTCGACCGCGAAGTGGCGATCAAAGTTCTTCCTGCCGCAGTGGCGCAGGATCGCGAACGGCTGACTCGGTTTGAGCGCGAAGCGAAGGTGCTGGCGTCGCTGAATCATCCAAACATCGCGCAGATTTACGGAATTGAGGAACGGGCGATCGTGATGGAGTTGGTTGCCGGCGAGACGCTCCACGGACCGCTGCCGCTCGACACCGCTCTCAACTACGCCAAGCAAATCGCCGAAGCTCTCGAAGCCGCGCATGAAAAAGGCATCACGCATCGCGATTTGAAACCAGCCAACATCATGATCACGCCGGACGGCGTGGTGAAGGTGCTCGACTTCGGCCTCGCCTCAGCACCCAGCCGCGACCGTGAGGGAGCGGCCAGTCCCGAAAACTCGCCCACGTTTACCATGGCCGCCACGCAAGCCGGCATGATCATGGGCACAGCAGCCTACATGAGCCCCGAACAAGCGGCGGGAAAGCCGGTCGACAAGCGCAGCGATATATGGAGCTTTGGCGTCGTGTTATGGGAGATGCTCACCGGCACGCGGTTGTTCGATGGAGAGACGATTTCACACACTTTGGCCGATGTTTTGAAGGGCGACATCGATTTCGGCGAGCTTCCTCCAACTATCCCCGTATCTATTCGCTCGCTACTGAAGCGCTGCCTGGACCGGAACGTGAAGACGCGCCTGCAAGCAATCGGCGAGGCCCGCGTTGCCATTCAGAGGGTGGGTCAGGAACCGGAGGCGGTGGCTATCCCGGCAGCGTCCCGGTCGAAACACTCTCGCTGGTTATGGCCGAGCATCGCCGCATTTATGCTGCTCGCGCTCATGCCCGTCAACATCCTCCACTTTCGCGAAACGCCGCAGTCGCAATCGCCCACGCGCACGTCCGTGATGCTGCCGGCCAAGCGGCCCGTCGCGACAGGCTGGGCCCCGGGCAGGTCCCTGGCGCTCTCGCCGGATGGGACGCAGATCGTCTACGTGGCCACGAATCTGGACGCGCCCACCCCCGATCAGCGCGGACGCAACCAATTGCAGCTTCGCTCCCTCGCCACCCTGGCCGTTCGTGACCTGCCAGGGACGACAGGCGCACATCAGCCTTTCTTCTCTCCAGACGGGCAGTGGGTCGGTTTCTTCACAGGGACGGAGCTAAAAAAGATCTCTCTGTCGGGCGGCACACCGGTCGCGGTGATGTCGAAGATCAACGCTGCCGGCTGGGCCTTCGGAGTGTGGACGCAGGACAACGCCATTATTTTTGGGACTGTTAGCGCTGGCTTGCGGCGGGTTCCGGCAGATGGCGGCGACGGGACAGCGCTCACCACGCTCGACGCTGCCCAGGGAGAGATGTCTCACTACTTTCCTACCCTCGTGCCGTCGGGGCGAGCCGTCCTGTTTGAAGTTAGGTACAGCAAGGTCCGCAATCCCCGAATCGATGCCATGATGCTCGACTCCGGGAAGCGGCGTATCGTCTTGGAAAATGCGGGAGCGCCCGTCGTGCTGGACAGCGGGCATTTGCTGTTCCGACGCGGCGACACGATCCTGGTGGCTCCGTTCGACGCCGAGCGGCTGACAGTGACGGGCTCTGCGGTTCCGCTGGTGGACAACGTGCAACTGGATTCCGTGACGGCTTCAACTCCGGTGCCCGAGTTGGTGGTGTCGCGGGGTGGCACGCTCGCGTACATGCCCGCCGTCGATACGACCAGCACGTTGGGCTTGGTCGGCCGGGATGGGTCGTTCGAGCGGCTCGCGTTGCCTCCCAACAACTTCCGTTATCCGCGGGTATCACCTGACGGACACAGCATCACATTCACCGTGTACAAGAATCCGGAGGTGGAGGTCCACGTGTACGATCTGGCACGCGGAAGCACTACGACGCTGACACAGGACAATGCTGCGGTCACCGCACCAGCGTGGCACCCCGACGGCCGTTCGCTGGCCGTTCTCTCGAAGAATAAAGACGCCTATGGGATCTTTCTCAAGAACCTCGACGGCAGTGAGCGGCTGCTGGTGGCGCTCCCATCCGGCGCGACGGTTCTTAGGTCCCCAGCGTGGTCGCCGGACGGGAAGCTGCTGGCCTATGCGGTCCAGACGGCTAGCCATCTTGAGATTTGGGTGTTGACGATGGGTGACACACCCAAGGCGAAGCCGTTCCACGTCAGCGCGGCATCCGAGTTCAGTCCGAAGTTTTCGCCCGACGGCCGATGGCTGGCGTACGGCTCCGACGAATCCGGACGATTGGAAGTAGATGGGTATGTGCTTCACTCAGGTTGGCCCAACAGCTTGTGATTTTGCTTTTTTGCGGCTGGCGGTCTGGTTAACAATTGCGTCGTACGGCAGGGGTTCGACTGCCACCGCTTGCTGCGCTAGCCGGAAGAAGAGCTTA
>JBBRCA010000281.1:0-3299 GCA_038205325.1 Terriglobales bacterium | reverse complement strand
GTCGTCGACCTGAAAATCTTTCGCTACCGTGCGTGAGGCGAGGTAGTGTTTGGAAAAGTTGAAGAACGCATAGTGCTGGAGGAGCGTGTCCTGCACGTGGTTGGACTTGAGGTTGTCTATCTTTTCGTCTGGCGTGATGCCGCCGCCGCCGTAAACGGTGCGACCGGAGTCAGTGAGCTTGACTTCGCGGTTGGCGTTGTCTTTTGGGGCCGTGGCGCTGTCGCGATTGAAGTAGTAGTCGAACAGCGAAATGTTGTTGTAGTTGCGCTGAATGAGGCGGCCCGACGGGGTGTAGTAGTGGAAGGTGGTCAGCGCGAGGCCAGTATTTTCGGAGATCGGAAACACGGTCTGCACCAAGCCTTTGCCGAAGGTGGTTTCACCGACGATGAGAGCGCGGTCATGGTCCTGTAGAGCGCCAGAAACAATCTCTGCGGCGGACGCCGTGTTGCGGTTAACTAGGACGACGATGGGGTATTTCGCTTCGGAGCCGTGGGGTGCGCGGTAGACCTGGTCGGGGAAGGCGCGTCCGTGCTGCGACACGACGATCTGACCGCGTTCGAGGAATTTGTCGGAAACATTGACGGCTTCATTCAACAGGCCGCCGGGGTTGCCGCGCAGGTCGACCAGCAGGCCGTGGATGTCGCCGAACTTGTCCAGCGCTTCGCCGACTTCGCGGGAGGTGGTCTCGATGAATTGGGTGATGTGGAGGTAGCCGATGCCGGGGCGGATGAGAAACGCCAAGTCAACGGAGCTGCGCGGGATTTCATCGCGGATGAGGTCGAAAACGAGTGGTTTGGCCGTGCCTTCGCGGGCCATTGTGATGGCGACGTGCGTGCCGCGCGGGCCCTTGAGCATGGAGGCTACCGCCGCAGAGTCGAGCTTCTCGGTCGTCTTGCCGTCGACGAAAAGGATGACGTCACCGGGACGGATACCTGCTTTGTACGATGGTGTGCCTTCAAACGGTGCGAGAACGACGACCTTGGTGCCCTGCGGCTGGATCGACATGCCCACACCGTAGTACTTGCCGTGTTGTTCTTCGCGCATCTGGGCGTAAGACTTGGGGTCGTAAAAATTTGAATGCGGATCGAGCACATGCAACATGCCGGGGATGGCGCCGTCATAGATGGCTTTGTCGACCTTTTCGGAGTTCAGGTGCTCGGCGTAATTCTGCTCGACGATGCCATAGACGTCGGTGAAAGAATGTAATGAGTCGCGCAGCGTGGAGTCCTGCGAAGCCGATTGCGCGGAAACTTTGCCGCTATAGACGGAACCCGCGACTGCGCAGGTGGCGAGGAAGATGGTGACTGAAAAGAACGCGCGCCGCGTGCGGTGGATGGTGCTGTCAATCATAGGAGTTGCCGACCTCGATGATGAGCGCGGACGCGCTGGAGTTGAGTCTACCTTCAATTGGACGGAGTATAGCATTGTGAGGTTAGCCCGGAAGTTGCAGGACGACGTCGTGTAGAAGGCTTGCATCGGATTGCGTGGCACACGGAAATCCCATGTCGGAAAATCCGGACGCGGTGAACACCGCATTTTCCCAAGTCCGCAGGTAGAATGGGGAGCGAATCACTTCTGGTTTGTTGGACAGTCTAACTACTTGACAGTTAGATGCGCGGAGTGGAGCGCACCGGCGGGACCGCCGAACGTGCGGCGAAGGAACGGAAGAACGGATGACCGAGAAGTACATACGTAGGATTTTTGCTGCTACTTTATTGACTGTAGGCACGGCTTCGGGCACGATGGTGGCGGCCCAGAGCCAGTTTCCCGTGCCCGGGGGTGGCTTGACGGCCGCGCCGCAGCCACAACTTCCAGAGCTGCCCAAGCCGGTGGCGATTACGCCCAACGGCGCGGTGGTTGAAGATGTGATTGTGCGGGTGAACGACCGCATCATTACGCGTTCAGAGTTGGAGCGCAGCGAACAGCAGTTGGTGCAGGAGGCCCAGCAGAGCGGGATGCCAGCGTCGGACCTCGAACAACGTCAGCGCGACCTGCTGCGCGACATGATCGATCAGCAGCTCCTGCTTACGAAGGGCAAGGACCTGGGGATCACGGGCGACGCCGAGACGGTGCGGCGGATGGACGAGATTCGCAAGCAGAATCACCTGGATTCGATGGAGGCGCTCGAAAAGGCCGCCGCGCAACAGGGCGTCAGCTTTGAAGATTTCAAGTCCAACATTCGCAATAGCGTGATTACGCAACAGGTAGTCCGCGATGAAGTTGGGCGCAGCGTGCGGATTATGCCGGCGCAGGAACAAGCCTATTACACGGCGCACGCCAAGGATTTTGAGCAGCCGGAGTCGATCCATCTGAGCGAAATCCTGGTGCCGACGCCGGATAATGCGAGCGACGCCGTTGTGACTCAGGCGCAGACTAAGGCCGACGACATTGAGGCGAAGCTGAAGGCGAGCGTGAAGTTCGCGGACGCGGCGAAGCAATTCTCGGGGGACGCGAGCGCGTCGCGCGGCGGAGAGTTGGGCGACTTTAAACGCGGCCAGCTCGGCAAGGTGTTGGAAGATGCGACGTTTCCGCTGGCGGCCGGTGGCATGACCGAGCCGATTCGCACCCGGCAGGGGTTTGTGATTTTGCGCGTGGATGCGCACACGCCCGCAGGCGTGCCTCCGCTGGCTTCGGTCGAACCGCGGGTGCAGGAAGCGATTTATCTCGACAACCTTCAGCCCGCGTTGCGCGCTTATCTGACCAAGGCTCGGGATGAGGCGTATGTGGACATCAAGCCGGGTTTTGTAGACAGCGGGTCAAGCCACAAAGCGACGAAACCGGACATTGCGTTTACAACCTACACGCCGCCTAAGGTGAAGAAGAAGACTGAGGCTAAGCGGCGGCTGGAAACGCAGAAGGACGCGTTGGCGCAGACGCGGTTGGCAGAGGCCCGCGAGAAGGCGGCGGAGAAAGCGGCCGCGAAGAAGGGCGGCCTGACGAACGTGTCGATGCCGAAGAAGCCGAGAAAGGTGCGGCCAGAAAAGATTCGCTTCGGGCAGGCCCCGCGCAATGCGCTGCCTCCGGCCACGACGGAAACGACTGTCCAGGGCGGCGATGCTCCTCTGGGCGGTCAGGCTCCGGGAGTCGCGATGGCCGCTCCGACCGAGGCGACGGTGATCTCAACCGGGACAGGCACCGAGAATAACGATGCCGATCCATTGGCTCCGCAGGAAGGGCCGAAGAAAAAAACGCGCTATACCGCTCGCCAGGCCGATGTTGAGTTGGCGCGGGCGCAGGACCGAGCCGTGAAAGCGACGCAGCACCAGTCGGCGCATCCCGTGGCTGCGACCGTCGATGAG
>JBBRCA010000280.1:0-3321 GCA_038205325.1 Terriglobales bacterium | reverse complement strand
GTCTTCGTCGTCATGTATTACTTCGCCATCAACGTCGGCGTCGGCATGGCCTACCACCGCCTGTTGACCCATCGCGGTTATCGCACCCCCAAGTGGGTCGAGTACTTCATCACCGCCTGCGGCTGCCTCGCGCTCGAAGGTGGACCCATCTTCTGGGTCGCCACGCACCGCGTGCATCACCAGAACTCCGACAGCGAAGGCGACCCGCATACGCCGCACGACGGCGCCTGGTGGGCACACGCTGGCTGGATCGTCTCCGGTCGCGCGCTGCACTCTGAAACCGCGCTGCTGGGCCGTTACGCTCCCGACCTTACGCGCGACAAAGTCCACGTCTGGCTTTCCAAATATCACTACCTTCCACTGGTCTTCTCCGGCCTTGTGCAAGTCGCACTCGGCGCCGCGCTCGCTCCCTCCGGCCATCGCCTGGTCGGCGCAATCGGCATGGTGCTGTGGGGAACGTTCCTGCGCGTCACGCTCGGCCTGCACGCCACCTGGCTGGTCAACTCGGCCACGCACCTCTGGGGCAAGCGCCGCTTTGAAACCAAGGACGACTCGCGCAACAACTGGTGGGTTGCACTACTTACCGGCGGCGAAGGCTGGCACAACAACCACCACGCCCACCCCGTCAGCGCGCGCCACGGCCTCACCTGGTACGAAGTCGATGTCAATTGGTACGGCATCTGGCTGCTTTCCAAGATCGGCCTCGCGGAAAAAATTCAAATCGCGAAATTCGATCCCAAGAACCCAAAGCCCGCCGGCGTATAGCCAACCCGCATCCCATCCGCATGAAGAGACCGTCCTCGCTGGCGGTCGCTTCTTTTAACCGGCATCGCGACGGCTATACTTTTCAATGAGCCCATGAACTTCAACCGCCGCCGCGGAGCGATCGCTTTTTTCATCACGCTTGGCGTGTGCCTGACGGCGCTCGCGGTCACGCTCAACATCACCTGGATCCACAACAACAAACTCCGCCTGGCGATGGATCTGCTCGGTGTTCTGCTGTTCGGAATCCTCATCGCCGGCGTCGTGCTCAACACCATCTTCCTGGTCCGCGAAATTCGCCGCAACGAGCAGCAGGACTCCTTCCTGAACGCCGTCACGCACGAGCTGAAAACGCCCATCGCCAGCCTCCGACTCTATCTCGAAACCCTGCAGCGCCGCCCCGTCGACGACGCCCAGCGCCAAAGCTTCTACGCCATCATGCATTCCGACACCGACCGCCTCCTGAACACCGTCGAGACAGTCTTGAAAGCCGGAGAGCTTGGCCGCCGCCAACGCCTGCAAACGCGCATCGAGTTGCGTCCTCTGGTCGCCGAGTGCGCTGTCACGGTTTCGCAGCGCCATCATCTCCCGCCCGATGCCATAGAACTCGACGAGCTCCCCGGCGCGGTCCGCCTCTTCGTGCTTGGCAATCCCGAAGACCTTCACAGCGCCATCAACAACCTGCTCGACAACGCCGTTAAGTACTCCCCCGAGGGCGTCCACGTCCATTGCGGCTTGGTCATCGAGCACTACACCTGGGTCGTGCTTTCGATCGCCGACACCGGCCTCGGCCTGCCTTCCCGCGAACTCAAACGCATCTTCAAGCGCTTCTACCGCGCCTCGTCCCACGACCTCGTCAAGATCAAAGGCACCGGCCTCGGCCTCTTCCTGGTGCGCACCATCGCGCGCCAGCACGGAGGCAACGTGCGCGCTACCAGCGAAGGACCCGGCAAAGGCACAACCATGTTGCTCAAGCTTCCCCTCTCGATCGGCGGTAGCGATGACTGATCCGTCCGCCCAACCGTTGATCCTGCTGGTCGAGGACGAAGAGCACATCGCCCAGGGCCTGCTCTACAACCTCGCCGCCGAGGGCTATCGCACGCACCACGAAGCCGACGGAGATGCGGCGTTGGCGTGGTTGCTCGCGACCCCCGAACAACCCGCCGCCGTCCTCCTCGACGTCATGCTGCCCGGCCGCGACGGCTTCTCCATCGTCCGCGCTCTGCGCGCCGCCGACCTCTACACTCCAGTGCTGATGTTGACCGCGCGTGGCCGCAGCGAAGACGTCGTCGAAGGCTTCAGCGCGGGCGCGGACGACTATATCCCCAAACCGTTCGACCTTGATGTGCTGCTTGCGCGCCTCGCCAGCCTGCTCCGCCGCGTCCACTGGCAACACGCTGCAGCCACGCCCGAACCGCAGCCGCCGCCCGACCGCTACATCCTCGGCGACCGCACCATCTGCTTCGACACCCTCGAAATCCGCACACCCAACAAACTCGTCCACCTGACACTGATGGAAGCCGACCTCCTCCGTTACCTCATCGAGCATCCCGGAAAGATCATTCCACGCAAGGAAATCCTCGAAAATGTCTGGCGGGTCCACGAGGACACCGACACCCGCGCCATCGACAACTTCATCGTCCGCCTGCGCCGCTACCTCGAGCCCAACCCCGCAAAACCCGCGCATCTGATTACTGTCCGAGGCGTCGGCTACCGCTTCATGCCTGATTAGCTCCTAGTGGTCTACGTCAAGCAGAATGCCGATTATCGAACGCTCGGCGATCTTCACAACATGCTCATTACTATCTACGGTCCATTTCTTTACCTGCGTTAGCATAAATCTCAGAGGAGAAAAGCGCACACATATGTCGAAAGTTCGAGCAGCCGGATTCAGTGTTTCACTGGATGGTTTCAGCGCGGGAACGGAGCAGAGCCTAAATGATCCTCTGGGCAAACGCGGACCCGAGATTTTCCAGTGGTTCTTCCACACAAAAACATTTAGCGCCATGCTTGGGCAGGAAGGTGGATCTGTCGATATCGACGACGAGTTTGCCCGGCAAGCCATGTCGAACTTTGGTGCTTTCATCCTCGGCCGCAATATGTTCGGTCCGGTGCGCGGCCCATGGCCGGACCTCTCATGGAAGGGGTGGTGGGGAGCCAATCCGCCCTACCATGCGGACACGTTCATTCTGACGCATTACGAACGCGAGCCGATCGTGATGGAGGGAGGGACGACTTTCCACTTCGTGACTGGCGGAATCCACGAAGCCCTGCGGCTCGCCAAGCAGGCGGCGGGAGATAAGGACGTCAAAATCGGCGGCGGTGTTTCTACCTTGCGTCAATACCTTGAGGCCGGGTTGGTGGATTCCCTGCACTTTGCGTTGGCGCCAGTCGTACTCGGTCGAGGCGAGGCCTTATTTACCGATCTCGACCTGCACGCACTTGGATTTTCCGTGACGCACCACAAGGCCACTGAGCAAGCGACGCACCTGGTCTTGGAGAGACCCAAAACCTGAACCCCGATGCCCAATCAGCCGAGTAAATTCGATACTCGCTACT
>JBBRCA010000279.1:0-3399 GCA_038205325.1 Terriglobales bacterium | reverse complement strand
CGACACGCCCACCGTGATTCCTGGCGAGGACGGCTCGCCCATCGTGCCTTCGGTGGTCGCGTTCGATCAGGACACGCAAGCCGGATTCTCGGTCGGCAACGCCGCGCGCGGCGTGCTGCTCACAAACTCAGCCAACGCCGTCTACTCCATCAAGCGCTTGATGGGCCGCGACCTCGCCGACGTGGAGCCCGAACTAAAGCTCTTCCCCTTCAAACTCGCCGAGGGCCTCCAGCCCGGCGAAGTCCTCAAGCTCAACGTCGGCGGCCTCACTCTCACGCCGCCTGAAATCTCCGCCTACATCCTGCTCCAACTCAAGCGCAACGCCGAGCGTTTCTTCGGCGCCGAAGTCACCCGTGCCGTTATCACCGTTCCCGCCTACTTCAACGACGCGCAGCGTCAGGCCACAAAAGATGCGGGCCGCATCGCCGGCCTCGATGTGTTGCGCCTGGTCAACGAACCCACCGCCGCCGCGCTCGCGTATGGCCTCGACAAAAATCGCGACGGCATCATCGCGGTTTACGACTTCGGCGGCGGCACGTTCGACATCTCCATCCTCAAACTCCACGAGGGCATCTTCGAGGTCATCGCGACGGGCGGCGACACGCACCTCGGCGGCGACGACCTCGACAACCTGCTCACCGCCGTCGCACTCGACGACATTCGCGGCGATCTGAGCATCGACATCACCGCAAATCCCGAAGCGATCCAGCAACTCCGCGGCGCCGTCATCGAAGCCAAAATCGCCCTCTCCAGCGGCAACACCGCGCGTCTGCAACTCGCATTGCCCGATGGCAAAAAGTATCTCCGCGAACTCACCCGCGCACAGTTCGAGCAGCTCATCGCGCCGGTGATCGAGCGCACCGCCGGCCCGGTGAAACAGGCGCTGCGCGACGCCGGACTTTCGGCGTCCGATATAGCGGAAGTGGTGATGGTGGGCGGTTCGACGCGCATCCCCGCGGTGCGCGCGCTGGTCACGACACTCTTCGACCTCGACGCCCGCGGCAAAAAACTGCATACCGAACTCAATCCCGACGAGGTCGTCGCGCTCGGCGCGGCGGTGCAAGCCCAAATTCTTTCCGGCGAATCGAACGCCGCGACCGAAGACTTGCTTCTGCTCGACGTAACGCCGCTTTCGCTCGGCATCGAAGCGCTCGGCGGAGTGGTCGCCAAAATCATTCAGCGCAACTCCACCATCCCCGCCAGCGCAACCGAACACTTTACGACCGGAGTCGACGGCCAGACCAACGTGGCGATTCACGTCCTCCAGGGCGAGCGCGAACTCGCCAAAGATTGCCGGTCGTTAGCGCGCTTCGACCTCAAAAACATTCCGCCGATGGTCGCCGGCTTGCCGCGCATCGAAGTGAAGTTCCTGATCGACGCCAACGGCATTCTGCACGTTTCGGCACGCGAGCAACGCAGCGGACAAGAGGCGCAGGTCGAAGTCAAACCCACCTATGGCCTCACCGACGAGCAAGTCGAAAACATGATTCTCGCGTCGTTCGACTTCGCCGAAGAAGACATCACCGCGCGGCAGGTGATCGAAGCGAAAAACGAAGCGCACACCATTCTCGACGCCGTGGAAAAGGGCAAGAAGACCGCCGCGTGGCAGCAGCTCAGCAGCGTCGAAATCGAAGACATCGAGGGCGCGACGCGCGAACTGAAAGCCAGCGTCACCGGCGGCGACTACAAGATCATCCGCAACGCCATCGAGCGCCTCGACAAGAAGACCCGCCGCTTTGCGGAGATCATGATGGACTCCGCCGTCACCGGCGCGCTCGGCGGCAAGACCATGCAGGCCGCCAGCGAAAGCGTCGGCCAGGGCATGGGTGAAGCGCCTACCGCCCCCCACCAATTCGCGAAGGCCGAGTTCGATGCTCCCAACGAAATAGAGCAAGCCGAACAGTATCCCAAGACACCCGGCGTACCGGAGTAGCAGCGGGCTTCAGCCCGCGGTACATGGCACGAAACACGATGGGCTTTAGCCCTGGGTCTTCTTCAAGCAAACCAATCCGGCATAGGATCCAACACAACCGCTCCATGTGCCGATGAAAATAAAAATTCCGACGGCTCAATCGCCAGACGTTCCTTCACCGGATTGTCATGGATATATTCCACACAGGCGTTATACCCTTGGCGGTCTTTGATTCGACGGTCGAAATGCCCGCGCTCCCAAACATCGAGCTTGCTGTTCAGCCAAAACGAGAAGCCGCCCTTCATTAGTTGCAAAGCTTTTTCGAGAGAAACATCTGGTGCCGGTGTCAACAATACATGAACGTGATCGGGCATCACGACAAATGCATGTAACGTAAACTGCCCTTAGTTCGATACGATTCCAGAACCGCGATCATCAGTTCTGGGGTCGTATGAACCTGAAATAGTCGGCGACGGCCCGCCGTTGAAAAGGTTGTGAAATATGTGCGAATCTCCTGCGATGCAAGATGCATGACCGCAGCATACGCTGCGCCGGGGCTGAAGCCCAACGATTGCAGGCTCGGATTCCGCAGGCTGAAGCCCGCTGTTACTCCTTACCTTCTCACCTCGCAAAGTCCTTGCGTGAACTAAACTGGTTACGACATGTCCGATCACGAATCAACCCCGCTGCCGCCCGTCGATCTCTCCCAACCCCCCGCCGAAAACATCGTCCGCGTCACCTTCGAACCCGAGGGCAAGACCGTCGAGTTCCCCTTCGGCACCCTCCCCTACGAAGGCCACGGACAGCCCATGAGCCTGCTCGACGTCGCCGAAAACTACGGCATCTTCCTCGACCACGCCTGCGGCGGCGTCTGCGCCTGCACCACTTGTCATCTGCATGTGAAGGCCGGAGCGACTGACCTCTCCGAACCCGAAGACCTCGAACTCGACCGCATGGACACCGCTCCCGGATTGCAACTGAACTCGCGCCTCGGTTGCCAGGCCATCATCGAGAAGCCCGGAGCCTACGTCGTCGAAATCCCCTCCTGGAACATCAACTACGTGCAGGAAGGCAAGCCCGCACCGGTCAAGAAATAGCTGCCTTACGCTTGACCTTGGAACAAAGATGCGGGGTGCCCCGTGTCCGGATTTTCGGACGTGGGTTCAAGCAGTGCCGCCAATCTCATCCCTACACTGGTCGCGTTGGGACACTTCAGAAAGCATCACAGCGGGCCGCATTTCTTATGCGCCGGCCACTTAGTGTGGGTCTGCGGCGAGGTTAAGCCGCAATCCTGCTGTGTGGAGACGCTCATGTCCTTCCGTCAAGTTTTCGCTTCCGCCGCTGTCCTTCAACTCCTCCTTTGCGCGCCCCTTGCACACGGCCAAACGACCTCGCCGCCTCCCAGCCGCCAATGGCGCAGGGTCGCGCAACTTCCGCCCGGAACCCGCATTCTGGTCCGCGAACAGGGCAAACAAGTGCCGCAATCC
>JBBRCA010000278.1:0-3423 GCA_038205325.1 Terriglobales bacterium | reverse complement strand
GGCAAAGCGCAATGCCTCTTCACGAAATCGTGCTCACGCCTCCAGAGATTGGTGCACTACTGGCAGAACTGCGAGACCCGTTCCGCGCTCTGATCCTGTTGGTAGCGGTAACGGGGATGCGCCGCGGGGAGCTGTTCGTCCTCAAATGGGAGGATATTGATTTCCACAATGCAGAAATTCGCATCGTGCGGTGAGTAGTGGATCAGGTAGAAGGTCCACCGAAAACGCTCACGTCTCGACGCCCGCTCCCGTTGTCCTCCAAACTCTCATCTGGTGAATCGGTTAAGACGACGCAGGAACGTCTGCGCCACTCTTCACCAGTGATGACGTTAGGAACATACGCGAAAGCATTGACGGCGGATAGACGGCTGGCGCAAGACAATATCGCCCCAATGTTTGTTGGAGATCCCGCCATATGCGACGCTGTCGGAGCACCAGGGGAGCTCTAAAGTTCCCTTCTGTTCCTGACCTATCTGCAACTGTTCCCGAGTTGCCCATGTAAATCATTGAAAATAAATGGTCGGGACGACTAGATTCGAACTAGCGACCTCACCCACCCCAAGGGTGCGCTCTACCAGGCTGAGCCACGTCCCGACTTGCTGCGGATGCGCCGGCCGCGAGGCCTGACGCTGGGGTAAGTCCAGTTTACACGAACGTTGCGTTCGGGCCGCGCTAGTGTGCCGGGGCCACGAACTCCTTGGGCACGTCGCCGCCCGAGCCGAAGAAGAACTCATTCATCTGCTCGACGAGAAACTCCTGCGCTTCGCGAGTCCAGGGCTGCAGGCGATACTCGTTGAGCAGCATCTTCTGGCGCTCGATCCACTCGCCCCACGCCTTCTGCGAGACGTTCTTGTAAATTTTCTGCCCGAAATCGGAGTCGAAGGGCGGCTCGTCCAGGCCTTCCATTTCGGCTTTGTACTTCGTGCAGAAAACCATGTGCGCCATCGGTGTGGTACTCCTTGCCTCCAGTTTACCTCGAACGCAGGTCTGATTAGGCCTCTCAGCATTTCCTCCGGGGCTAAAGCCCATTGATTTTTTGGCCCATATACCGCGGGCTGAAACCCGGTGCTCCTCCGGTAGTACGAACGTTTGAACTTCATCAGAGCATCCCTAAGCTCGCTTGTCAGAACCTCCCCTTCAACAGCCGCCGCCTTTCTATAATCCTGTGATGGCTCCATTGCACAAAGACGTAGCGCTCGACCGACAAATCGAAACTCTACGCGAAGAACTGCGCCACCACGAGCACCTCTATCACGTGCTCGATGCGCCGGAGTGGACGGACGCGCAATACGACGCGCGGATGAACGCGCTGCGGCGACTCGAAGCCGAGCATCCGGAGCTGGTCAGAACCGACTCGCCCACGCAGCGCGTCGGCGGCAAGCCGAAGGAAGGCTTTGTGAAGGTCGCGCACTCGCGGGCCATGTTGTCTCTGGATAACGCCTATGACGAGGGAGAGTTGCGGGCATGGGCGGAGCGCGTCGCTGGCGGTCTTGCGAGTAGCGAGACCGTGCAGTACGTCTGCGAGTTGAAGCTCGACGGGCTTTCGCTTGCGTTGCAGTACGGGCCGGGGAAAGGGCACGAAGCCATACTCCTGAGCGGGATTACGCGCGGCGACGGCAGCGTCGGCGAGGACGTTACCTCAAACGTTCGCACCATCCGCAGCGTACCTCTGCACATTGACGCGGCGAAGCTGAAGTCCGCTGGGATGCCGCAGCGGTTTGAAGTGCGCGGCGAAGTGGTGCTGCCGCAAAAAGCGTTCGAGAAGATGAATGCCGAGCGCGAGGCCGCGGGGATGGCTCCCGCCGCGAATCCTCGCAACGCCGCCGCAGGAACCATCCGCACGCTGGAACCAAACATCGTCGCGCAGCGTCGGCTGGAGTTCTTTGCCTACTTCCTGCTACGTACTTCGGACATTGCGGGCGACCCACTGCTGCCGGAGCAGAGCGTGGCGCTCGATGCTCTGCGGGGCGCGGGGTTCCTGGTCAATCCGCACGCACGAACCGTCGACTCCATCGACGGTGTACTCGGATTTATCGTCGACGCCGAAGCCTTGCGCGAAACACTGCCCTACGAGATTGACGGCGTGGTCATCAAGATCAATGCAGTTGCGCAGCAGCGTCGATTGGGCTTCACAGGTAAGGCGCCGCGTTGGGCCATCGCCTACAAGTTCCCCGCGCGAGCCGGGATCACGCAGCTTCAAGGCGTGTTGTTTCAGGTCGGGCGCACCGGCAAAGTCACGCCGGTTGCCGCGCTCGCTCCGGTGTTCATCGGCGGCACGACCGTCGCGCGCGCGACGCTGCACAACGCCGATGAGATCGCGCGGCTGGGCGTGCGCATTGGCGATTTCGTTTCGGTCGAACGCGGCGGGGATGTCATTCCGAAGATCACTGAGGTCGTCGAAGACGCGCAGCATCCGCGCGGCACGCAGGAGATCGTTTTCCCAGTGGCCTGTCCCGTTTGCGACAGCGCGTTGCAGCGCATCGAGGGCGAGGTGGATTGGCGTTGCGTCAACACGTCGTGTCCGGCGCGCGTGCGGGAGGAGTTGCTGCACTGGGCCGCGCGCGGCGTGATGAACATCGAAGGTCTGGGCGAGTCGATGGTTTCGCAACTGCTCGGACAGACGGACGATGCAGAGGCTGTAGAAAGCGAGACGGCGAGCGACATCGACGCGCAGCCGCCGTCTGCAATTTCGATACGCCAGCCGCTCATTTACAACATCGCCGACCTCTACACCCTCACTCGCGAGCAGCTTCTATCGCTTGATCGCGTCGGGGAGAAGACCGCCGATGCGCTGCTTGCGCAGATCGAACGCTCAAAGCGAGCACCCATGTCCCGCGTACTCTTCGGTCTCGGCATCCGCTTCGTCGGCGAACGCACCGCGACGTTGCTCGCAAGCCATTTCGGCAGCCTCGATACTCTCATCGCAGCGTCCGCCGAAGAACTCGAGCAGGTCAACGAAGTCGGCCCTCGCGTGGCTGAAGCGATTGTCGAGTTTTTCTCTGTTGCGAAAAACCGCGAGGTCGTCGAGCGCCTGCGAGCTGCCGGACTCACCTTTACAGCGGAAAAGAAAATCACCGGCACCGCGCTCGGCGGCCTTACTTTCGTGCTCACCGGAACGTTGCCCACCCTCACGCGCGACGAGGTCAAGGCGCGCATCGAAGCCGCAGGCGGCAAGGTGTCCGGCTCGGTTAGCAAGAAAACCAGCTTCGTGGTCGCGGGCGATGAGGCTGGGTCCAAGCTGGACAAGGCGATGCAGTTGGGCGTGAAGTCGCTTGATGAGGCTGGGCTGCTGGCGATGCTCGAGGACAATTACAGCGCTTCCTGAGAGTGACGCGCTTGAGTCAAGTGTGTTGAAAGCCAACCAGCTTCATCGCGCGCGTGGCTTCGGGATTCTGCATGAACGTCGACCACACGAAACCGGTG
>JBBRCA010000277.1:0-3463 GCA_038205325.1 Terriglobales bacterium | reverse complement strand
TTGCTCCGCTTCGTCGAGTCGCCGGAAGGGCACCGGGTAAAGCCGCAGCCACGTTCCATCCTCGCGCACTCCCGCCGTGCAGACCGTCTCGCCGTATTTCCGCGAGAGCGTCGGGTAGGTTTTGACGGTGATGAGAATCCGCTCCCGTTCCATGCCTTCCCTCCGGTCACAAATGCGTCGGCGCGAATCTCCGGCCAAACGTCCGCGCCATCGCCTCCGCCACGCAATGCCGGTGGCACTGCTCGGGCAGCCGCTCGAAGCACGTCAGCGCCACCCGTTCGCCGGCCTGCACCCAGCCGCGGATTTTCGCCAGCGCCGCCGTTTGCTTCGGCAGACTCTCGCGCTCATAGACGACGAAGAGCGCGTCGTAATCCGCCTGCGTCTTCAGTTCGCGGCGCTCCTCGGAAGCGATGCCCAGCTCCGGCAGATGCTCGTAGCGCAGGCCAACGCCTTCACAGCCCTTGGAGAGCGTGCCTTTCGAGAAGCCGTATTTCCGGCTGAGTGGATTCCGCCGCACATCGCATAGCAGCGTCACGCCCGCTTGCAGCAAGCGATTCAAGTAACCTTCGAGGCTGCGGCCTTCATAGCCGATGGTGCAAATGCCCGGCTTACCCGCCGTCGGACGCGCGGCGTCAATGGCCGCCAGCGCCTTGGCGTCACCGGCCAGCACTCGTTCCGCCATCTCGCTACGGATGGCGTAGTAGGGATGCCGGCGGTACGCCTCCGCCACCAGCGCATCGCCGCGCACGCCCGCCTCCCGGCGCGCAAACCGATCCATGCCCATCCGCACCAGCGGTGCCACTTTGGCGGCGGCGCGTCCGGCGGGCGTCAGCTTCCACGCGCGCTCCTCGTCGGCCAGCAGGCCCTGCTCGATCAGGCGGCGCTTGTCCGCATACGAGGTGAAAGAGAACCCGCCAAACTTGTAGGGCACAAACTCATACGCGGGCACCTCCTCGACCTCGCGGCAGTAGAGAAAGAGCAGCTTCTGGAAATCCAGTCCGCCGACCTCGCCCCCGAGCGCATCCACGAGGGCCAGCAGACGTTTTTGACGGTCGAAAATCATGGGTCAGCGTATGGGTTCCGGCGTCACACCGCAATCGCCCCGCTCATCAGCCGCCGCAGCAGCAGGTCGCGCGCGGCGCGGAGTCTGGTGTTTTGTTTAGCCAACGTTTCGATCTGGTCGGTGATTGAGACGACGTGGCTGGAGTATTGATCTTGGAGGCGGCGCGGGGCGACGAGGATCGGCACCGACTTGAGCGACGAGCCGCTGAGATTGGGCATGGTGGAACCTTTCGCGCGGTTCGCGATCACGCCCGCAGTTTCAGGTGCGCCGAGTGTGTCGAACAGGTAGCGCGGGTCGATCACGACTGGATCAGGGCGCAGGCGCATGCATCCGGTGCCGCAGAACCAGCCCACCTGGCGTTTCGAGATGTAAGCCCGCCTACCGATGTCGCCCCGTCTGCCATAGACGGTGTCTCCATCGATCATGCGATGACGACCAAGACGGTCCGCGAGATCTTCCGGGATTCGGGCGATGCTCTCCAACGAGATGCGGAAGTTGAGAATATCCTTCGGCATGATTAAAGGCACGCCTTCGTCGGCGTAGTCGGACTGATGCAATTGGCTGCCGAAAGGCCCGGTTTGAATGCGATCGCCTGGCATACAAATCTCCTCTAATGTCTTGCGTTCCCATCCTACTGGCACGCCATCAATAAAGCGGCTGTGTTCGTGGCCGGGGAAGCGTAGGCGGACGAACCACTCCCGGTAAAGCAGCTGCGCCGCATCTTCCAATAACCGCATCCGCCGCCGATTGTTCTCCATCAGCCCATCATAATTCGTAAGCACCTCCGCAACCCGCCGCTGCTCGTCGAGCGGTGGAAGCGGAACCTCGAACCGTTTCAAAATGCCGAGATTGATGTGAGGAACACCCGACGTAAGCGCATGATTGATGACGCTCTGCACTGTTGCTGGTGAGCGGAAGTAGAAGTAGATGAACTTTGCGTCTGCTTTGTCGGGATCGACCGTGAGCTTCATCTGGCTCTGTGAAATCACGTAGCTTGAAAAGCGCGACTCTGGAGGAATTAAACCGACCTGCCCGAGCGTCCCGCGTTGCGTGAAAACTAGGTCGCCAGAGTGCGCGAGGTTGGAAGTAAGGCTGTCCGCTTTCTGCTCCTTCACGAAGACGAAGTCGTTGTCGAGGAAGGTCGAATCCGCCGGAAGATTGTTCCCGCGAATGACTGGGACGCCGTCATCCACGTAATCGCGCGTCGTGAGGTTGGAACCAAAAGGCCCGCCTACAAATGAATAGCGAGATGGCGCCTTGATATCATTCAGACTGACTTTCGGCCACTTCATCCGAAGAGTTTTTCAAAGTTCTCATCAACCTTCACCGCGAGCATAGCCGCCTCGGCGTTCAACTCCCTCAACTCCGTGCGGATGTCCTGCATCGTCTCCTCGAAATCGAAATCCTCGTCCTCCTCCACAGCAGCGACGCCGACATAACGACCCGGCGTGAGGCTCCATTCAGCGCCCGCAATCTCGGCGCGCTGACGACCTTACACAGACCTGGCGCATCACGGTAGCGCCCGTCGGGGAAGCGGTGGAGCAACCAGTGCGCCTGCCGCTCAAAATACGCGGTGTTCTTGAGTTGCTCCACCGCTTCTCTGCGCCGCGCGTCGAGTACCTTTTCCAGCTTGGCGATGGCGCGACCGTCCCACGTCGCATGGTCTTTGGCGCTGGCGTCTTTCTCCGCCGCGTCCGCCAGCCGCGTCGCGAGTTTGAAAACGAGGTCAAGGTCTTTGACCAGATCGCGGCAGGCCGTGGCCAGTCCGTCGATGTCACCCAGCAGTTTCTTCTGCGCCGCGAGTTTTGCGTCGCATGGCTTTGTGCATCCCTGTGCAATGCGCGCCGTCCATTTGTCCAACGTCGCGAAGCACGCCCTAGCCGCATCGTCGCGCTCGCGCATCGTTTCCCGCAGCGGCGAATCCGTCGCCAGCGTTTTAAGGAACGGCGCGGCGGCATCCGTCAGCGCCTCGCAAGCCGTGCGGAACGCCGCAGCTTTCCCGGCGATGGCGGCGGCTCCGGCAAGCGTGCGTTCAAGATGTTGCTGGACGAGCGCGATAAAGCGGTCGGATTGGCCGCGATAAAGCCAGACGATGGCCGTGAGGTTTTGCGATTGCTTCGGCGCGAAGTCGTAAATTTTCCGAGTGACCTTCCGGTAGATGTGTCGAGCATCAAGCATCAACACCTGCTCGCGCCCCTTCTTCGGTTTGCCTTTATCGAAGAACCACAGCTCGCACGGCACCGTGCGCGTGTAGAAAAAGTTCGAGCGGATCGAAATCATCACGTCCACATCGCCGGTCTCGACGATCTTGCGCCGCACCTCCGCGTCGCCGTGTCCCGCGCTGCTGGCCTGCGACGACATGACGAATCCCGCGCGCCCCTTCGGCCCGAGGTAGCTGTG
>JBBRCA010000276.1:0-3468 GCA_038205325.1 Terriglobales bacterium | reverse complement strand
ACAACAAAATCCGTGTCCTCCAGCGCCGAGCCTACGGCCTGCGCGACGAAGAATATCTCAAGCTGAAAATCCTGGCGGCAAGCCTGCCAGAGCTATGAAAAGTGCTCAAATCCACCCACTAAAAAACGCGAAGAGCCAAGATCAGAAACGCGGCACCTTGCCTGAAGGGCCTCCTGTGTGGATTTGCGGAGATTGTCATGCCGGCAATCTCGGACCGGTTGCAGCGCTTGACGGACGCATTGCCATTCAGATACGGGACCTGGATCAAACAGTGATCGGCAACCCCGCCCATGACATCATTCGTCTTGCGTTGTCATTGGCGACGGCTTCGCGCGGCTCCGATCTGCCCGGCGTGACGACCGCCCGTATTCTCGAACAGGTCATCGAAGGTTATCAGGCCGCCCTTCGGCAAGACGCCGACGCAATCGAGGACGCGCCAGAGGCAGTACGCCTGGCAATGAAGCGTTCCGTCGCCCGGTCATGGAAGCATCTCGCCAAAGAGCGGCTCGAGGACGAGAAGCCTACCATTCCGCTGGGTCCAAAGTTCTGGGCTCTCTCGAAGGGGGAAAGTTCGGAAATCACCGAGTTGTTTCAGACGCCGGCGCTGCGCCAACTGGCCACATCATTGCGGTCACGCGACGATGACGCGCCGCTCGAGGTGCTCGACGCTGCATACTGGATAAAAGGTTGCAGTTCACTCGGATTGCTTCGCTTTGCGGTTTTGCTCGAGGTCGGAGCGGGCAAGAAGCGCAATCTGGCTTTGATGGACGTAAAGGAAGCCGTCACTGCGGCGGCCCCGCGGTATGCCGGCCAGAAGATGCCGAAGGATCAAGCCGAACGCGTGGTCGCGGGCGCCACTCATCTGTCACCGCATCTCGGCAAGCGGATGGTTGCGGGCCACATCGGGGAGCATTCCGTATTCATTCGGGAGTTACTGCCGCAGGATCTGAAGATTGAGATTGAAAAGCTGACAATCGAAGATGCCTTGAAGGCGGCCAGTTTTCTGTCCGGCGTAGTCGGTAAGGCGCACGCACGTCAGATGGACGAGAAAACCCGGGCGGGTTGGGCGACAGAACTCGAGCGACAGCGGTCCAAGACACTCGACGCGCCATCGTGGCTCTGGTCGAGCGTAGTTTCGTTGATCGGCAATCACGAAATCGCCTACCTGGAGCATTGCAGAAGGTACGCTATGCAGTCGATCAAATAAGGGGAGTTCACTGCGGGGGAAGGCTCAAGACTTGCGCTACTACGGAGATGCCGAGTGTCGTTGGGAACCAACTGGAACCGGAAACATTGAATAACAAAACATAATTTCGCAAACGCGTTTCAGCGTTCAACTTATATGGATCCAGTAGCAGCTTCTGCGGACTAAAGCAGTGCCCCTCCGGCCAGTTCGTATGGTCCGTGAACGCGATAACCAGAAAACCCGTATTTTAAGCGCGGTGGGAATGCGAGCGTCTTGATCATCATGAACAGCTGTAGTGGGCTTTAAGCTTCCCGGATCCGGGGAAGGCGCGCAATGGACGTTGCTGGTCGATACCAATCTGACAAACGATCTGTGCCGTATCCGTGACCAAAATCGTCTGCCGATCGAACGAAGGGCCAAGCCGGCCGGCGGTTGTTACTACCTTGGTTGGACATGGCCGAGCAACCTTCGCGCTTGCACGGGGTTATCGGTCTGGAGCTTGAAATGCCGAACCGTCCGAACCTTGCATTCTTCACCTTTATCGCTGGCAGCCTGTCTGCTGCCGTGGTGCTCGTCGTGTTGTTGATCGCTGGGGATGTCGCAGGTCCAAGGGTAGCAACGAACAATTTTCCGCCACGCTCTCAGGCCGGTGACCGAGAATGATTAACTCCGCTACCCAGAAGCGGACCCTCAGGCGCGCGGCCTGGGGACTTATCGTTGGCACTATGCTGGTGGGCGTTCTTATCATCAGCCTGACGTTCGTTTTTGGCCATGCGCCCCCGACGTTTTGAGGTCACCTCAAGGTAAAATGTGATGCGGAGATTACCGCCAGGATCTACACATCGCGCTTCTTACGCAGCGGTCGTGGCAGAAAGCGCATCCTGCTTCTCTTCATGGCCTTGGATTTCTACGCGAGTTGCCTCGATACACAGTTTTATGGCCTCGCCTAAGCTGGCGGCAGCTAAATCGGCTTTTGCACCTTCGCGGAGTTGTTCTAACACTGCTGGGTCCATTTCTTTCATCCAGCAGCCCAAAATAATTGTCGCCTGGGGTATTTTTCGACGCAGACGTCGAACGGAATAACGCATGTGCGATGGGCTTGCTGAGTCCATATAGACCAAGCAGATAATAGCAACTCCCGTTGTCTCAAGACGAAAAACATTCGTGGTAGAGAGCGCTTCTGGCCCCTCGACGCGCGCCGCAAGACCATGAGCGGTCGAGAGCTGACCGAGCATGATCGCCGCGGCCTCATCGATGAGACTGCGTCCAGCTACGCAGAGGACGGGATGCTCGCCCTGCCAGTCAGGAGGCAGCTCTTCTTTGCTAAGAATTGCCAGATTTTCATAAGGGGCATCTTCGCCCACGCTTTCGACTGCAGAAGTGGCTTCTGCATCGGTAGTCGAGCTGCCTTTCGGAGGCGGACGGTCGTCCTGATCTGAGAGGTCATTAGCAAATTCGCAGACGGCGTCTCTAATCTTTGTGAGACGCTCTTGATCAAGCGCTCCGCGTTCAGCGTCAGCTTGAGCAAGCTGCAACCCCTTTAAGGCAACTTCATCGTAGTAGGAAGAGAGAGACCGTTCTTTCAAAAATTCTTCAGCCTTTTCGGCGGCCTCCGTGGGGTCACCCGCAAGCATCCGCTGGTAAAAAATTTCGGGCGGAGAAAGAGCCGGTCGGTCCCCGAACATAATGTCAAGGAACTCCAAGCGTTCGACATGACGCCCTAAAACGACAAGGCATACCGTCAAGGGCGTTGCGAGGACAAGGCCGATGGGGCCCCAGAGCGCAGTCCAAAACGTTGCCGACGCCACCACAGCGACAGGCGAGAGTCCGGTGCTGTGTCCATATACCATTGGCTCGAGGACGTGCCCGACTATCGGCTCCACGACGAGAAATAGTGCGAGCGTCCACAGCAGCATGGACCAGCTAGGATCGACAGCGACCGCAAGCGCGAGCGGGAACGCAGCAGCGATAGCTGCGCCGATGTAAGGGACGAAGCGCAGCACCGCGGCCAAGATACCCCAGAGGATCGCGCTCGGAATGCCGATTAGCCAGAGGCCTGCCCCAATAACCACGCCGAAAGTGCCGTTCAGAAGAAGTTGTATTAGAAAAAGCCGGCTGAGGCGCGCTGCGGCGTCGTCGAGTGCGGCGGTAGTACGCTGTAGATCATGCGAGCCAGCCAACCGAATTAGGCGATTACGGAGATCCTCGCGTTGCAACAGGATGAAGATCACAAAAATGATGATGATGCCGGTTGTAGCAAGCGGATGAAGCAGCGGGGAGAT
>JBBRCA010000275.1:0-3512 GCA_038205325.1 Terriglobales bacterium | reverse complement strand
GGCCTCGCTTCGCGCGGCCTCACTCCGCTCCGCGCCAGATGGGGCAGAACCGTTTACTTGCTCTTTCATGGAGAATTCCTTCTCCGCCCTCTACAGTAAATGCCGGGCAGGAAGGCGTCTCATCGATCTTGGCACAGAGGGGCCCCGTAGCGGACCAACGAATGAGTGCCGGACGACGGTGCGCCTCGTTCAGCAGATGCACAATCTCGCGGGCCTTCAGCCCGGCGACGTGAATATCGCTCTGCAAGCCCGCCTGCATCTGGACCGCCGCTTCTTTCACTGTTTGCGCCAACATGGTTCCCGCACGCTTCTCCACTTTAAGTATAGATGCGTGGAATTCGGTGACCGTTACGCGAATCTGCTCGTGGACGGCCTCAAGAGAGGCGTCAAGAATAAGCTGGTTCATCGTGACCAGGGCGAGTGCAGGGTCATCCGGCTTGAGAAGGAGTTTGTGCCGCGACGCAACTTCTGCGATGAGCCGCTGCACGTCGATGGAACCGTTGCCGTTGGGCATGGCGTCACACGATAGCCAGCTTGTCGAGTTGCTCAAAGATCTCGCGCCGAACAATCGCCAGCCGCTGCTTGGATACCAGGGAGAAGTCTGCGTTTTGGATCGCTTCGTCGAAAGTTAACCGGCGCTCCAGCATTTGGCGGACATCGTCGCCGTAGGTGTGCGGGTTTCGTTCGCGGATCAGCACAGTGCCCACGAGCTTGGGCGCGTATTCTTCGGCAACCTTGAACTCCTCGAAGGTTTTTCCGTCTTTCGTAACCTCCCCGAAGTATTCATTGAGCCAGACGATGACGTTCTTCTCAGACGTGGTTTGCGCCAGCCGTTCCAGTCCGTTGAGCGTGTCGCTCATCGCCTGCCCGCCGGTCACTACTGAATGGACGAACACGTTGCGACCGTGGGTTCGGAAGAAGGCGAGGATCTCGTTTTCCAGGATGTAGTTCCAGAGCGGCACGAAGGTTGTGGCTCCGGTGTCCACGATGTAGACGCCGTCACCGTGGCAGACCTTTTCCACGAGTACGTCGAACTGCTTCTCGTTGACCGTTCCGCGCCGGAGCACCTTCAGGTGCTCCGCTTCCAGTGCGTGGTATTGCGCGAACGTCGCATTGACCGGATCGGTGTCCAGGCAATGCACAGGCGCTGCTTTCGTTCGAAAGTATTGGGCCAGGATTGCCGAGACGAAGCTTTTCCCAACACCGCCTTTCCCCTGTAGAACCACGTGAACAGATGCCTGAGTTCCAGTCTTCATCTTGCACCTCTCAATCGATCAAACTCTTGTTAATCGAGAACGGATCGTAGTCGAAGTCTGCTTTTTTCTTTTTCCGTTGCTCCCGCAGATTGCTGAACGGATCAAGTGGTTGTGGAGATGGCAGCGGAGCGTCACCATTTTTCGATGCGTGCGGCGGTTGCGGATCGGGTGTTGGAGGCCGTTGACGCCGTCGGCGCAGCCGTGAAACGTAGACACGGAATTGTGGGCACGGAATCTCCAGCCCATCCAGCTTCGCGGCCTCCCAAACCTCTCTGAGTTTCATTCCCCTCGCCAGGCCAGCCTCAATTTCTACCCAAGCGGCGGTAACCTGTCCCGTACTCGTGGCGGGTTGAGCCGAAAGCAGGGAGCGCAAGTGAACCAAGTCCAACCTTGTTTTTCTGCGGCGCGGCGGTGGATTCAAGTCCATCGTATTGCCCAATTGCTTCCTCATCTAATAAGGGAATGGCCCAAACGGGTCGGGACACCGAATCAGCAGATTTTCGCGTTTTGCAACCGATTGCAACAGTTTGGGAACAGTCTGCAACAGTTTCGGCAGTCAACAGGCATCGGCAACAGCTTGCAACAGATTGCAACAACCACCGGCAGCGAAGACGGCCCACAGACAGCCAAAGACCCGGTAGTGGAACATAAGGGTTGGGATGCGTCGTGTGGTTTTTTTGTGGTCTTTGGGTTCGTGGGGTTGTGGTTCGGTCGGGATGCGTTTCGGTCACTGTGCATCCCTGTTGGGATGCGTCGCCGATTTTGCGATTTCCGGCGTCCCAAGCCGTTTCCGCCATCCCCTTACAAGTTGAGAGGCGTTCCCGCATGGCCCAGCGAGCAATCCGATTTTCTGAGACTACTGACAAAGGAATTCAAGAGGCAGCTCGGAAGCGCGGTTTCTCATCACCAACGGCATTCATCCGCCATTCGGTGGAACAGGAACTGTCGGGACGCAGCGAGGAACTCGTCGGCGCCGAAGATCGACTCGCGGCCAGCACCGAGCAAGTCAGGCGCGAAGTCTTCCGTCTCGGGCGAGCCCAGCAGGCGTTGTTCGCGTTTGTGGACAGCTTGGCTAAGGTTTTGCTGACGTGCGTTCCCGAGCCAGGCGGTGAGGCTATGGAGGCCGCCGTTGCGAGGGCACGCGGCCGGCACGCCCGGTTGCTGAAGAGTGCGGGCCAAGCGATGGTCGGAGACTCGCAGGTGGCGATGCGGGATTTGGTGAACCATGGCGAAGGATGAAGAACGCGAATTCCGGCTGCGACCGCGGAAACCGCCTGCGCAAAACGAGCGCGCGGCCTGGGCGTCAGCCTACAAAATCCTGATGCATCACGCCCGCATGAGCGGAAGCCGGAAGCGCCGGTCGGGCGGAGCCGATACAGGACCGAAGCGGACTCGGGCTTACAACCAACGGTGCGCTGTGCGGGTTATGTACGCGAAAAACACCATTGGCGGACAGTGGCGAGCCCATGGCGCTACGTCGCCCGCGAGAGCGCCACGCATGAGGGCGATCCCAAAGCTGTGGGGTTCGATGATCGCGGAGAATCAATCGACATCGCGGCGTGGCTCGAAGGCTGGCAGAAGGCCGGTGACGAGCGCCTCTGGAAGTTGATCGTATCCCCGGAATTCGGCGATAGAGCGGACGTGATACGGCTGACCCGCGATCTTGTCTCGCGGATGGAGAAGGACCTCGGCACGCACGTCGAATGGGTAGCAGCCGCCCATTACAACACGGAGCACCCGCACGTACACATGGCGCTGCGGGGGATCGGCGCGGAAGGCGGTCCGCTATCTCTCAGCAAGGATTACGTCAAGCACGGTATCCGCGAAATCGCGGAAGATCTCTGCACCCGCCAACTCGGGCATCGCACGGAGTTAGATGCCGCCGTAGCGCAACGCCGGGAAGTGCATCAGCACCGATTCACATCTCTCGACAGGATCATCAACCGCGACGCTGGAAAGGCCGAGGAGCCAGCCTCCCCATTCTTCATGGCGCAGATCGGCTCCAGGCAAGGCGGACTCAGTCGCAGTACGCCGCTGGAAGAACAACACACCGCGGAACGGTTGAAGTTCCTCGAATCCATGGGCTTGGCCGAGCCCGCCGGGCCAAACACGTGCCGCGTACGGCAGGATTTCGAGAACGTCCTACGAGCTATGCAACGAAGCGCCGACCGGCAGAAAATGCTGGCGGGACACGGAGTCCTGATGTCCGATGAGCGGCTCCCACTGGCGGTGCTCGACTTCCGCCGTCTCATCACA
>JBBRCA010000274.1:0-3533 GCA_038205325.1 Terriglobales bacterium | reverse complement strand
GTGGATCGTGCGCGGACTGAGAATCTCGGCCTCGTAACAGCGCAACAGCAGCGACTCGGCCTCCGCGTCCTTGAGATCGCGGCAGGTGAGCGCGCGAATCCGTTCGGCTTCCTGCTGTTTGAACGACTCGATCTTCGAGACCGCGAGGCAGAGCGCCTCTTGATAGCGGGTGACGCCGTTCGTCGTGTGCTTGCGGGCGATGGTCTCTTCGACGCGCCAGGCGCCGTTGTCGCACACGAACACCGAATGACCATAGCCGAAGCGCAGTGAACAGGACTTGTCGAGACTGGACGCAATGGCGCACGCGAGCGAGACGCCGGAGACGATGGCGCTCTTGAGAACGAGCGTGCCCCAGAAACGCTGGTCGTCGCGAGTCAGGCCGAGCTTCATCTTCTCGACCGCGTAGCCGGCGTCGTCGAGGGCCTTCAGACTGAAATCGAGTACCTCATGATGAGGAACGGGACGCCAGCGGCCTTCGGCCGGCGGGCAGGGGACGACCTGGAGTTGCTCGCGAGAAACCTCGCGGGCGCCGCAGTGCAGGATCATGTTGGCAGTAGACATGCACGGACTCCTTCTGACAGGCGATGGTTTGAAGAATCACGCCGCTGCGACGAAATGCCGCAGTGGAGCGGGATGCTACGCCGAATCGGATTCCTGTCAAAAGGATGTATTCCTCACGTCCACCGCCTTGCGCGAACGTTGCCCGTGCCCTATTCTTCCGCCTTTGCCTCCGGGCAGAGGAGCACCCGAGCGGGGCTCTTTTCCATCACCGTCACCACCAGTCAGCAGATCGACCAATGTCCACGAAGACCAGGCGCACTGTATCCGCGCCGCGCCACCCGGAACGCAAGTGGGGTCCCTTCCACGGGGGCCTGGGCGTCGCCGTGTGGCTCAACGAAGTCACGACCGAGGAAGGCAAGCGTTATTTCCGTTCCGTGACCATCGCTCCACGCCGGTATCGCGATCCGAAGACCGGCCAATGGAAGGACGCCTCGTCCCTGCGGCCGATGGACCTGCCGAGCTTGCTCTTGGCACTCCACGTGGCATGAGCACAGTACCTCCTGTCATAACGGGTTACGGGCGGGTAAGCACGTCACGCATTATCGGCAAATCGATTGCATCAGTTGATTTGGATGCGCCAGCGAATCACAGTAAGCCGACCTCGAAGCCCAGTGCTTGGCAGCGCCGAACAAAATTGTCCGGGTTTGAGCCTGGCTTGACCACCAGGTATCCCGGCGGCGCTCCGGCTTCGAGATAGCCTTTCAACTGGGGATGTTGCCGAATGGCAGTCAGAACTTCGGGGGTTTCGAGTTTGACAAGAGCGCTGCAGTAACGGATAGCGACTTTACCGCCGAGCTTCGACTCGTTTTGAAGCGCGCCAGCCAGAGAGGCGGGCAAAGGATCCAGATCGGCCAATGCCGCGCGCAACTCCCCGCCGGCAGAAGTACGCGAGGGCATCTCTTGGAGACGCTTTGGATGCACCTGGAACTCGAAGAGTTGATCGATGCGTTTGATCTTGCAGAAGCGGAAAAGAGGAATGAGCTTCTTGAAGTCGAGGCCGGCGCCGGCGAAGATCGCCAGGTTTGAATCGGCCTTGCGTTCTTTAGCCAGGACAGGAGGTTGCGGCAGCGGACCGAGGCCCAGCAGACCCAGTCCCACCGGACTCGGCATGATCCATCCCGTTTTATCCCTCTCGCCGTAATAGGCCCATTCAGCCGTGTACAGGGCGGAAAGCATAGCCTTTTGCCCTTTTTCATCCAACCAGTGCTCCCAGTTGTAGCGGGAAATGGCATACGCTTTGAGGCCGGCGTTCGCGGCGAGCACTTGCAAGTCTGCTTGGGGAAGTTGGCAGAAGTCGGACATCACCTGGCCGATCTGGTCTTCGCGCAGCGCTCTGCCACGGAAGCCGGTGAAAAACAGCATTAGCAACTCGATCAACGAAGCGTGGCTGGCCATTGTCGGCCGCCACGCGAGTGCGCCGGTGTTTTCTTGAATCAGGTGCAGGACCGCCGTTCGTGCGATCTCCATGAGATCCTTGCGGCGGTGCTTCCAGAAGGAATCATGGTTCACTCCCTCTCCAAATTGGCCGCGGTGATCGGCTTGAACGACCTTGGCGGCCACGAGGAAGGTGGTGATGCGTGCAAACAGATGCTGGTTGAAGTTGGCTTCCTTGCAAATGCGATTGACGTCGGTCCGGTTCGGGGAGCCGTTGGCGTTGGCGGCTACGCGGCCGGACCAAAGCATGGCGGCTACGGCCCGATACCAATAGCTGCCGTAGGGCGAAAACGGGGGCTCGGCGTCCTCTCGGCACAGCTCGGCGATGACAATCGTGTCCTGTTCGGTCACGAATTGTTCGATCGCACTTGGAAGTGGTCTCATGCTGATCCCCATCGCGGTGCCTGGCTCCGACTGACAATCCATAGCCACGTACTCTTGACCGACGCTCATCCCGATCGCGTTGCGGCCTGGAAATGGGTCCGTAAGGACTCCAGTTGCTTCTTGGCGATAAATCGCACGCGGTCGTTGTCGAGCATCGTCGAGCACCAGGTAATCACCTCGTCCGCAGGCAGTTCACAGTGTTTGAGAGGTTTGACAACCACGCTCAAGCAGTCTTCGATGTCATTGGTCATCAGCCCTTCATCGCTCATCTCGACCTGATAGCTTCCGTCCTTCATCAGTTCCAGCGCGAGCTGCATTGCCAGCCGCAATTGTCCCGCAGCAATCAAGCGCGCCAGGTTGCGCTTCACTTCCTCGTAAGCCGCGTAGTCGTAGTCGAAGTTACGGTTGATGGATCGCTCGTCGAAGTCGGTCGCGTCGGCGATGGCCTGACGCGTCACGGCTACCAGTTCGTGCGGTGGAGCAGTCACCTCAAACCGGGCGGTGAGCTGCCGGAGAACCCCGCGGTCCGCCTGTGCCATTTCCAGCAGGACATTCACCAGTTCCGCTTTCCTTTGCCGGGTCAGCGCTTTGCGGAGCTCTACCGTGGCGTCTACGCGCTTACCGGCTGGGGCCGCTTTCTTGGAATGGTGCTTGGACATGGTCTCTCTCCCCCGCTTACGTTTCACTTCGTCAGCATACTCGGATCGTATGTCAGCGCTTCATGATGATTCCAGGGCATCCAGAACGGGCCGCGGCGACGTGGGACGCTTGGCGCTTGACCGCTTCTCATTTCTCTGGCAATGTCCCACCCTTGCCTTCCCGGCAAGGAATCCTCCGAGAGCGGATCTTTCCATCACAGACACCGAAGGAGTTCACCTATGGCAACGAAAGCCAAGCGCGCGGCCACCGCGCCGCGCCATCCGGAGCGCAAGTGGGGGCCGTTCCACGGCGGCGTGGGCGTCGCCGTCTGGCTCAACGAGGTCCAGACCGACGTCGGCCCCAGGTTCTTCCGCTCCGTTACCATCCAGCCCAGGAGGTATCGAGATAAGAAGACCGGCGTCTGGAAGGACGCCAAGTCGTTGCGCCCTGCGGATCTTCCTGCCTTGATGCTCGCCATGGACGCCGCGATGCAGTTCGTCGCTCATACGCCATTG
>JBBRCA010000273.1:0-3540 GCA_038205325.1 Terriglobales bacterium | reverse complement strand
AGCGCGCCTCGACAAGGTGCTGCAAAACACCGAAGTCCAGACGCTCATCACCGCGATCGGCACCGGCATCGGCACCCCGAGCGGCGAGAAGGGAGACAAGGACCTGGAAGGCACCTTCAACATCGAGAAGCTGCGCTACGGCCGGATCATCATCATGACCGACGCGGACGTGGACGGCTCGCACATCCGCACCCTGCTGCTCACCTTCTTCTACCGCCAGATGCCGGAGCTGGTGAAGCAAGGGAAGATCTACATCGCCTGCCCGCCGCTCTATCTCATCAAGCGCAAGAAGCGCGAGGAGTACGTCGATGACGACGCGCAACTTAATAAGATCCTCATTAGTCTCGGCGCCGATGAAGTGAAGCTAAAGAACTTAGCCGACGGCAAAGTCTTCACCGCTACTCAGCTCAAGGACATGCTCGAACTGCTCGAGCGCCTGGCTAAGTTCAGCGACTCCATCCGGCGCCACGGCGGCGACTTCGAGGAATATCTGCACGAGCGCGACGCCAAGCATGGCCGCCTGCCCGGCTATATGGTCAAGGTGCGCGAGGGCAACACCGAGTGGGCGACTTACTTCCCCGGCGAAGCCGAAGTGCGCGCCTTCCACGAGGAGAACCGCGACCTCAATCTCTATGACGACCCCGCTCCCGAGCCGGTCATCGACGGCGATGTCGCGCTGACTGAGCCGCCCGCCGCCAAGGCGAAGAAGGAAAAGCTGGACCCCGCGAACCGCCGCCGCGCGAAGCTCATCGAACTGCACGAGTCCACGACGGTGCAAAAGCTCATCGACGAACTCGCCAAGAAGGGCCTGAAAATCGAGCACTACGCGAACAGCGACGCGCCGATCTTCGAACTCATCGAAGGCGAAGGCGACAAAGCCGTCACCCACCCGCTCTTCGCCATCCCCGACATCCTCAAAAACGTCCTCGAAATCGGCAAACGCGGCCTCTCCATCCAGCGCTTCAAAGGTCTGGGCGAAATGAATCCCAAGCAGCTCTACGAGACGACGATGAACCCCGACAAACGCAAGATGCTCAAGGTGGACTTGAACGAAGACAACGCCGTCGAAGCCGACCGCATGTTCACCATCCTCATGGGCGACATCGTCGAACCCCGCCGCGCCTTCATCGAAGACAACGCGCTCAATGCGCGGTTGGATGTGTAGGAGCAACTAACGCGTGAATTACTGGCTCGATCTTTTCACGGCGAAAACTTGGCAGGAGTTTTTGGATTCCGGTGCTGAGATTAGCGGCTTCCGCGAAAGCCGTTGGACGACCGTGCAGAAGATCGCGAAGGGCGATTTCCTACTTTGTTACCTGACGGGGATCTCGCGCTTTGTTGGAGTATTGGAAGTCGTCAGCAAGCCATTTCGGGACACGAAGAAGATCTGGTCCGACGAAGACTTCCCGTGTCGGATTAAAGTAAGACCTGTTGCAACACTTACTCCGGAGACAAGCGTGCCCGTTCGTAGCTTGCTCGGAAAACTGTCGTTCTTACCTTTTGAATCGTGGGGGCCTGCATGGACGGGACACTTCCGCGGCTCGCCCGCCAAATGGAAGCCGGTCGACGGCGAAGTAGTCACGGCGGCGGTTAAGGCAGCGGAAGTGAATCCGGTCGTGCTGCCCGTCGATCCCGCGAAGCTCAAATACCGGCCGAAGACAGTGAAGGCAAAGATCGGTCATGTTACGATCCCCGGCTTGGAGAACGGGGACGACAAGGATGCCATTCCACCAAAGCAGGAAACCGAGCATACGGAGATACAATGGCTCCTGCTAAAGCTTGGCGTCGATATGGGTTTCGACGTGTGGGTCGCGAAAAACGACCGAGGCCGTGCATTTAAGAGCAACAAATTCGCAGGTCTGCCAGGGCTCAAGGAAGAGCTGCCGTTGCAGTTCGATGACGCGACGAACAGCACAATCGAACTCATCGATGTACTCTGGCTCAAAGGAAACGCGATCGTCGCAGCGTTTGAGATCGAAAGCACAACCTCCATTTATTCTGGCCTGCTCCGCATGGCGGACCTCGTTGCCATGCAGCCAAACATTAACATACCTCTTTACCTCGTCGCGCCGGAAGACCGCCGAGCGAAAGTAATGACGGAGGTAAATCGCCCAACCTTTTCACGACTGTCACCGCCGCTCGCTGGGATTTGCCGCTACATCGCATTCAACGCCCTTCGCGAGCGCATCGAACAAGTGGCGAGTATCGTCAAGTATCTGAAGCCTGAGTTTCTCGAAGAACTCTCCGAGAACTGCGAAATCGATGACTAACATATTCCCGCTCGCCAACGGCATCCCGATGCACCTGCTCTCGGAACTTGGCCTGCACGAGTCGTTTCTCGACTGCATCGAGCAACACCGCCGCGACGGCCTGCCGCTGATCCTCAATCGCTCCGGCAAGACTGAATCCGTTCCGGTCGATCAACTTCTTCCCGAGATGATCAAGGCCCGCAATCGCATCGCCGAACTCACCGCGGAGATCGCCAAATACGAAGGCTCGCCGCTTTCGGTCAACGAAACACCCGAATGAAAAAGAAGCCTACGCCGGTTTATCGAAAGAAAGACTTGCGGAGTGTGACTACGCGTGACTACATTGGTGGTATGAAAACGAAAGAGACCTCGGTGCGCCGCGGGGCGGAGGAAGAAACGACCTCAGCCGTAATCCAGGAAATCATGCCGCTGCCCGGCGTGGGCGCCTCCATCTCCGTGCGCGCGGCCAAGGCGCACCTGTCCGGCTTGCTGGATGAAGTCGCCGCCGGGCGCGAGGTGGTCATCACCAGCGATGGCGTGCCCAAGGCGCGGCTCGTGCCGATGGATGCAGAACCGCGGCAGAGGCCATTTTCTGGCACCCGCGAACATCTCAAAACGATGCCGCCCTGGCGGGGCGGGTTGACCTCGGACGAGATCATCCGCGCGGATCGGGATGCACGGGGCTAACGATGTTTTTGGACACAGCAATCATCGTCAAACTGCTCGTCACAGAGGCCGATAGTGCATTTTTTCAAGACTCTGTGGCCGACCAGCGGTTATCAGCTTCGGAACTTTCGCTGACCGAAACCTGGTCCACTTTGCTTTTCAAAGAGCGACAGGGAGAAATTTCGTCAGCGCAGCGAGTCTCGGCTTGGCGCGTGTTCCAAGACCGGGTTGACGCGAAAGAAATCCGGCTCCACGCCCTCAACCTTGCGGTGCTGCGCCGCGCGAACCACGTCCTCGCCCGCTGCCATCCCGATGTGCCGTTGCGCACGCTCGATGCCATCCACACCGCGACCTGCGACCTGTCGCAAGACTTCCCGCTTTGCACTACCGACCGCCGGATGCGAGAAGCCGCGGGCGTGCTCGGCATCCCCATTTTTCCCGCCAACGATCCCAGCTAAAATCCACCCCTTTCCCCACCCCTCTCGATGTATAACCAAAACGAAAAAGTCGAAAAAGTGAACGTGGCCGAGGAGATGTCGAAGTCCTTCCTCGACTACTCCATGTCGGTCATCATCTCCCGCGCGCTGCCGGATGCACGCGATGGGCTCAAGCCTTCGCAACGGCG
>JBBRCA010000272.1:0-3563 GCA_038205325.1 Terriglobales bacterium | reverse complement strand
TGGGTAGCTAAAGAGATTGGCGCGATTGCCAAGCCGGATGACATCCGCTTCACGGACTCGTTGCCGAAAACCCGTAGCGGCAAGATCATGCGAAGACTGCTACGGGAACTGGCGACCACCGGCGAAGTGAAGGGCGATACCACCACGCTGGAGGACCTGTCGGTGATCGCTAAACTGCGCGCGGACGAAGATTAGTTCCCAACAACCGCTCTAATCAGCCGCAAAACATTGCCGCTCCAGATCTTCCGGATATCGGCATCCGAGTAGCCTTTTTGCTTTAGCGCAGCGGCCAGTTTCGGCATCTTGGAGATATCCTCCAGTCCATGCGGAACGCTGTCGATGCCGTCGAAGTCGCTTCCAATCCCGACGTGGTCGATGCCTGCGACCTTCACCGCGTGATCAATATGCGCCACCACATCGTCGATCGTCGCAAGTGCCGGCTTCATGCTTCGCAACTCATCGAAGTAAGCCTTCTTGGCATACTCGTCCAGCGCTGCGCCGGTGACATCTGGCTCGTGGGCAGTCTGTTTGCTAATCAGCTTTTTGCCGGCTTCGGCATCTTTTGGGCTGATGAAACTCGGGAAGAAATTGATGGAAACAACTCCGCCGTTCTTCGCCAGCGCTCGGAGCATGTCATCAGTCATGTTGCGGGGCACGTCGTTCAATGCACGGCAGGATGAGTGGGTGGCCAGCACTGGTTTGGAAGACACCGCGACGGCATCGTAAAACGTTTTATCAGAAACGTGCGAGATGTCGACAATCATCCCGATCCGGTTCATCTCACGAACAACCTCTTTGCCGAAATCGGTCAGGCCGTTATGCTCAGGCTTGTCGGTGGACGAATCGGCCCAGTTGTTGTTGCGGAAGTGCGTAAGTGTCATGGCGCGAATCCCCATGCGCTGGTACATACGGAGCACGCGCAGATCATCGGCGATCTGATGTCCGCCTTCGAGCGACAGCACAGCGGCAATCTTACCCCCTTTGGTAATGCGCTCGATGTCGGAAGCCGTGAGGGCGAGTTGGATTTGATCGGGGTGTTTGTCGAGCAAGCCCTGCATCGCGTCGCGCAGATCCAAGGTGCGGCGAACAGCCTCGGACCCTTTGTAATAAGTCGGAACCCACAGTGCGAAAAAGGGAGCGTTCATGCCGCCTGCGTGCAAGCGCGGAATATCTACCTGACCATCGCTGAGGTGGTCGGCCAGATCAACGCCTTCGATCAGAACTCGCTGCGCGACGTCGATGTGCGTGTCGATACCAATTGTTTGGGCGAAGGATGAGAGTGCAGTTAGCGCAACCGCGCAGACTAGAATGCGTGACACTATATTTTTATACCAGACGGCGTCTTTATACCAGACGGCGCCTAAGTCTTGATACCAGCGGGAACCATGGGCAGGGACCGCAAGCGCACTCGCGCCGCATCGAAGATCGCGTTGCCGACCGCCGGAGCCAGTCCCACAATGGGGGTCTCGCCTGCCCCCGCCGAGTCCAGATCCTTTCTGTCCACGAGAATCGCTTCGACCACCGGCGTATCGCTGAAGCGCGGAACACGATAGCGCGACAACTTGTTACTCAGCACTTTTCCGTTGTCGAACTCGATGCCTTCAAATAGCGCGCCACCGATGGCCATAATCATGGAGCCCTCCACCTGGTTCTTCAGATGGTCCGGATTCACGATGGCTCCGCATTCGAATGCCGTCACGACGCGCTGAATCTTCACGTTGCCTTTGGGATCGATCGCGATTGCGGCGCAAGTCGCGACGTAGCCGCCCTTCTCAAACCCGCAGGAGATCCCATATCCAATGTTGCTCTGGCGAGTGGACTTGCCCCATCCGAACCGGCCCGAGGCAGCCTCCAGCACGGCTCGCATGCGCTGGTCTTTTAAATTTTTGTACCGGAATTCGAGCGGATCGATACCCGAGGCGTGCGCCATGTCGTCGATGTGTGACTCGCGGGCAAAGTGGTTCGCCGTGGCGGCCAACCCGCGATACGATCCCTGCCGCAGCGGCGACTTGGTGGGATGAAACTGGATAGTTTGATTCGCGATGTCGTACTGATGGTTGATCCCCGACGCGCCGGAGTTGTAGTTGTGAAATTCCCAGGCAGTGATGACGCCGTCCTTGCGAACGCCGCTCGAGATCTCGATGACGCCGGCGGACCGGAAGTAGGCCCAGGAGAACTCCTCTTCGCGAGACCAGGTCAACTTCACAGGCTTGCCTGCGGCCTTAGCAAGTCGAGCGGCTTCGATGGCGCACTCACCGGTATGTTTCCCGCCGTAGCCCGAACCTGTGTCCGGCACAATCACGCGGACACGGCTCTCCGGGATCTTGAACGCCTCGGCTAGCTCACTCTTCACGCCGAACGGCCGCTGAGTTCCGGTCCAGACGGTGAGCTTTCCATCCGTCCACTCGGCGACTGCGGCGCGCGGCTCCAGTGGGACGTGCGCGATGTACGCCACATTGTAGGTGGCCTCTAGCTTATGGTCCGCGTTTTGCAGGCCCTGTTCCATCGAGCCTAGCTGTTTGCTGGGACGCCCGCTCGCGCCCTGCGCATTGGCCTTCAAATAGCTGAACAGTGCTTTGCTGGAGGGCTGGGGTTCTGTCTTCCACTCCGCCCGGATGGCTTCGAGTGCCCGTCCGGCGGCATCCCGATCGGGTCCGAAAGCGCCCACAAAATCGCCATCGTGGACGACCCCCGTGCCGGAGATCTTCTCCGCCTCTTTGGTATCCACCGTCGACAGCGTCGCCGAAAAACCGGGAGCACGCAGCACACGTCCGTACAGCATTCCGGGCCGCTTTTCATCGGATGCGTAGCGATGCGCTCCGGTCACCACAGCGCGGCCGTTTACCTTGGGAGCCGACACGCCGAGCGGCTTGCTTACAGAGCCATGACCAAGCGCCTTTGCCAGCGTCTTGCCTTGAGTGAGTTCGCCGAAGCTGACGGATTTTCCCGCGGCAGGATCCGTGACGCGGCCATTCTCCATCTTCAGATTGGAGCGTTCCGTGTGCCACTTCTCCGCTGCAAAGTCGAGCAGTAACTCTCGAGCTGCCGCGGCTGCGCGCCGCAATTGCGGAGCCATGGTGGGCGTCGTGAGGCTGCCGAATGTTCCCATGTCGAACGGCACCAGATCCGTATCGCCCATGACGAGAGTGATGGACTCAGCCGGCGCGTGCAACTCTTCCGCGACAGCTTGTGTGAGAGAAGTGCGGCTGTTCTGTCCCACCTCAACCTTACCGGTGAGCACTGTGATCTTGCTGTCCTCGCCGATGTGCAGCCACGCTCCAATGTCCTGCGGCGCATCGCTTGTTAAGTTTGTGCCGCCGCCCCGTCGACCGCCCGCGCCAGACTCCTGGGCATCGGCGGAATTGGCGAGAGCAAAGTAAACGACGATACCGCTACCAAGCAGCTTGAAAAAGTCGCGGCGATCCGGTTCGAAACTATAGGCCGGAGCCTCATGCAGCTCGTAGCGCTCGACTTCAAGCATGCTGGTCTCGTTTCATAGCGGCCGCCGCCAGGCGGACGGCCATCACGATCCTGGGATAAGTCCCGCACCGGCAAACGTTGCC
>JBBRCA010000271.1:0-3570 GCA_038205325.1 Terriglobales bacterium | reverse complement strand
AAGGAAGGCGCGGAGAAGACGGCGACCGGAACCCGCAACGTAGGCCGCCGGGCAGAAGGCAAAGAGCCGGTCCCCAACAATCCCGAGTAAGACTTCAGTCGGCAGTGACTGATGCGCATCCTCACGGGTGCGCATCGCTGTTTCAGGCCTGCTCGCGAGACCACAAACCACCCCCGGCGAGGATCACCAGAGCAATCCAGAACAGGTCGGCCCCCAGTAAATGCAGGACCTGCATCCATTGCGGCGCGAGCAGGAGTACGTCTCCAATCCCCAAAATAAACTGAAGCGCCAGCAGACCTGCAACAACGGCCGCCCTTCGACTTCGCACCCGCCAGCAAAGCATCGCGACGCAACCGAACGCGAGCACGAACGCCGCTGGATGCACCCACCGCATTCGGACAATCAGCGGCGCGGTGGAGGCGAAGTCCTGGGCCAATCCGGCGCGCAGGCTGGACGAAGGGTAAAGCGTATCGGCCAGGGCCGCGACCGCGCCCGTCGCACCCACCACCAGAGTCAGCAGAATGGCGGCGACCGCCAGCGCGCGGTGGGCCACGTTCGCCGCACGGTTTCTCGCAGGATGCTCGAGCCACCAGGCCGTCAGAGCCAGTGCCGCGAGCAGCAGCATCGTGTTTGTAAAGTGGACGCATTGCATCGCCACGCGCGCCGTCGACGCGTTGGCTTCGACGTAGCCGCCTTTGACCAGCACCGCGCCGAGCAGCGCTTCACTGATGAGGAAGATGATGACCCAAATCGCGCCGCGCCGCGCGCGATCGCCGCTCGGCCTCTTCCAGAAAATCCATGCCGCCAGCACCGCAACGAGCGTTGTCAGAAAGCCGGTCATGGAGCGGTGCGTGAACTCGATGAGGGTCGCCAGCCGGGGATGGTGCGGGACGAAATCTCCGTTACACAGCGGCCAGTGATTGCCGCAACCCGCCCCGGAGCCGGTGGTGCGCACGATCGCCCCCCACAGCACCACCAGCACCATGAATCCCAGCACCCCCCAGGCGTAGGGGGCGAGCGCTCGTTCCGTAATTGAGGAGCGCGACCCGACGCGCGGCAATTTCGTTCCAATCCGTTCCACTCGCCTGTTTAATGACTGATCGTGCATCCTGTTGCAAGGTTATCAAAGCCGCGCTATCCGGCCATCGAAAGATGCTGACGCGCCGCTGTGTCCTCAAGCATGCGATACAGCGTGGAGCGGCTGATGCCCAGCACTTCCGCGGCGCGCAGCTTGTTGCCGTGGCAGCCGATCAAGACCGCGCGAATATGCTCCTGCACGATCTCTTCAAGGCGCACCATGCGCGTGAGAGCGGGCAGCGGCACAGGGTGCTCAGGCACACTTCGGGTCGCCGCATCGAAATGCCCGGCGGTCAGCGTGTCGCTATCTGTCATCGATAAAATGTGAAGCAGCATCTGCTCAAGCTGCACCAGATTTCCGGGCCACGCGAAGGCGATCAAAGCGTCGCGGAAGCAGGGCGCAAACGCGGGCACGCGCAGACCCAAACGTTCGGCGAGCCGCTGCACCAGATCGGTCGCCAGCAGGGGAATATCGTCCGTGCGCTCGCGAAGTGGCGGCAAGGCGATGCGGACCGTGCCCAGCACCTCCGCGAGTTCAGCCGAAAAGCGGCCCGCGCTGACCGAGGCCCGGAGATCAGTCGAAGCGGCGGCGACGATGCGAAGCGGCGCGTGGCCGCGCAGGCGGAGTTTGCGCACCAGGCCGCGTTGCGTGACTGGAGCCAACCGGTCGATGTCCGGGAAAAAGACAAGGCCTTCCGCGACCGCGTTGACTGCGGTCACAGAAAGGTCGAGCAGAGGCTCAGCCTGGGCCGCTTCGACCACAAGGAACGGAAGTTTGCTCACCGGGGAAAGCATGTGCAGAGAGCGAGCGGCAGCCTCGGCGCCGGAGCCAGCTTCGCCGGTGATAGTGGCCGCTCGAAAATGCGGAGCGACGCGCCGGATCTGCGACCACACGCGTGCAATCGCGAGGCTGGGGCCGAGCAGGGCCTGGTCGCCGGTGAAGGCGGCGGCCATAGTGCGAGGCGGCGGGAACGAGAGGACGCGGTTCGTGTCGGCTGTCATACCTCTGCTTCATCGGCGAAATCCGCAAGGAGGTGAACACGCGTTTACTGGCAGGTGTACGGAGTGCTGCTGAGGGCCGCAGCGGCATTCCATGCCAGCCCCGAGGTGGAGCCCTAGGGTTAGAGTTTGCAACGAGAATCGGAGGGCTAAAGGCCCGACCTGATCGCAGGCACGGACCGCCACAGGCAATTCGCTTCTACCCCCGCAGCTTCGCCAGCAAATCCGTCGGATGCACAGGCTTGGCAAGGATCTCAAACTCATGCCCTTGCGTACGCGCGCGCTCCAGCAAATCCGCCGTCGCGGCTTGGCCCGAGAACAGCAGCACTTTGCAGTTGGGCAGCTTCTCGCGCGTCTGAATGGCCGCTTCAATGCCCGTCATCCCGGTCATAATCACGTCCGAAATCAGCATGTCGGGGTGAAAAATATCCAGCATCTCGATGGCTTTCTCGCCGCTGTACACGGCACGCGCTTCAAAGCCCGCTTCGTTCAAAATGATGGCGAGCGTATTCGCGATGACCTGTTCGTCATCAGCAACTAAAACGCGCAACTTGGCAGTAATGGTCTTTTCCGGCATGAAGTTTTCCCTGAATCTCCCTGGCTCTCGTGAGTCTCGCGCGTACACGCTGCACATTCCCTAAATCATACGACGGGAGCAGCAAGATGCGAAACCCTGCTATTGCCTTTGATAATCCACAAGGCCCGTGGCCCATCCGAAAAGTCGCAAGGCGATGATACCCTGAGGCCGTCTGGCAATTTCAAATACCGATGATCGATCTGCACCACCATCTCCTGTTCGGCCTTGACGACGGCCCGCCGGACCTCGAAACCTCCATCGCCATGGCGAAAATAGCGGTCGACGACGGCATTTCCCACGTCGTCTGCACGCCGCACGCCAACGGCGCGTACGACTATGATCCGGCGCTCAACGCGCAGCGCAGGACGGCCCTTAGCGATGCTCTCGCCGCTGAAACCATTCTTTTGACCCTCGGCATGGGCTGCGACTTTCACCTCAGCTACGACAACATTCAGGACGCGATGGCTAACCCGGCAAAGTACTCCATTAACGGCACCGGTAACCTGCTCGTCGAACTCCCCGACTACGGCCTTCCTCAAACTCTCACCGAGACGTTTTACGAAATGCGACTCGCCGGCCTCACGCCCATCCTCACCCACCCCGAGCGCAACCCCACGTTGCAAAAAGACGCCATCCGATTAGCCGAATGGCTGCGCAACGGGCTGCTGCTGCAGATCACCGCTGGCTCCGTGCTCGGCCACATGGGCCGCGCAGCCGAGCAGATGAGCCACCGCCTGCTCGCCGACCGCTGGGTCCACTTCCTCGCCACCGACGCCCACAACACCACCACGCGCCCTCCGCACATGAGCGCGGCTCACGCCGCCGTCGCCAAGCGTTACGGCACAAACTACGCCAACCTTCTCTGCATCGAAAACCCCCGCGCCATCTTCGACGGCACCCCTCTCGGCGCACAAGAA
>JBBRCA010000270.1:0-3573 GCA_038205325.1 Terriglobales bacterium | reverse complement strand
ATCGGAGTGCGTGAGCTTGGGGAATTGCCGGTGGCCGTCGACCGTGAGTCCGATGAAGATCAGGGAAAACACGCCGGTCGAACCGAGAAAGAATGCGCGCGTCTGCCGCTTGGAGATAGGGCGCATGGGTTACACGCCGATCTGCCGAAAGTAGCCCAAGGCCATGGACGCTCCGTACACTGACGCCACTGTCATCAGGAGCATGATCAGCAGGCAGAGTGCGCGCGTGATGGCGGTGGCACGCGAGTCGAGTGGTGCTGCGCGGGAGCTCTCCATCGACAGTCCTCCGGATTGTCACGAACGCGTGCGCGGGAATTGGCACAGCGGGCCCATGCATATATCACGCCCCGCTCTGAAAAAAGCCTCCGTAGCGCGCTCCTTGTTCTTCGCGCGCAACGTGCTCACCGAACACACGCGTGTCGTGCTTGTCCGGGTGAAGAACACCGCGGTGCCAAGACGTTGAAGATGCTCGTTGCGATCGGAGCGTGTGCAACGATCTCGTCAACGGTCGACGTGGATGACACATCGACACCAACGCGATGCTTCACGAGCTCGCGACCTCTTGTGGAACATCGCCCCCAGGTTCGAACGTAGGACCAAAAATACGAATGCCTCAGTCCGTGGCAACGGACCGAGGCATCGATTTGACCATGAAACGCGAGAGAGCGGGCGACCGGACTCGAACCGGCGACGTCCAGCTTGGGAAGCTGAGCGAAACCAATGGGGGTGTTGTGTAAGTCGCTAAGAATCAACGGCGTACGGCCAGCTTGGTTTTGCACGCGCCAACCATTTGGCGCAGATTCAAGTGTCAACGGTGACCAACGGTGACCAACGCCAATGATGCGGTGGCCCTGCATTTTTATCGTCCCTTGACTGGCGCAGCATATTCTAGAGTTTAATATTCCATGCACACAGGACCTGGAATTCGGGCCGAACGCGAGAAGCCAATCGAGTGGCGCGGCACCTCGTACGTGGACCTGCTTGCCTTTCCACCCGACGCGCGCCAAATCGCGGGCTTCCAACTGGGACGACTACAACAGGGTGCCGCACCCGACGACTGGAAACCGATGTCCGTCGTTGGCGCGGGAACAATAGAGATCCGTATTCGCGTCGGAACAGCACATCGCGTCTTCGTCGTTGCAAAATTCGCAGAGGCGATTTATGTCCTTCACGCGTTTGAAAAGAAGTCGCAGAAGACGCCCAAAAGCGACATCGACTTAGTGAAGCGCCGATATCGTGAACTGATCGCAGAGAGGAGCACATGACCACCACACGTCGCAAGAAATCCGCTGCAAAGGCGATCGTCAAACGCCCGGTTCGTCGTCGCCGCGTCGGGCAAGAAACGCCCGCCCCCCTTCCCGGCTCCTCACATGTGACGCCGGTGGGCGCAAACATCTTCAGCGATTTTGGGTTCGATCCGTTGGAAGCGGAGAATCTCAAGGTGCGGTCGCTGCTCATGAACGAACTCCGGCGCATCATCGACGAACTCCCACAGCGTGAAGCGGCCACGCTTCTCGGTGCGACGCAGCCACGCATTAGTCACTTGAGGCGTGGGCGCATCGATCTATTCACCATTGATACCCTCGTCAACATGCTTGGGCACGCCGGTGCACGAATGCGCATCTCTGTGTCGCGACCGCGTAGCCGAACAGCTGCGTAGCGGATGTCGACGTCAGCGCTCGCGGCACAGAGCGTCGAGTAGCGCCTGATTAGCTTCGGCCGCTGGGATTCGTTCCTGCTCGAGCAGCCACGGTCCCTCGACGGCCAACTCAAGAGCGCGGCGTTCAGATTGAGTGAGACTGCCGTGGCGGGCAGTCCGATCTCGTTTGCCAGGAACGGCAAGGTGCCGCCACCGCTCCCAGTCCGCGTCGTCCATTAGCACACTGCGTACCTGCGGAAGTTGCGAGCGTAGGCCGGCGAGCATCCCGAATCCGGCTTCGTCGCAATCGCCCCAGTACACAATGTCGGCTTGGCTTAACCAAGGGAGTCCTGAAAGGATCGCTGCCGCCTTGCCCGATCCGAAAATGCCAAGCGTTCCTGAAATTGGTGGAAGCGAAAGGAATACGTCACGATTCTCGACCACAATCACTCTTGGAATGCGCCACGCAAGCTCGGCCATCAAGGGCAGCGGAACAGCGGAAGATGTGACCGGCCAGCCGACGTCGCGTTGCAAAGAGGGATCGAGAAATCGGAAGCGGACGAGCGGCGGATCAGCGAGGAGTCCGAAGCGTTCCGAAAACTCGCCGCTGGAGTCCGCGACACGATTGCCAAGCGTTGCGTCGAGCATCTCGCGGAGAATGCCGGTCCTACTCTCGATAAACTTCGTATGGCCGACAGGGACCTGACGCGGAAAACAGTGCGGACGAGGGTTCGTATCAAAGTAAGCGCAGACGGCGACCAGGTCGGACCAATCATCAAGGTACTTCACGATCTTGTACCCACGCGTCTGAAGCCAAGGTTCCAGTGCAGAACACTGGGCGCGCGCATATTCAAGTGCGGCGCGGAATCGCTCTAGTTCGCGCAATCGACCAAGCGCTCCGGCAAGGCTCTCTATGGAGTCGAATGTCAACTTCGCAGGCCAACGTTGCTTGCCCCATTTGCGCGTCTCCACTACTTCCCACTGGACCGACCAGGGGTACGGCGCCACAGCGATGGATTCAATAGCGTCCCGCAGGGGCACAAACGCGCCGGTTGTTGGCGGCCGCCCTATACGAATCCTCAGCGGAAAGATCGACTCGCCGCGAGCCTCGGCTGAAAGGGCGTCGTTCCAGCGGCGCCTGCCGGCCTCGAGAATCTCCGTCGGTGAAAGCATCAACTCTTCAATCGGCGGCCAATGGCATCGTCTCAAGTCCGGCCCGCGACAGAACGCTGAGGCTCGAGGCATTCCCGCCGGGATTTGACGCGAGATGAACCGTCTGCACGAACGGTATCGCCAGCTTCGCCTTCGCGTCGAACGGTCCGACGATAAGCAATTGAAAACCGAGCCGCGCGAAGAGTTCCATCGCCTGTGTAGAATTCGTCTCATCAGTGCGCGAAAACGCTTCATCAATGACGGCGAGCCGGAAGTTCTGAGAATCGGGCCGGGCGGCGGAAAGCCCGTACTGCGCGGCAAGCGCCGACGCCAGGATAGTAAATGCCAACTTCGCCTTCTGCCCACCAGACTTTCCGGTGGTGGCCGAGTAGTAGTTCACCTCTCGGGCATCGGCGCGATTCAATTCCTGTACACCGGACGCAAACCAGTTGCGGACGTCAGTCGCGCGCTGTGTGGCTTCCGGTTCCTGAGCAAACCGTTCAACGAGTACTCGTACGCGCTCGAAGATCTGGAGTTGCTCTTCACGCGTTGGCGAAATGGCAAAGTCGAAACAACTTCTGAGGTGACGCCTGAATTCTGCGACCTCCGTGCTCGGCCGTGCAGCAAGGCGCAACTGGACGTACGTTTCGTCGGAATACGCAATTTGCTGAAGCGCAGCGTTAATCTCGGTGATGCGCGTTTCGATCGAGTCCCGGTGTTGCTCGAGACGGTGGTGAAGCATCTGCAGATCGCCAACAAGATTCTCGTTCAGGTAGACCTCG
>JBBRCA010000269.1:0-3584 GCA_038205325.1 Terriglobales bacterium | reverse complement strand
TTGGCTGCCGGGAGTGAGATGATGCCAGGTGCACAGGAAGCGCATGAAATCCGCGGTAGTCACTGGCTCGATTTCACGGCGGAGACGACCGATGGTCATGCGATGAATCCGCGCCAGGATGCGCCGGTTGCACCATTCGAGTTCATCGGGTGGAAGGTTGGGAGTGAAGCGGCCGCGTAGGACCTGGCCTTCGGCTTCCAGTTGAGCCAAGGCGATGTCAATTTCTGATTGGGGGAAGCGGAATTGGTTGGATAGTTTGGATGCGGTGGTTGGACCGGTGGAGTCTAGCCAGCCTCGGAGGACTGCTGTGGGGGGACAAGCTAAAGCATGTCCAACGCGTTCGGTGGCTACCCAGAATTGCGCGCCGTTTTGTTCGATGGTACTGGCGCGGCCCGTGGCTACCAGTTCATCGTAATAGGCAATCAGGCCGGAGAGAGGCGGTAGGAGGATTAGTGTTAAGAGGGCGTCGTGGAGTTCGTCTGCGTCGCGTATCAACGGCCACGATTCCTGCGCTACCTGGGTGATGGCGCTGGCATCTAGAGCGCCTACGCCGCCCGCTACGTCCGTCTTCAAGCCGCGGCGCAATTGGACCGCTCTCGCACGCCGTTCTTCGAGTGGGGCGTCATCCAGATAGGCGTACGGATTGGCGTTTAGAAACTCGTGGGATAACGGGGAGGGCTCGACAGTCTCAACTGCGACGGTTCGAATGGCTCCGCTTGTGATGCTTGCGATGACGGCGCGCAGGCCGTTGAGATCCATGCCTTCGTAGAGACAATTTTCGATGGTCTCCTTGACGAGCGGATGATCGGGAATGCGAATTTCACCAGCGAGGTTTTCGGCGCAGGCCGCCTGGTCGGGGAAGACCGCGGCCAGCAGATCATCCGAGCGCATGCGCTGAATCGGCGGAGGTACTTTGCGGCCTCCCGCGAATCGCAAAATAGCCAGCGCGCGCGAAGCATTCCAGCGCCAACGAGCCTGGAACATGGGGGCATCCAGCAGCGCGTGGGTGAGAACATGCTCGACCGTTTCCGGTTTCAGGAAACCGAACACAACCTCTAAAGGGAAGGAGTGCTGGTCACTGAGCGAGATGACAATCCCGTTGTCGGTGGCGGCGGCCTGCAGCTCAAAGTTGAACGAGCGGCAGAAGCGTTTGCGAAGAGCGAGTCCCCAGGCCCGATTGATGCGCGCACCGAAGGGAGCATGGAGAATGAGCTGCATGCCGCCGGCTTCGTCGAAGAAACGCTCGGCTATAACGGTGCGGTCAGTGGGCAGGGCACCGAGGGAAACTTCTCCGGCTTTGATGTACGCTGCGGCCTGCTCCGCACCACGCCGATCCAGACCGCACTCGGTTATCAGAAATTCGACCGCGTCCGCTTCATCACGTTTTGAAATCTCCTCGCGTGTGCGAGATACTTCCTGCGACAATTCCAGCGTGCGGCCGGGGGCTTCTCCATTCCAGAAAGGAACCGAGGGCGCGGCCCCATGCGCGTCTTCGACACGGACGCGGCCGGGCTCGACGCGCCGGATGCGCCAGGAAGTTGTGCCGAGCAGAAAAACGTCACCGGCCAAGCTCTCGACAGCGAAATCTTCATCCAGCGTGCCGACCAAGGTTCCGTCGGGCTCGGCAATAACCTGGTAGTTGGCCGACTCGGGGATAGCGCCGCCGGATGTGATTGCGGCAAGACGGGCACCGCGACGCCCGCGCACGCGTCCATTCACCTGATCGCGGTGCAGGAATGCTCCGCTGCGTCCCCGAGCCGTGCTGATGCCCTCCGAGAGCATCGTCACAATATCGTCGAAGTCTTTGCGAGGGAGCTTGCGATATGGATAGGTGCTGCGAGCCAGGGCGAAAAGTTCGTCTTCGGCCCAGTCCTCGCAAGCCGCCGCAGCGACGATCTGCTGCGCGAGGATGTCGAGAGCGTTCTCCGGAATTTCGATACGATCGAGCGCGCCGGAACGAACGGCGCGGATCAAAGCTGCACACTCGACGAGCTCATCGCGAGTGGTGGCGAAGATGCGGCCCTTGGGAATCGCGCCCACCCAGTGACCCGAGCGTCCGATGCGTTGGAGGGCAACAGCGATGGAACGCGGAGAGCCAACCTGACAAGCAAGATCGACGGTGCCTATGTCGATGCCGAGTTCGAGAGACGCAGTCGCGATCACCGCTTTGAGCTCGCCTCTCTTCAGCCGCTGCTCGGCTTCCAGGCGAAGCTTGCGCGACAGGCTGCCGTGATGCGGCAAAACGGTATCGGGCCCCAGGCGCTGCGACAGATGATGAGCTACGCGTTCCGATAACCGGCGCGTGTTCACGAAGACCAGAGTGGTGCGATTTTCGCGAATCAATTCGGCCAGGCGATCGTAAGTCTCGGCCCACATTTCGTTACTGGCGACCGGGCCGAGTTCGTCCTTGGGCACCTCGACGGCGAGGTCCATATTGCGACGATGTCCGACGTTGACGATGCGCGCTGAGCTGCTCAAAAACTGGGCGACTTCGGCGATCGGATGGACTGTCGCGGAAAGACCGATGCGCTGCAATTGTGTCCCCGCGAGCCGCTCCAGGCGGGCCAGCGATAGCGCCAGGTGAGAGCCGCGTTTGTCATCAGCGATGGCATGGATCTCATCGACAATGACGGTGCGCACGGTGCGAAGCATTTGCCGCGACTTTTCGGCGGTGAGCAAAATGAACAGAGACTCGGGTGTGGTGACTAGAATATGGGGCGGATGCTTGAGCATATTCTGGCGATCCCAGACCAGCGTGTCGCCGGTGCGAACGGCGGTCCGAATCGGTAGCAGTGGAATACCTTGCTTGAGAGCGAGTGCCGCGATTTCAGATAGCGGGACTTCCAGGTTCTTGTGAATGTCGTTGCTGAGCGCTTTCAAAGGCGAGACGTAGAGTACGGAAGTCTGCTCCTGGAGGAGGCCCTGGCGCGCGAGCCGGACGAGATTGTCGAGGCAGATTAAGAAAGCCGCTAGCGTTTTGCCGGAGCCGGTGGGCGCGGAGATGAGAACGTCATGGCCGGAACGGATTTCGGGCCAGCCTAGCTGCTGGGGTTCCGTGATGGACGCGAAGCGATGGGTGAACCATTCCTGGATTAGGGGGTCGAAGATTGAGAGCGGCATTTTTGGACAAGCTAAAGCGTGTCCTACGTTTAGTGTATCGACACGGTCGCGAGGTGGTTGCGGGCGGATGGTGGGAATCACTCGGTTGAGTTATGGGCTGAAGTCGCGGCGCGGAATTTTTGGAGATTGTAGCCCACATCGTCGGCGTGATGGGCCCGGTCGAGGATGTCTTTGCGGTGCAGGTACATATCCACTTGGGTAGTTGTCAAAACGAACCCATAATCGGCGGGGCGGAAGGACTTCTTCTCCATAAGCAGCAACTTGCGAATCAGGCCGGCCTGGTAGAGTTCGTTGACTTCGCGATTTTTGCGCTCGGCTTGAATCTCGCGGAACTGCTTCAAGGTGGTGCTGAAGGTGCGAGTGAGGCGCTGCTCGTAACGGCTGAGCCTTTCGACCTTGTCCGACTCCTGCATGAAGAGGCGCGCGGAGGCCATGGAGGCGTGAACCTGAGGATTGGGGACATC
>JBBRCA010000268.1:0-3599 GCA_038205325.1 Terriglobales bacterium | reverse complement strand
ACGTCGCAAGCGGCGCGACGTCCTTTGCCAACGACTTGCTGAGGCCAACCCAACTCGGTGGGTTAACGACGGGCGTGGCATTCATCAACGAAAGCGTCTGGCCATTCAGCCGAGCGAACTCCAGGTAGTAGGCCCCGGCCTGGGTCCATCCAAGGTCGGCGAGCTTGGTCATCCCGGTCGGCAGGCCGACGTTCCCGTCGCGTGCGTCCGCCGCGTTCTGCAGCGCGTTGCGGATGGCGCTGACCTTCGTTTGCGCAGCGGTTGTAAGCAACGAGTTGTAGTGGTTCGTGGCCGTCATCAGCACGCTCTGCAAGGGGGCCAACGAGGATACCTTCTTTGTGTCCCAGAACTTCGCGGCAACGTCGGTCATCCGCCGCAGCTTGCGCGATCAGGGCACAGTTGGCGCTGCCCGTGGTCGTCTGTGCGAGGACAGGCTGGATGGATGCCACTGCAAGGGCAGCTGCTACGAGGACATGGCGCATCATGTAGTCTCCTTGGTGAGGACGCGGCAGGCCTTGGCCAGCGCCTGCACCCGTTTGGGGCTGAAGATCGAGGCAAGCAGGGCTTGGCGGTGCTGGGTGCGGGTGTTGAAGTACAGGACCTTCCCGAAGTCATTCGGGGCGAAGGTCATCAACCCATCCAAGACCCGATGGCGGCCTGGAAAGGCCGATACGCTCATCCGATGCAGAACCTGCAGGCTTTGATGCGGTCCAAGGTTGGCAAGAACCGCTGCCATGGTTCGGCTCAGGGGACCAGCTTCCAGGGCGGCTGAACACGCAACGGGCGCACAGGCCAGCGCGTCATCAAGTGCAAGAAGCACCTTGGACAACGCTCTGGCAACGTCGCCATCCCGACCTTCAGCGTCATCGCCGATCTCGCGCGTGGGTGCCTGAGCATCGCTTTCGGAGCTTGCCATGGAAGTTCCTCGATATTCGAAGGACAGCTTCCATCCAGATGGCGCAAACAGCGGTCCGCTAAGCCCTGCTGATTGTCACCGTCATCGGCGTCACGCTCACGCGCAGGTTGAGCGGCAGGACCGCGGCCCTTAGCGCCTCCACCCAAGCACGCGCCCCGTCCCAATCGACCAGATCATCCAGGTTCACATCCGCGGCGAGCACGACCTTCACCTTCGACGGCACAATTTGGCGTATGGCGAAGCTCAACGGCACCTGGCGGCCGAATCCTCGCGCGTTCGCAAACCCCTTGGACTTGGCGATCTGTCGTTGTCTCAAGGCCCAGAGTTGTCGCGATCGTATGGATGGCGGCGTGACCGGATCAGAGAATAGCCTGATCGGCGCTGGCTGACCGACCACGGCGGACGGATCGTCTGCGCCGGCAATGTGGAAATCTGCCTTCGCTGGATGTCCCAACGCCAAGGTGACCACTGCTGCCACCACTCGAACCTTCATGACGCCTTTCCCCCTACATGCGAGGTCTATACGTCGGCGTGGCGCATATGGGCGTTCAGTTGGTCACCATGGGGGGCGTTGCAGTTGGCGACGTAGTTGATGATAAGAACAAACGACCCCGGCTGCCGCCGCTTACCCGTTCGCGCCGTTCGAGGCCACCATGTCGGGATATCGGCTCGGCCATGGGTGCAAATGAGCTAGGGGATATTGGGTATGGTCAAGCGGCTAAAGGATCATGATGCAGACGATCAAGAGAGTGGAAACAAAGCGCTTGATCAGGTCCTCGTCGCCATCGGTGAACGGATCAAAGCTGCTAGGCTCAAGCTCAACCTTACTCAAAGCGAACTTGCAGAGAAGGTCGGATGCAGCAAATCGTGGGTATTCCTCACCGAGGATGGCCAGCAGAACGTCAAGATCTGCAGCCTTTACCGGGTTGCCGATGCCCTCGGCATGTCCATTCAGACGCTGCTGCCTCCTCCGCCTCATGGACCGGAAACAGAAAACCGAGCAGACGTTGAGGACCTCGCCACAGCTGCCATGACCGATCTAAACGGCAGCATTGACCAGCTCAACACGACCATACGCAACCTGTATGGGGCGGTCGGCAAGATGCATCAGATCAAGGCGGTACGGTCCAAGCAGTAGGGCGATAGCCACGCCCTGATCACGTCCAAGCTGATCTCCAGCCCTTCTGTGCAAATGAATCCTCCTGTGCGCTCATTGTGCCACTTGCACGTGCTGACTCTGGTTGGATAGATGTCTCTCATGATTGCATGAGAGGCGAGACGCCTCAGCAGACCGCCGCGCGCGGTATGGCGGCGGTCGGCAACACGCACCCGATCGAGGCAGCACAGTCCAGAGAGTAGGGTTGAGCTTCATCCGATCAGCGTTCGTGCTGACTTTGATTCGTTAATTCCGAAGAAATGTGCGTAACCGCTTGCATTTGTGCTTGCGCCCGCTGACTCTCGCTGGGCAATGTCTCTCGTGGTCGCGTGATAGGCGAGATGCCTGAGCCGACCCTCCCCGACTTGCGAAGAGTGTTCACAAGATGCGCCAGACCGAAGCGGCGCAGTCCAGGCCATAGCGTCACCGCTGTGTCCCATCCGCGTCCATACTGACTCCACACCCATCGACCCGGAGAATTTCTCCCTAGCACTTATCTTTTGTCTTGCGCACGCTGACTCGATTTGGATAACGTGCCCCACGGTTAGCGTGAGAGACGAGATGCCTGAGCCGTCCGCCCCGACCAGGAATTTTGCCCATCCACCGCTGAACGGTGAGGGCAAGGCACCTGCGTCCACCGCAATGCATGCCGAGGTGCTCAGCCGGGCCTTGATCGGGATGGTCGCTCGCGGCCATGGCATAGATTTCCTGTGCCTCTGTCTCGGACTTGCCCAAACCGCGCTGCTAGACATGATTGTCGAGTTGGGCCTTCCCACTCCGCATAACCGCCCTCTTCGGCAGCCCTGCGGTCGCAATCCCTGGTCGTTCAGCGACACCGCGCTGTTCATTGTGTTTTGGATGGACGGGTGGCGCGCTCAAAACCTGGCCCTGCAATTCGGCCGCAGCCGTGGCAGCATTTGGGCCAAGGCACGGCAGCTGGGGCTTCCTAGACGACCACGAAAGCATCTCCTTAGCCCGACACCGAGCAGCCTCGCACTTGCCAGGCCCGCACTGGTCGATCATCCCGTCATGTGCGGCATCTCCAGTGACACAACTGCAGTTGTGTCGCCTGGTCAGCCCATCGAACCGCCATCCATTGTGCAGGCAAACGCAGCAGATACAGCAGCGCTGTGCGCATCTTTGGCGGTTCCAGTCGAAGCTCCAACTCAGCCGCTGCCTCCTTTCGCGCCCAACCAGGACGACGGCGACCAGGGCGGCCTGTTGAACCTGCTGAGCCCCCTTCCACCCGAGTTCGACTTCCATCCGACACCGGCTGGCTCCGTGTCTTTTCCAAAGTCCAAGCGTACTGAGGTCGTGTGGGTCAGGCCATTGGATATCGAGCTAAGTCGGCGTTGGTGGGCCAGGCAGCATTACCGGATGATTGCCGAGGCCATGGGGATCTCCCCCGTCGCGGTGCAGTCCCGGCGGTTCCGCATCGGATTGCCCTCCCTGTTCGATCTTGAGGACTTGTTCATTTTCCGCCGGGAGGAGCTTGTCGAGCACTTCGACCCCACCGTGATCGACGTG
>JBBRCA010000267.1:0-3603 GCA_038205325.1 Terriglobales bacterium | reverse complement strand
CAATCCTGAACCTCAAAGCTCAAGTTCACAACTCAAGAACTCTTTGTTATCCCTTCACTGCGGAGGCGGAGGCGTCGATCCAGGCGGTGGCGCCCCATTCGGCGAACTGCCGGGCGTCGTCCCGCTTCCCGGCCCTGAGTTCGGCTTTCCACTGACAGCGTCGCGGCCGAAGCTGGACGCGGGCTGCGAACTGATCCCGCCGCCCAGGATATTCGACTTCGCATACAGCAACTCGAGCTTCGGGTCGTACAGAAACTCCCAGGTGTCGTACGACGTCTGTTGATTCGGCGTCAGGATGGACTCGCCCGTCCGCGCGCTTCCCACCCCCATGATTTGCCCTACCCCACCCGAGCCAAATCCCGAAGAAGAAGGTAAGCCGCCTGTCGTACTTCCAGGCAAACCCGGCGTGCCCCCAACCGCAGGCGTGCCAACGGTCGCACCCGCAAACCCGGCTGCCAAGCCCGGCGTCTGTCCCACCGTCGCAGTCCCATTCGGCGTCCCGCCACTCCCGCTGGCCCCACTGGTTCCCGAAGCCAGCCCCGCTGCCGACCCCAGTCCTCCGCCTACTCCTTTCGTATCGAGTCCGCCCAGCGGCTCGCCGAAAAACCCCTTCACTGACGTCTGCTGTTCGCCGAAATGAATGATGCGCCAGTCGGATTTTCCCGTCAGAGGATCAACGTATTGCTTGCGCAGATAGCGCACATTGTTCGACTTCTCCAGCGCCTCCATCGACGGCGGATAGTTGTGGAACTTCCGGTAATAGAGCCGCAGCGCTCGCACGTATTGCTCCGCGCGATGCTCACTCTCGACTTCCTTGTCGCGGCGCAGCGCCCGCGCCACCACCGGTGCCGCCACGGCCAGCGCAATCAACACCAGCGCCACCATTACCACCATCGCCAGCAGCATGTATCCCTGCTCGTATTCCCGTTGAAACGCACACCTTCCACCGTGCTCCACGCAGTTTCCCTCCGTGTTCGTTTTTACTCTCGCGGAGAGCTGCAAACCGGCATCGGATTGGATCGAAACGCGCATCGTCAGTTAGACTGCACCGGCAGCGTTTGCGTGTTGTTGTTGGCCAGATCTTCCACCTGCAGACTGTTGGCCGAGATGGACACAATCCGGTACTTCCGCGCCACAATATCGCCCTGCGAAGCCAGAAACACATCGTCGCCCTGCAACAGAAACGCCTGCCGCGAACCATCCGCCCGTGTCGCCGTGCCGAAGAACTTCAGATTGATCGGCGGCGGTGGCGGAGGCCCGGTAGGCTGCGGCGGTGGCACATAGACAGGGGGACCCGGACGCGCGGGATGGGTGGCCGCGGGGATTTTTATCGGCGGCGTATACAACGCCGAGAAAATGTTCCGCCCCGAACCCGCGTACACCAAGTGTTCGGTGCGCAGCATTGCGCTTTGATTGAGCGTCGGATCAAGGCTTGCCGACGATGTCGCCATCTTCTTCGCCGCAATGCCTGCGGCGTTTCCGGTCGGCATCGCCGCCGGCCGCGACGCGGCATCCTTCGCAACCGTCGCCGAAGGACTTGCGGACTCATTCAAATCGGCATTATTCGCCGCAATCGCCCTGCCAATCGGAACGATCGTCGACGGAGGCGTCGGCGGACTGTCGCCAAATGTGTTGTACAGCGTATACCCCACCCCCACCAGCGCACAGGTGCCCAGCACGCCCAACAGGATCGTCTTATTGCGATTCTCTGTCCCGGCTTTCACTGAGCGCCTCCGTTCTTCTCGGAGGCGGCTGGCGGCACATCCGCGAGCGGCTCTGCCGGGTTCGGTTGGCGAAGGTACGTCGTCAACCGAATACGCAGATTTACCTGTCCGCCGTTGGCTCCGGTAAATGTCAGCGTGTTGATGACGAAGAACATGCGGTCGCGTTCGAGCGCGTTGATGAACTGCACCAGGGGACGATAGTCGCCCGCAACGCTCGCGTCCATGCGGACTTCGATCAGCTCACCCGAGCCCGAAAGCGCCGGACTCTGCGCATACTGCACCCGTGCCAGCCGGACGTTATTGTGCCTGGTCAGGGCTCCCAACTCCGTCAGCACCTGCGAGTACGCATACGGCAACCGCCGCGCATAAAACTCGTCCGCATCGGCCGTCGAGTTCACCAGCTTCACATCCAGCCCACGCAAGGGTAGAGCGGCAATCTCCGCCGCGCGCTCGGTGGCCTGCTGGTGCGCTAGCGCGTCGGCGTTGTTGGAGTGCAGCGCCTGCACCAGAAACAACAGATGCAGCGCCAGATAAAGGTTCAACACGCACAACGCCGCAACGCCCGCGAAATGCAGGTTCACCGTCGTCAATAACGCCCGCGCTCGCGACGTGAGCCGGGGCACGCGGCGCATCATCGAAGAACTATTCGGCGGAGGAACGACGACGCTCGCTGTGCTCATCGCGGACCTCCCGGACTATCCGACGTCGCAAACGGTTTCAACACCACACCGTCGTTAGCGTGGGCCTTCGGCACCCGCTTCAGGCGAGATGTCGTTGCCGCCTTAGCCGGAGCCTTGCTGGATACCGGAACGACATTTGCTGTCGCCGACAGCGGATTGTAATTCGCCAGGATGTCGAATTCCACCGCGCCCGGGGTTGCGGCATTGCTGGAAGCAGTCGATCCGTTTTCCGTCTTGTGAGCGTTTTCGGCGGAAAGCCGCGGAGCGAGAAACCGCGAAGACCGTTCCAGATTCCGCACCAACTGCACCGCCCGGTCGCGATCCCCCGAAACCCGAAGCTGGATGATCACGTCTCCATCGGCCGTAATTTGCGGCTCGATGGTCGTTACCTGCACCCCCGTCGGCAGCACATTTTCTAAGTCCATCATCACCGCGGTCCATGAAAAACTCTTGCTCAGAAACAGCGCATTCAAAAAGCGTGCGCGATCCAGCACCGCCGCATTCGCAGGCTGGCGCATCCGAGCCTCGTTGCGCAGCTTCTCCTTCTGCGCTGCGATGGTGCGATTCCGCACTTCATCGATCTGCTGCTCGGCGACCACCAGCTTCTCGTGTTCAAAATGCAGACCAACGCCCAGCGCAATCGCAAGCATCGCGAGCGCCGCCATAAGAATCCGCAAGCGCGCGAAGAACGGCCGGAGTTCCACAAACGGACGCGACGCGAGATTGACTGAAATGCGCATAGATTAGGAGGCTAGCCTCGCAATGCCCCCATCACTCCGGCCAGCCAACCGCGCGGCACCGACGAGGTCACCGCGCTGGCCAACAGCGCCTCCGAGTCGACCATCTCGCGCACCCGCAGACCATCGGCCTGTGCCAGCCCATTGCGGGTCAGAATATCTTGCAGCGCGTCCGCACCCAGCGGCCCCGCGCACAGAACGCGCGTTGGCGCACTCGCCAGCGTGTCTTCGTAATAGGCCGCGGCCACGCTCACAGCCTGTGCGATTTCCGCTGAAATATCGTCGGGATACTCACCTGACGCTATGCCCCACGTACGAGGCCCCGTCGGCGGGGGGGGCGATACAGCCGCTGCGGTCGCAACAACCGGCTCGTGCGCTGCGTCTTCATCGACCTCGCGCGTCGCAGCCGGTGCCACCAGAATGGCGTTGTGCAACTCTACCCTCAGATCGTCCTCGACCCTC
>JBBRCA010000266.1:0-3633 GCA_038205325.1 Terriglobales bacterium | reverse complement strand
CTGATCATCTACCCGGTCATCGCCCGCCGGTCGCTCTTGGCTGATGGCATAACCGGCGCTGATGTTCGACGTGCCCGCGAATCGCGTTGTGCCAGTTCGGGGCAGTTAACCGGAAGTGCATGGCCTGCTGGAGAACCTGAGCCAGCCGAACTCTGCCCAACGTCTCTGACTATCTCCTGTGGTATGCACGGGACAAGAAGCTAGTCAAGTACCGTCAGCCTTATTTTCGAAAAGAGCTTGGTGGCCTTGGGTCAGACGAATACACGATGATCAGATTGCCCGACGGACAGTCCCGCCCACTCACATACGAGGAGAAACGTAATCCACGTTTATTACCTGAAGATGGACGGGTGTTTCGTCTAGATAGTCTGCGTTCTCAGGGCGGAAGCGAAGGTGGCTCGCTTCGCTATCAATTCGAGGGCACGACGTACACATGCGGCACGAATATGCATTGGAAGACTCACGCGAAAGGTCTTCAACATCTGCAAAGTGCAGCGCGGTTGAGCGGCCGCGGCGAAGGAAAAACACTGTGCTACGTCCGCCACATCAGTGACTTCGCAGCGTTTCCTGTAAGCAACGTTTGGATTGATGCTGCTTCTGGGGATAACCAGGTACTTCAAAAGGTTTATGTCGTTCAGACGTTACCCAAAGTAATCGAACGTTGCATGCTCATGGCCACCGACCCAGGCGATCTCGTCCTCGACCCGACCTGCGGCTCCGGCACCACCGCCTACGTCGCCGAACAGTGGGGCCGCCGCTGGATCACCATCGACACCTCCCGCGTAGCGCTCGCTCTCGCTCGCGCCCGCATCATGGGCGCCCGCTATCCTTTCTACATCCTCGCCGACAGCCCCGAGGGCCAGCGCAAAGAAGGCGAGATCATGCGCTCCGCCCCGTCCGCCAATCCCACCCACGGTAAAATCCGCCAGGGATTCGTCTATGAGCGCGTTCCGCACATCACGCTGAAGTCGATTGCCAACAACGCCGAGATCGACGTCATCTGGGATAAGTTCCTAGCCACCCTCGAACCCTTGCGGGCAAGTCTGAACAAAACCCTCAAACAAACCTGGGAAGAATGGCAGATCCCTCGCGAAGCGCAGGACTCCTGGTCGGAAGAAGCAAAATCCCTGCACGCCCAGTGGTGGGAACAGCGCATCGCCCGCCAGAAAGAGATCGACGCCTCCATCGCGGCCAAAGCCGATACCGAATACCTCTACGACAAGCCTTACGAAGACAATAAAAAAGTCCGGGTCGCCGGACCGTTCACCGTCGAAAGCCTATCTCCCCACCGCGGCCTCGGTGTCGATGAAAACGACGAGCTGATCGACCCGCAAACTAAATCCCCGGAAGCCCCCGGGTTCGCCGAAATGATCCTGGAGAACCTGAAAATGGCCGGAGTCCAGCAAGCCCACAAGGAAGATAAAATCTCCTTCACGGCCCTCACACCCTGGCCGGGTGATCTGATCTGCGCCGAAGGCCGCTATCTCGAAAACGAGAAGGAGCGCCGCGCCGCCATTCTGATCGGCCCCGAGTTCGGCACCGTCTCGCGTCCGGACCTGGTCGCGGCCGCACGCGAAGCCGGAGACGGCGGGTTCGATGTCCTGATCGCCTGCGCCTTCAACTACGACGCGCACTCCTCCGAGTTCCACAAGCTCGGCCGCATCCCCGTTCTCAAGGCCCGCATGAATGCCGACCTCCACATGGCGGACGACCTCAAGAACAGTGGCAAAGGCAATCTCTTCGTCATCTTTGGCGAGCCCGATATCACTATCCTCCACGGCCCGGAGGGGATTGCCTGCTGGTTCATCGACACCGACTACAACGAAGAAAGCTTCTTCGTCCGCCAAGCCTACTTCCTCGGAGCGAATGACCCCTACAAGTCGCTCAAGACCACTCTCAAAGCGGATATCAATGAGGAAGCCTGGGCCACCTTGCACAGCGATACTTCCCGTCCATTCGAAAAACCGAAGTCCGGTCGCGTTGCGGTCAAGGTGATCAATCACCTGGGCGATGAAGTCATGAAAGTATTCCGGGTCTGATGGAATTCCGCATCGCCGACACGTTTACGGATAGCTTGGCGCGGCTTACGGGCGATGAGCAGAAGTCTGTCAAAACCACCGCGTTCGATCTCCAGATGAACCCGGCCCATCCGGCTCTCCAATTCCATAAGCTCGAGAAAGCCCGCGATAAGAACTTCTGGTCGGTGCGGGTCTCCAGTGACGTTCGGCTGATCGTGCACCGCACCGCGGCTAGTCTTCTGCTCTGCTACGTCCACCATCACGATGAAGCGTACCGCTGGGCGGAACAGCGCAAGATCGAGATCCATCCCAAGACCGGCGCCGCGCAACTGGTGGAGGTGCGCGAAACGGTGCAGGAGATCGTAGTACCGGTCTATGTATCTCCCAAGTCGTTGCTGTTCCCCGCCATTTCATCCGAGGAACTGCTGGGCTACGGCGTCCCTGCTGAGTGGATCGAAGATGTCCGCAAACTGGCGGACGAAGACTCGCTGTTGAAGCTGGTAGACCATCTACCCAAGGAAGCCGCCGAAGCCCTGCTCGATCTGGCCACCGGAGTAAAACCAGCAACTCCGCCACCCGTCGTGCTAGCCGATCCGTTCAATCATCCCGACGCACAACGCCGGTTCCGCGTCATGAGCAATCAGGAGGAGCTGGAGCGCGCCCTCGAATTCCCTTGGGAGAAGTGGACCATCTTCCTGCATCCCGCCCAGCGCAAGTTGATCGAGCGGGATTACAATGGCCCGGCGCGCGTAGCGGGGTCGGCAGGAACGGGAAAAACTATCGTCGCGCTCCATCGCGCCGTGTTCCTCGCTCGCAAGAATCGGGACACCAGAGTTCTGCTCACCACATTTTCCGACATCCTGGCGAATGCACTGCGGGCGAAGCTCCGGGCGCTCATCCACCACGAGCCCCGGCTCGGAGAGCGCATCGAAGTATACTCCCTCGACGCGATCGCGCGGCGCCTTCACGGCCCGGCAAAAATCGCCGACCGCGAAACCGTCACCGCGCTGCTGAAAGACGCCGCCGAAAGCGCCGCCACCAAGTTCTCGCCGCGTTTTCTTCTCTCCGAGTGGAAGCACGTGGTCGATGCCTGGCAATTGGAAACATGGGAGAGCTACCGCGACGTCGCGCGCCTCGGGCGCAAGACCCGCCTGCCCGAAAATCAGCGCGCTCTGCTCTGGTCCATCTTTGCGCGCCTGCGAACCGCGCTCACCGAACGCGGCCTGATGACCACTTCGGGACTGTTCAACCGTCTTACCGCTGGGCCGTTCGACTTCATCGTGGTGGACGAAGCGCAGGATATCGGTGTCGCCCAACTCAGGTTCCTGGCCGCTCTCGCGGGGGATCGCAAGGACTCGCTTTTCTTCGCGGGCGATCTGGGCCAGCGCATCTTCCAGCAGCCGTTCTCCTGGAAGGCGCTCGGAGTGGACGTGTGCGGGCGGTCGTTCACTCTGAAGATCAACTACCGCACTTCGCACCAGATCCGCATGCAGGCCGACCGGCTGCTGGGGCCTGAAGTGACCGACGTCGATGGCAACAAGGAAGAACGCAAGGGGACCATTTCGCTCTTCAACGGACCGCAGCCCTCGATTGAACTGGCGAAAACTATCGACGA
>JBBRCA010000265.1:0-3635 GCA_038205325.1 Terriglobales bacterium | reverse complement strand
CACTCCCATGGACGTAACGCGCGGGCGCGGACCTCGCCTTTTTCAAGTACGGGTAATACACGAAGACGTTTGCCGTGCCGACGAAATGCAGATCCATATACAGCTCTGTTGAGGAGGTTCATGAAGTGCCGAAAAGCTTGTTTGCACCGATAGTCGTCGATTTTTACCCAGCCACCGCGGTCGGGCTGCCAGGCTTGCCTCAAGGTTAGAGTGTCGTCGCAAAATTCACCCCAGCTGCTGGTATCGAAGAAGTGTGATATGGCGGATTCAAAAGGATCAGATTTAACTTCCATCGAATATTTATGCGCCTCACCGGATCTCAACGCGGTAAAAGCCGGGCAGGCGACGAAGGCCTCATTTTGTGAGAGGGTCCCGCGATCGTGACGTTCTGCTTCCTCATTCTTGGCAATTGGCGGATGTTGCGGACCCGATAGTGTAGTTCGAAAATTCTCGAGGAAGCTAGGTTTTTGCCTCCCGAAACTTCCGCGAAAACGACTTCCACTTCCTGGCTTTGACCCTTGCGCATCGTATCATATTCGGGCTTCTTAGTCACGTCACCACCGATGACAAGCACGCCAGTGTTATGCGGAACGTGTCTCTTCCGACGCTTGCCCCACTTCTCCGGACGCCGCCACTCCAAGAAATGCCGCGCCATCTTCATGTTTGGTTGGCCGGAGGCCTCTACAATAAAGTTTCCGTTCTCATCGGTCTTGGAGACAACACCCATTGCCATTTGCCACATGACTGCGCGAAGGCTATCGTCGGCCTCGTCGATCGCTGATGTGCAGTGTTCGTGAAATCTCCATTCAATCCTTGCCACTCGATGTCGTATCCGGCGTCGCCGGCCGCGCTGCGCCTGAGCCAATATTCAAGTGTTTTGCGATGAATGCCCCCTTTGGTAGCTGCGTGGTTAAGTATGGGCACTTCCGTAAGGCTGTCGAGGACAATTCGCATGCGCTCAGGCGATAGCATTCGGCCGGCTTTCGCGACTTCCGCTGGCAGTTTTTGATTCTCGGGTTGGCGGCCACGTCTCCGACCTCGCTTGGGGCCCACCGCCCCGAATGGCGAACACGATACCTCCTCTTGGAGGAAGCGCCTTTCCCGGGAATAATTAAAAGCGAGCGCATGCGCGTATCTGGATTTTCTCAAAAAGCTATTTTTGATCGCATGGTTGGCGCTTGGCGCCATTGCGATCGCGAGGCTGTGAGATGGCAAAGCGGAAACGGAAACGAAAATGGCTGCCGCCGAAGACACCAGTCGATCCGACCAACCCGTTCTTGGTCCAGGCGCAGTCGACCGAGGGCTGGCCGTTGTTCAAGCACGAAACGAGCCATGACGCGGCGGCGCCCCAGGACAGCGGCGTCGTTGACACACCCACGCGTCTTACGAGGCCGCCGAAATCAGTGCCTCAGATGGACCAAGCATTGATTGCCGCGTTTCGCGATGTCGATGCCGCCGCCGACCGCGTCATGAAAGCTCTCACCGCTGCGAGGAATGCCCCGTTCCCAGGCGAAGACGGCAACTCTATTACTGATCCTTGGATCGCTGCGTTCCGAGACATCGACAACGCTGAGAAGCGTGACCCAAGGCAACTCGTGGATTGGTCGAAGTACCCCATGAACGACGCCGCCCGCACCTACCTCGCGGACTTGATCGAGCGGCAGGTAGTCAGAAGTCCAGGCACGCAGAAGATCCCCGCGTATACCGAGAGCCCAGCCGATCAAGCCAAGATCAAGGCCGCGGCCAAGGTGCGCACTCTTGTCAACGGCAAGGAACGCATGCGCGTTGCGAAGGCGCTGGAGAAAGTCTGCGAGGCGGAGGGCGTCCCTTACGACATCCTCAAGAACTTCTACGAAGGGCGGTACTGATAGCGGCTCTTGAAGTTCATCACCCAAGCTACAATGGGGCATTGTAGCTTGGTAGCCACTGTCAGGGCTTCAGGTCGGCGGCAACGGCGGGTTTGATCAAGTATCGGCGTAGATTAATTGCAGACCGGCGTTTCAGCGCCGCCTCGAGCTTCTAGAGGGCAATCTTTTTGGGGCGGAGACACACCTTCGTGAAGAATTTGTAATGTGCTGCTCAGCTTCCATTCAGATTGGTTTCGCCACATAGTTCGCATCGTGAATTTCTTCAGGATGGAGGTATGCGCATGCGGGATAATAACCTTAATCCGAAAGTCGAATTGGGGTTTGCACGCATCCATCGCATCGTGAATCTGACCGATCGAATAGAGTGGCGTGGTGGTGCAAGAGCATTTCATTTTGGGTGTTGATGAGCGGGATCTCCAAATTGAGAGAAGCCGTTGGCTAACAGAAAATCCCCGCATAAAAGTCGTTGAGACCATCATTCGACAAGAGCCGCCGACCCTGCTTACGCGCATCGGCGGGAAATGTGTGCCGCGCCTCTCGATGCTGGTGCGGTATCATACCGTCATGCATTCAGAAGCACCGTCACCGCCGTCGTCTCCATCTGGAGAAAACGGCGGCAACGATCGCCCCGATGGCAAGGGCAACCAGAGCGCCCACCAAGATCTGCTTACGGGTGAATTCTCCTTCAACGTGGAGAAAATGACGCAACAAGGCCGCGGTTAGAACCGCGGCCAATAGGATCAAAAAGAGATACCTCGCGCGAATCTGGGTCGGATCCATTGGGAAGCCTTCCTTTAGCTTTTCAGCCCGAGGCTCGACCACGATGCGGCGGATCTCCGCGATCGCCTTTTGCTAACTGGCCCGGGCGCCTCACCGCACCCGCAGTTTTCCCGCCGCGCGGTCAGGCCGATCGTCGCAAGGGGCTGCTTCCCGGCTCATTAGGCGACTGCTTTTCGTTGTTAACAACAAGTCGAAGTGTCGGTAGTGCCGGTGAGCGGGGCTGTTTCGTCATATCAGCTTCCGGTACTGGCACGGGCTCGGCAGCGATCGGAAGAGGTGCTTCGAGCGAGGCTAGAAATTGCCGCCCGCGCTCTGTGATGTGCCAGCCACTATCGTCCCGCAGCACAAACGAATCTCCAAAGATGTCCAGTTTAGGGGCGCGCGCGGCCAAGCGTTTCGTTCGATTGGTCCAATCTGTACCGCTTGAAATCAGGATGCTGACATAGCGCGTTAGGTCGGCAATCGAGGCGCGTCCTTCCGGATGGCCGGCCAAAACCTTCAAGACTGTAATCTGAAAACTCACCGCATATCCCGGCAAAAGCAACTAGTTACAATTTTATGACATTAGCTGGGTGGCGGACTGAACGTCCAGCGGTTGCAAAAGGTAGTTCCCAAGATATCAAGCGATTTTCTTCGCGTGTGTCGAATGGGCAACGGAAGCCGAGCGTAGACCACTCGGAACTTAAGGCACAGGACTGACGTTCTCCTTTCACGATAAGCCGGCTTCTGATATTTCGGTGAAGGCAGAGAATGAACGAGGTCGTCCCGCAGCTGGCCAGCGCAATGTTGGCGATCGCATTTGCCGCCGTGATGTTGGTGGCTGGGCAGTTGTATATCGAAAATAAGTCAGCGAGTTTTACGACCGCCCCAGCCGCGCTAATCGCGGCGGTGCCGTGGGACAAATCCTCTGCGAAGCTACCTCATTAAAAAACCCGCCGGCGTGAACCGGCAGGCTGTATTTATTCCGCAATCTTGCCGGCCAATTTC
>JBBRCA010000264.1:0-3642 GCA_038205325.1 Terriglobales bacterium | reverse complement strand
TGCTGCGGAGTACGACCAGTTCGCATTGTATGGCGGATCGCAGGGTGGAGCGGTTTCCATCGCCTATGCCGTCCGCCATCCCGACCGCGTCTCTCACCTCATCCTGTACGGCAGTTTTGCCTTGGGGTGGCGCAAGCGGCCGGGGGCCGACACCGAACAGCAGGAAGCGATGATGACCCTGATACGCCTCGGCTGGGGCAGCCAGGATCCCACCTTCCGACAGTTGTTCACCACGCAGTTTATGCCGAGTGCCGGCCAGGACAAATGGGAGGCGCTCAACGAACTGCAACGCCTTTCGGCCTCGCCGGAAGCCGCGGTGCGCTACTACGAGGCGGTCGGCAAGGTGGACGTGGTTTCGCTGCTCTCGCAGGTGAAGGCACGAACGCTTGTCATGCATGTGCGCGAGGATGGGCGCGTGCCCTTCGATCTCGGTCGGCAGATTGCTGCCAGCATCACCGGGGCACGCTTCGTGGCTCTACCGGGTCGCAATCACATTCTCCAGACTGGCGAGCCGGCCGCGGTCCGGTTTCTCGAGGAGATACGCCTGTTCCTTGCCAGTTGATTTGCTGGCCCCGCAATGGCTCCGAAATGGAGGACGGCACTGCATGGACGAGGCCACTCCGGTAGCCGATGATCAAACCGAGCGCCAACGGGCCGCTCGCTAGCACCAGCCTCAAAATAGATTGAATTGAACTAACGCGCCTTCTGGCTATTCTACCTGTGGGCGGCACACCCACCGCCCTTCACCGGAAAAAGGCCGCGAACCCCCAGCCCGCGGTCTTTTTCTTGCGCGAACGCGCTTCACAAGTACAGATGGATTGGATTAAATACCCTACAAGAACTGTGCCGAACATAATGCCGGTTCACGAGGGGATACTGTAGTCGGCTCTCGAAAGAGGCCCGACTTTCTTTTTGCGAAGGCTAAACCACGATGAAATTTTCTCCGGATGCGAAGGTCTTCACCGTGGAGATCGGCGGGCAGCCTATAGTTTCGTTCGAGGCCATAAACACCCGAGAAGCGAACGAGTTGGTAAAGGAAGCGTGGTTCCACCACGACCTCAAACGACTAACCAGCAAGAGCGTAGCGCTGTGGGACGGTGTGTCTGCTATCCGTTCGCGGCCCGCTAGCGAACAAGAGGCGGAGCGATATTCTCAATTTGCAGCCGAGGCCGCTGAGGAAAGCGGCGACATTCTTCTCGCGTTTCTTATTGACCTCGACGCTCCGATGAGTGCGCCATAGCAAAATCGGTGCGGCGCGATCGCTCCACCTTTAAAGCGATCCATCCACGTTTAAAGAACGATCGGACCGCCCATAGAGCTAGTGATCGTTTTGCTCTCGCGGTGCTCGTCTTCAGCCCCTCTGATTTATAGGTCTTCTTGTGGTTGATCGCTTCGGGCTAACTGGTGTTGCGCGGAGCTACGCCCGGCGGCGCTCAGCAAGCTTTGCTTGATGCTTCGCCCACAGCTCGTGCCAGCGCTGCTCCATCGGAAGTCGTGGCAGCCCCTCCGTCGGCCAAACATGCTGCCCTTCAAAGGGCAGCGAGCGATCCAGTCTCTCGAACTCGCGCGTTTCCCGCCACGTAAGGCCGATGAGAACACGTCGGCCGTCGGCGTCGAGTTCGAAGTCGAGTGATGATGAGCTTTCCAAGGAATGCGACCTGATGAAAGCACAAGCGATATAGCGAGCGTGGCTCAGCTCAAAGACAGGCCTGTGTTCACCATGAACGTTCAGCATGAATTGTAACGCAAGGTAACGCCGATGCGCTGATAATCGACACCCGCAGTAGCCGCGCAAAACTTTTCGAAAAAGGGCGAGGCGCTGCAGAGGGGCGCGCAAAAGCCCAGAAAGCCCAAGGCTCGGCGCGGCAATAACCTACGGCTTGGGGTTCATGCTCCTGGCGCGACGCGCTAGAAACTGAAATGGTACACCGTGAACAGCGGCAAACCACCGAGTGACGCACCTAGCCGGGACACCGAACGTCACTACGCTGGTTTTGTCGAGCGCCTGTCCTATAGCTGGATGGACCAAGTCTCTTGAAAGCAGGATGGACACTTGAAAAGGCGAAGCGGTCTACGGGGGCATGTCTGAAGAAGAGATGCGAAAAGCGGTTGCGTATGCCAGGCGCCACGGCTTTTTGAAATAGGCTAAACATCTGATTTGTTCCGCCTATAGGACACAGCATGGACCAGCGCTGCTTCGTTGGAAGCTGGGGCAGCCCTCTGACGCCAAACGTGGTACCCTAAGGTCGGCGAGCGCGCGAGGCGCGGCCCAAATGCCTACGAAGGTCAGATCGCAGGCTTTGTTCCTGTCACGAGAAGAGCGTTGCAAGCAATCTTACCTTGTCCCTCAACCAGCGCCTTAGCGGCTTCGATCGACATGGCCTGTTGAATGCGTCGTTGAACATCGTTGCTCTGACGATCGTAAACGTGGGCCGCGCGGACCATGCTCTTATGCATCATTTCAAAAAGGCCCGAGGGGGAGCTTGGCGCAAAAGAGCAAGGAAGCTCGTCCACGCGTACCTCGATGAAGCTGGCTGCCTCCAATATGCCTGTGGCGACCCAAGGGTCGCTGAACATGAACAATCCGGGTCCCGCTGGGACCTGCACGCTGCCGTCGGTATGCTTTTGCATCACGGACGCGATTAACGAAAGCACCTTCGCTTTTTCTGGCCCACACCAGACGGTGAACGCAAAGCGTCCGTTCGGACGGAGCACCCTGAATACTTCAGCCACAGCCTTACCGGGCCGCGGGAAGTGCAACATGCCGAACGCACATGTAGCCGCGTCAAAGCTTTCCTCGGCGTAGTGCAGATGCTCTGCATCTCCAAGCTCATACTTCGGTCCAGAAAATCGACGCTGTGCCTCCGCGACCATGTTTTCTGCGATGTCGACACCCGTCGCATCGACACCTCGTTGCGCGGCTTCGGCGGCGACGTAACCTGGCCCGCTCGCCACGTCTAGCAACTTCGTTCCCGCGCGTGCATTCACGGCGGCAAGGATCGCGTTGACCGCTTGTCGCGTGACCTGTCCAACGAGACCGTCGTAATTCTCGGCCTGTTTGGCCCAACCCGACTTCTCAAAATCCTTGAACGCTTCGCTTGCCTGCTCGCTGATAGTCATCGGGACGCCCCTTAGGGAGAGTGTAGCGCTACTCGATCGAACAAGTCATGCCGACGACGGCTAAATGGCTGTAGTACGCGTATTGCCCGAGCTCGGTGGACCACAGCTTGTATTCTTTTTGGCCTGGCTTCAGCTTGAAGTCCCACGTTGCGCTGCAAGTCCGTCCTAAGACCAGGATCGTGACGCGCTCGACGTGATTGTTATCTTGAGTAACTCGCTCGATTGAGTTTTCGCCTACGACGCGAAATCGGCCCGCGCCGAGCATTTGCGTCCCGGAGAGTTTGAGGGCTTTGGGGCCATTCGCAGAGAATTGCTCATCAACAGATTGATTAGGCCTCAAAGTGATAACGAAGCTATTCTCTGTCGTCCCTCTATGAGCAGTGGGGCGAACGCGAATTGAGGCGAGCTGAAAGCCGACCTTGATCGTCGTGTCACCGCTCTCGCATGCAGCCGGGCCCACGCTTGCGAGCGTGGCGATGGCGGCGCTTCCTAGCGTGGCTCTCAGATTGCGCATGTAAAGGG
>JBBRCA010000263.1:0-3677 GCA_038205325.1 Terriglobales bacterium | reverse complement strand
CGGCTCGTAACGCTCAGCCGGCAACGCGCGTGCGACCAACGCGGCATTCAGGGCGACTTGGTCCAGCGGGTAGTCCCGCCAGACATACCGGATACGGCCCGTGTCGATCAGCTCGGCCTTCACCTGCGGGAAGGTCGATTTCTGGAACTCGGCGCAATGGCTGCAGGTCAGGCTGAACCATTCTTCCACCACAACCTTTGCAGAAGGGTTGCCGATTGCACGCTCAGACATGCGTGTGTCGGCCCCTTGCGCGAATGAGGAGCGACAGGGTAGCGCCAATGCACCGCTAGCGGCGATGACGGCCAGTGTGGCCCGGCGTGAGAGCAGCATGCGAATCCTCGGCAATTTCAGTTCAGGCGTTTTTATGCGCCCGTCCCGGCCCTGCGCGTCAAGCTGGTTCGCTGACCGTCTACGGGATTCCCAGGAAATGCGCTGCACCGACAGTGCCGTCCTTGTCCGGCCGGCGGCCGCGCAGGTGCCAACAGGGTCGTCCATGCGAGGTCTCAGCCCGTCGATCTCACTCGTCTCTCGTAACGCTGAGTCTTTGGAACACCGCGTTTCCGCATCACGCGCCGACGGCGTGACGTCCGTCCAGCGCAGCATGCACGGCGTCGATTACCTGTGGCTGAAGAGATTCAATCCCATACCAGAGCGGCAACCGGACCAGCCGGTCTGCTGACGCATCGGTCACTGCCATCGTGCTGCCGACGCGGCTGTAGCGGAGGCCCGCCGGAGAACTATGCAACGGGACATAATGGAACGTCGCCTGAATACCGGCCTGCCGAAGCTCATCTAGTAGGCGGCTTCGTCCTCGTAACTCCGGCAGCAGCAAATAGTACATGTGAGCGTTATGCTCGCAGTCGCCTGGAATGATGGGACGACGCAAGTAGCCTTTGGTCTCGAGCCCGGCGAACGCGTCGTGATAAGTGTCCCAAAGTTGAAGGCGTTTGGCCAACAAAGCCTCGGCATTCTCGAACTGTGCCAGGAGAAATCCCGCAATCATGTCGCTTGGCAGATAAGACGAGCCGACATCCACCCAGGTGTATTTATCAACCTCGCCACGAAAGAATGCGCTGCGGTTGGTGCCCTTCTCCCGAATGATCTCCGCACGGTCAGTAAACCGCGAAGCGTTCACGATCAAGGCGCCGCCTTCGCCAGAGATCAGGTTCTTCGTCTCATGGAAGCTGATCGCGGCCAGGTCGCCAATGGCTCCGAGCATTCTGCCTTTGTACCGAGCGAGAAGTGCCTGGGCTGCATCTTCCACAACCACCAACCCATGCTGTGCAGCGATGGACATGATCGCATCCATCTCGCACGCGACCCCTGCGTAATGCACGACGAAGATCGCCCTGGTTCGAGGCGTTATGGCCGCCTCGATCAGCTTTTCATCGATATTCAACGTGTCCGCGCGGATATCCACGAATACCGGAATCGCCCCTCGCAACACCACCGCATTTGCAGTGGAAACGAAGGTGAAAGACGGCATGATCACTTCATCGCCGGGCTGCAACTCACAGAGCAGCGCCGCCATCTCCAGAGCACCCGTGCAAGAGTGCGTCAGCAGCGCGCGGGGTGATCCCAGCCGTTCCTGCAGCCACGTGTGACATCGCCGCGTGAAGCTGCCATCGCCCGAAATATGCGCGCTTTCAACGGCCTGCCGCACGTAAGCGAACTCGTTTCCCGTTACGGACGGGCGATTGAAACCGACCGTCATCAACTTTCTGCCGTGTCTGAGGCGCCGCCGAGCCGGTCCTGCAAGAAATAGAGCGGTCTTTGCTGTGAGGCCTCGAAAATCTTACCGACGTAAAGCCCGGTCACGCCTACACATAGTGTGACGAGACCTCCAACCAGAAGCTGCACGACGATGAGGCTGGTCCAACCCGGTGCTGCTCCACGCACAAGCCACATCACCACGAGCCCGACCGCGAGCGCAACGCCCGAGCCAGCCATCGCGATCCCCGCGTAGATGACCCAGCGGAGCAGCCGGGTCGTGGTAAAGAAAAGCCCGGAAAGAGCATGCGCCAGTAGCTTCCTTACACTGTAGCTGGAGTGCCCGACTTCCCTGACTGCGCGTTCATACTCCACCACTGCAGTCTCGAAGCCCAACTCATACAAGATCATCAGATAGTGCCGATCTCGCTCACGGAATTGCAGGAAGGCGTTGATCACCCGCCGTGAAATGATGCTGAAGGATCCGAGTTCGCCATCGAAACGCCGGCCTGAAACCATCCCGAGGATCCGGAAATAGAAACGGTTGGCGAACTGCCGCCCTGCATCTTGGTGATCCGACTTGCGCTTGGCGAACACGATGTCAGAGCCGGCACGGGCCGCGGCCAGTAGTACCGGTATCGCCTCGGGCGGGTCCTGTAGATCACAATCCATGACCACCGCCCAATCGCCGCGGCACTCCGCAAGCCCCGCGGTGATGGCGATCTGCTGTCCGACGTTGCGGGACATGCGGCAGGCGACAACGCGCGGATCACCTTCTGCCAGGCCCCGCAATATATTCCAGGCGCCATCCTTGGCGCGGTCATCGACCAGGATTAGCTCATGCGAGGGAACCAAATCGACCAACACCGTGGTAAGCCGATCATAAAGCGTTTGGATGGTTGCGGCGCATCCATAGACAGGCACGACGACACTGATCTGGGGGCGCACCTTACCGCTCCAACATAGCCAGGCCGAATCCGGTCCGGCCATAGCCATTTCCATTGTAGAGCATATACCGTCCGCCTCGATGATCGAAAATTGTCGCGTATGCGGTGGACTCATCTTCCCACGCACCGGTCTCTCCGGTCAGCACGACGTCATCGTCTTGCCGTCTCCACGTCACGCCGTCCGAAGATTCGGCATAGCCCAAGCTGTAAGCAGGCGTGCGACGCGAGTACCACATGCGCCAACTATCGGGATCCACCAGGACACATGGCCGCGACACTGCGAATTCAGGGAGAGCCCCCAGTGGGATCGCGACGTGGCCGCTGGGCAACCAGATGACGCCGTCGTCTGATGCTGCCTCCTTGATCACGTGCCGCATCTCCAATCCGGTCGACCCCCAGTTTAGATGTGACCCGTACCACATTCTAAAGCCTCTACCTCGCCTTAGGACCCATGGGTATCCGAGCGTGTAGGGATCGACGGTTGAGCGGTCCAGCACCGGAGCGACTGAAGCCCGTTGCAGCGTCCCTTCTCCTGCATCGCCGGTCGCCAGGCCGATGAAATTACGGAACGGCACCGTCGTCGAGACGCTCCAGCCGAGGTAGTAGACCAGGATGCGGCCATCATATGGGACGACGCATGCCACCGTCACACCGCAGTCGTCGAAGGCCCCGCGGGCCCCCGGCCCAAGCAGAGGGCCGTTCGGTGTGGTATTTATCGACCAGTTTTTCCCGTCGATTTCAAGGTCGATCGACGCAATCGAGCTGCGATTGGAAGTATCGCGCGAACTGAAAAAAACGCGCACCAGCGTATCGGACAAGACGAGCGGTGTCGGATAGGAGGCATGTGTAGCCATCCACGGCAGCTGGCCGCTCGTATTGAACACCTGCCCCAACCGTCGCCAATGCTGTTTCAAATGCGGCGCAAGCGACTGCTGGGAACGCGGGCTTTCTCCGCTGGTGCGGTGGTCATGACGCTCTCGTCATCGATGTCGGCGGTTATCAGCGCTCCGGCGCCGACCA
>JBBRCA010000262.1:0-3682 GCA_038205325.1 Terriglobales bacterium | reverse complement strand
TGGAAATGGCAGGACATGCTCTTCATCAGTCTCGCCCGCAGCGCTAGCGACGCGAGCCAGCACTTCGGCATTCCGACGAGTCGAGCCGTCGAAGTCGGGTCACAGATCACTGTCTGAGGCCCTGCTATCACCGCCAGGTATCGAATTCCTCCGAGTGGATGAGTAACGCACACCTCAACGGCCGGCTGCGGTGCGTCATGTTTGCGGCGAACTCTCCGTGAGAGCAGATTGACAGTCGTCGTTTTTGACAACGAATGTTTGCTCACCCGTGGGGAAGACCAGCGTGCGCTACGAATTGATGCTGCCATACCAGATCCGGACTGCAATCGACGAACATTGGCCGGTGGCCCTCCCCTTGGGCGTACTCGAGTATCATGGCGAGCACCTCGCCGTTGGGCTGGACACGCTGGTCGTGGTGAAGATGCTTGAGATCCTCGAAAAGGAAATGGACTTGATCGTCTTGCCGCCTTTCTACTACGGCGCAAGCAGCTATGCGGTCGAACCCCCGGAGCGGAACGGCTCGGTGCATGTCGGTGCGGATAAGCTCCTGCCTTTTGCCCAAGATCTGTTCCGGGGGCTGCTTCGCATCGGTTTCCGCAACATCCATTTTTTCGTTCATCACCAGACCGAGAACTTCGCGGCTGGGATGCCGACCGATTTGGCGTTCAAGTTTGCTGCCCGCCAAGCCGTCTTTGAGTTTCTCGAAAAGGAACGCGGCGAAGGCTGGTGGGGCAATGACCAGACGGCAGATTACTACGAGCAGCAGGCTGCGGGCGACGATCCTTTCAACTGGATCAAAGGTCACCCGCTCATGACCCCCGCGATCATCCGGAAGTATCCCTTCGACCACGCCGCCCGGGGCGAGACGTCGCTGCTCATGACGCTCTGTCCGGAAGGCGTGGACATGGGGCGGTTCAGGGCCGAGAAATGGTACTCGCGCACCGCAGCCGATGCCTCGCCCCGACTCGGTGCCGAAGGACGCGACCTCATCCTCGCTCGCATGCGCCAGGTGCTCGGAGCGGCTGCCAAAGAGCCGTAAAATTGCGGAAGGCGCGATCGACCCCAGAAAGGCGAAGCGATAAGAACCTTTTAATCCTCGGTCTGCTATCTTTTGGAAATGGGCAGTCGTCGTTTTTCATTCGCGGACGAGTACGAGGGACGCAAGCCGCCGCCGAACGTATGGCTAACGCGAACCCTCATTGTCAGTGTGCTAGCCGGATTGGCGAGCTACTTGCACTTGAGCGGCTATCTCTGACTGTCAGCCGTGAATCCCCCAGGCAATCAAGGCCCGAGCGCTTTCGCGCTAAATGGGCAGCGTGGCGCACAAGCTCCCGCTGACCTTGGCCAGCGGGGTTTACCGATCAGCTTAATCCTACTTGACGCACGTAATCGCCAGATGCGCTGAAGTCTGACTGTCGCTTGGCGCGCTACATATTGCGCTGCTGTTGTCATCGGAAATGGTCGCAGCCGTCGAACAGTTTACAGCAACAAGCTGTTCTCCCGCTTCGCACTGTCCGGTGACCGGCTTTCCCTGGTCTGCATTGAATTTGCGAAGCGTAAAGGCGAATTTCGGAGCGACCGCCCCAGAATCTCCTTTGTCGATGGGTCCAGAAGGACCGGGCTCGCCCTTGTTACCCTGGGGACCGGGTGGACCCATGGGTCCGGCATCGCCTTTGGGTCCTGGAGGCCCTTCCACTCCCTGTCCGGCCGGTCCCGCGGCGCCTGCTTCGCCCTTTGGTCCCGGACTTCCTTGTGGCCCGGGTGGGCCGATAGGTCCCGCCTGACCGGCCGGTCCTACCGGTCCCGGCAGTCCTTGAGAGCCGACGGGTCCTGGTGGTCCAGGGGGGCCTTGCTGTCCTTGATCTCCCTTCGAGCAAGCTGCCAGTGAGATTAGGCTGACAACGGCGATAGCCGTCAAAGGTAAGCGCATCCGATTTCCCTCCCGAGAGCACTCATGCAACCTACTTGCCCTGAGGACGGAATCAATGCCCGATTTGAGCGCGACGTTGGCTCGATTTGCCCGTTCCAAGGCTTCGGGTCCTCTTCTGCCTCGGCGCGCCCGAGATCCTTGCGTGGCAATCGTGATCTGCGCCGCCTCGCGATAGCTCCAATTGCGCGGATAAGCTGGCAACTCCTGCTTGCTACGCGTCGGGCGGCTTGCTATCCGAGGCGATGGTGGGACCGGGCGTTTCAATTCGCCCGCAGCGGCTTTTCCACCAGCGAGCACGGCTACGATGCTCGGTTCTCCTCAGCGAACGCCCATTTCCATTCGGCAGAGCAGTGCCAAGCGCCGGGCGTGGCCGATGTCCGGATCGTCCGGCGCGACCTCGATGAACCGGTCCCAGAGAGGCAGGGCGTCGCTGAATCGATCACGCTGCGTGAGAAGGCGCGCCTGATTGTAGATCGCCTGGGAATAGGTCGGATGGGCCTTGATGGCCTGCCTGTAGAAACGCAGCGCCTCTTCGGCTTGGCCCGTGGCCTCGTACAGGCCTGCGAGGTTGAAAGCGGCCTCGGCGAACTCTGAATCCCGTCGCAGGGCCTGGTGGAACGCGATCATGGCCTCAGGCACCTTGGAGAGCCCGACGAGCACGTTGCCGCGATTGAACGGAATGACTGCGTCCGTCCGGTCGATCTGCTCGGCGCGCGAATACCATCGCTCGGCCCCGTCGAGGTCCCCACCTTCATCGCACCGCTCAGCTTCCGCGAAGCACTTCTCGGCGCTTTCGGTCCGCTCCCCCAAAACTAAGGCAAGTTGGCCATCCAGCCGCGCCATCGTGCCACCGATCTGCTGAACGATCCCACCCCACGGCGCCTCGACAAGGCGAACCTGAGAAAGGCGGAGCCCCCGTGCACCGAGTTCGCCGGCCGCTCGGATGATGGACAGCATCGACACATCCTGCTGAACCAGTTGCGCCGCCTGCTTGGCAGCCGCCAGATCCTGATAGGCATAGAAACCACCGGCGGACGACAAGACGTCGAACGTGGTTAAGCTCAGACAGGCCTCAACGGACAGACCCGACAGTCGCGCCACGTCCTCCAAGGCGTACGGTCCCTTGCCGCGCTCGGGCTGGTCGGCTAGGCTCCCGATCCGGCGCATGAAGGCGCCCTCGGAAACCACTCGCCCACGTACAGCGGGGAAGGGGAGGTTCAGGCGGCCAAGCGCGTCCAGGCAGTCGCCCGCCGACGCAGAGGACAAGACGATTGTTGTTGCGCTCAGCGCGCCACGGGTCAGCTTCCCACCAAGCTCCTTCAGGCGATTCGCTACCTGCCGCCGACTGAGTCTCCGCAACCGACCGTAAATGAATACGGCTGTAAGGTCCGGGACATTAGCCGGCTCGGGATTGCCCCCGGCCACGTCAGGTCGCCTCTGCGGATGCACCTGACGGCGTGCGTGTTGCTTTGCGTAGGTGGGTCATCATGGCGCCGAGAGCGAATTGGAAGGGCTATCTCAAGCTGTCGCTGGTTTCCTGTGCGGTCGCGCTCTACCCGGCGTCAAGCACGTCGGAGCGCATCTCCTTCAATACGATCAACCGCAAGACGGGCAACAAGGTCAAGCGCATCTACATCGATCCCGACACCGGCGACGAGGTGGCGGGAGAGGATCAGGTCAAAGGCTACGCGGTTGCCAAGAACCAGTACGTGCTGGTGGAGGAGGAGGATCTCGACGCGGTCAAGATCGAAA
>JBBRCA010000261.1:0-3706 GCA_038205325.1 Terriglobales bacterium | reverse complement strand
ATGAGCATCTGCGTCCCCATCGGGGTTGCCAGGGATTCCGCGTGGCGGAAAATCTCAAAGGACTTTTGCCGCTGCTCCGGGGTGCTCAGATTAAAGCACTGCAGGATGGGTCCGGTTTTTCGTTCGCTGACGGACTTCCAGTCGAAATCGGTGAACGCCTCGGTGTCCGAAAAGAAGCGTTCGAGCAGAGGATTTGAAACGCGGCGGATGAATGAAGGTAGGTCGAAGAATGCTGGCACAGGTAGCCTCCGGTAGTCTGGATTGCTCTCAACTCGGTCGTACGGCGACGGCCAGGTTTCTATCCCCAGGGAGCCCAATCTGGGATTCATCTGCGATGAATACGACGCAAGCATACCATGGCGAATAAAAGGCGAAAATCTCCACAGGTTAAACGATTCATTCTAAGAATGATTTAGGCAGTTGACAGGCCTCCCCCGTGAATTTCATGAGGAAAAGCCCGAAGAGTTTCATTCAGCCTAAATGGCTGTGCTGCTTCAACTTGCGCCACGCCTCTCGCTGGTCTTCCCAAGCCAGCTCGGCGGCCACCCTCCGTGCGGCGAGTTCGCTGATCGGGAACCTCTGCACATCGGCCTTGAACTCCAGAATTTCCCGTTGGATGTCCGGGGCGAGCCAGACCAGTTCCATGATCTGGCTCATCCGTTCGCGGGTCAGACAACCGAGCCGGGCAAGGTCGGCGTAGTCCCGCGCTTCTCCCCGCTGAATCATGTCCTGGAACTGAATGACCAGCGCCATGACCTGTGTGACCCGAGGCAACTTGCCCCTGCCATCAGCGGGCGCGTCTGAACGCCCTTGCTCGCCCGGAGTCCGCGCCGTCGTCTTCAGGCGGAATTGAATGTTAGCTGCGCTGTCCTGCATTTTCGTGTTTCTCCTTTACGGCTGGAGTCCAGTTGCATAGGTCTCTGATGCCCCGTGAGCGAAACCCGAGCGTTACCGTCCCGGTCTTGCCCTCATACTCGACGCGCTCGACCAGCGTTGCGATAAACCGCTCCTGCTCCCACGTCGACAACTGTTCCCAAAGCGGATCGAATTCATGCAGTGATGCCTCCACGTCCTGCGCGTCGACGTGTTCAGCCTCGATGACAGCCAGTTGCAGGCTAAGGTCGGCGAATCGACTATTCAAGCGTGATGTCCGATCCTGAAGGTCTGCCAGCCTCGCCGTGGCACCGGATGAAATGCCGACGCCGCCGCACATCGAAACGGCATCCTTGATTTCCTGCGCGGTCTTCCGGAGTTCCTGGCCAGAATCAGACTTCTCTCTTTCGATGGCCGCTGATCTCCGGTCCCGATGTTCACGCAGTTGGCGAAGAACCTCGCGCAGCAGGGTCGGATTGCGCCCAATTCCCCTGAGTTGCTCCACGACCGCGTTCTCGATTGCGGGAGCCGATACAGACCGCGTCTCGCATTGCGCCCAGCCCCGCTGGTGAGCCTTGATGCACACGTAGTAACGGTAGATCCGATTCTTCTTGTTGACGTAGGTGTGAATCATGCCAACGTCGCAACTGGCGCAACGCACCAGCCCTTTCAGTAGCGCGCCATGTTTGTTGCCAAGATTTCTGCCGCCACGCCGACCGTTCCGGGTCAGGACGCTCTGGACCTTGTTGAAGACTTCGTCCTCAACGATACGCTCCTGTTCGCCCTCGTAGACCTGACCGTCGTAATCCACTTTGCCCGCGTAGATCATGTTCGTAAGCAGGTTGTAGAGGTTATTCTTTGCTATAGGCTTGCCGCCCGCCTGTCGGCCTTTCTGCGTAGTCCACGCCTTCATCCGCCACCCGCGGCGGTCCAGTTCTTCCACCACCGGGATCAGCGATCCAAGTTCGAGGTAGAGCTTGAAGATTTCGCGCACGCGCTGGGCTTCTTCCTGATTCACCACGATTGTGCCGCGCTGCGGCGCGACGTCGTAGCCGAGAACCAGATTGCCTCCCACCCATTTACCCTTGCGCCGCGCCGCGCTCATCTTGTCGCGCGTTCGCTCCGAGATCATCTCCCGCTCGAACTGTGCAAACGAGAGCAGTACGTTCAGGGTCAGGCGACCCATGGAACTGGTCGTATTGAACTGCTGGGTCACCGACACGAAGGTCGCACCGTGCTTGTCCAGGACCTCCATGATCCGCGAGAAATCGAGCAGCGATCGCGAGAGCCGGTCCACCTTGTAGACGATCACGCAGTCTACGGCACCGGTCTTGACATCGTCCAGCAGCCGCTTCAGCGCCGGGCGATCCATGTTGGCACCGGTGTAGCCGCCGTCGTCGTATTTGTGGGGTAGCGGAATCCAGCCTTCGTGCCGTTGGCTCGTAATGAATGCTTCGGCAGATTCCCGCTGGGCGTCGAGAGTGTTGAAGTCCGAATCGAGACCTTCGTCCGTGGATTTCCGCGTGTAGATCGCGCAGCGAACACCTCCTTTCGAAACCAACCCGTCGCTGTTTCCTGTCGGTCTCTTGCTATTTCGCATGACGGGCCCCTTTCTCGATCCCGAAGAACGCGAAGCCATTCCAGCGCGTACCGGTTATCTCGCCCGCGATCGCACTCAGCGAAGTGAACCGCCGACCGTCGTATTCGAAGCTCCTTTCGTTGTGGACCTTTACGACGATGGTTTCGTTCTTATACTTCCGCATGAGCAAGCTGCCCGGCAACGGAATGCGGCCGTCCAGCCCCTGCTGAACCACCATCGTTGTTATCGCCCGATCCAGTGGGATTTTGGAGGATCGACGCTCGGCGTTGTCGGCGATGCGCAGTCGCAATTCCACGCCGCGCGCGATGTCGAGGGCGTATTGCCGGACCGACTCCGAAAGACCTCCGTCTCTCGCCGCCTGCAAGTGCCATGCGATCTTTCGTCGCAGGTGCTGACAGTTCGCGATTGCATGCTTCGCCCCGAATAAATCCTCGTGTACGGACTGCAACTGCCGGGCGTTCATCCCCGCCAATTCCTTGGTTTCTGGCATCCTGCCTTGTTTCTTCATAATCTGGATGACTCCTCTCTCCGACGCGTCAACGTCAGTTCATGAACGCTCCGCTCGCCCGGAATAGCAAGTTCTTCTGTTGACGGAAGCGGCTCGGGCGCCGCGTGAACGCGCCGGATGCCGGTACGTCGCTCACACGCCGCCGCCAGCAGGGCGGCAATCTCCTTGATGGCCTCGTCAACTTTGGGTTTCTCGTCGTCTTGCATGGACTACCTCCGAGGGCCCGGCAGCCCGGCGAAAGACATGCGGGTGTGGACACAGGTGGGGCAGGTGTGGTTGCTCGACCCAATGTCCAGCACCCACAATGAGTCCCGCTTCTGGCGGCCTGCCCGATGTCTGGTGTTCAGAAGCGCGTTTGCGCTCCTGTCAACTAATACTCAGGCGAGTTGGAAGATTTACGGGTTTGTTGGCCGGGTTTGTTACGAACGCGCGTGGTGTCGGGTTTTTGTATACTAAAGATGTCGGGTTTTTGCACGGCAGCTGACATGCGCGAACAAAAGACATTGCGGGAGAAAATCGAGACTCGGATCGCTAGGAAACGCAGTGAAGATGTGTTCTTGCCGCGCGAGTTCCGCGATCTTGGCGGTGACGATCAGGTCCTACGTGTCCTGCGCGCTCTCGTGCAGGACAAGCGCCTCGTGCGCCTCGGCTACGGCGTCTATGGCCGGGCCGTCGTATCGAATCTTTCCGGCAACCCGGTTCTCTTCGCTCAAAACGGATTCCTC
>JBBRCA010000260.1:0-3716 GCA_038205325.1 Terriglobales bacterium | reverse complement strand
TACCACGGTCTGTTCAGCCTCGAAACGCATCCCACGCCGAAGATCGACGCCTACGCCTACTACGGCGGCGAGTATGCGCAGCGCACGGTCTACAGGACCCAGACGGGCGCGCTCATCGGCTACGGCGCACCGAATCTCAACGATACAGGCTGCTACAACTTGCCGACGCCTCCACCGAACGCGGGCGGCTCGGCTGGGTCAATCGCCCCGTCCAGTTGCGCTTCGCCCACACGCTACATCCAGGAGGGCGTGATCGGATTCACCTATCGCGCGGTAAACACTCCCAAGTATGGGCGTCTTCAGTATCAATTCACCTACAGCTACCTCCAGCGCAATCTGTGGTCAGGCGTGAGCAGCGCGACGACGCCCAGCAATCCGCGCGCACTCGACAATATGTTCCATGTCGGGATGCGCTACTACATCCCGTAGGGATTTGCGGGCGCAAATGCGAGGACGGCCCTTTGCTATGGCGAAGGGCCGCTGCGCATCTGGAGCGCGCTATACCATTGGGAAGCGGGCGGACAAGCGATTCGCCGCAACGTTGCACCCCGGAGGCAGTGAGTGGGAGTCGACATTCGAGTCGAGGACCTGAACGCGTGGTACGGCCCGGTTCACACTCTCAAGGACGTGAGTCTGCACATCCCGGCCAACCGCGTCACTGCGTTGATCGGCCCGTCGGGGTGCGGCAAATCGACCTTCGTGCGCTGCCTGAACCGTATGCACGAGACCCATCCGGGAGGCCGAGTCGAAGGGTCTGTGCGGGTCGGCGACGAAGATATCTACAAAGAACTTGACGCGGTCGAAGTGCGCCGCAAGATTGGCATGGTTTTCCAACGGCCAAACCCGTTTCCGACCATGTCGATTTATGAAAACGTCGCCAGCGGAGTGAGACTGAACGGCTCTCCGGGCAAGCGGCAGTTGGATGAAATCGTTGTGCATTCCCTGCAGCAAGCCGCGCTGTGGGAAGAGGTCAAGGACGTTTACAGGAAGAAATCCGGGGCCGCGATTTCGGGCGGCCAGCAGCAGCGGTTGTGCATCGCTCGCGCGCTCGCCGTCAACCCCGAAGTGCTGCTGATGGATGAGCCCGCCAGCGCGCTCGATCCCATGTCCACCTCGAAGATTGAAGACCTGATCTTCGAATTGAAGGCTGAGTACACCATCGTCATCGTGACCCACAACATGCAGCAAGCCGCGCGCGTCGCGGAAAAGACAGGTTTCTTCCTGCTGGGGCAATTGGTTGAGTTCGATGCGACGCAGAAAATTTTTACCGCTCCCGCGGACAAGCGGACGGAAGACTACATTACCGGGAGGTTTGGATGATGCGCAAAAGGTTCCAGCAGAGTTTGGATGAGTTGAAGCAGCGCCTGCTGGTGATGGCGGGCATGGCGGAGCAGGCGATCCAGCGCGCGACCGAGTCTTACACGACGCGCGACCTGAGCGCGTGCGAACTGGTGCTGCTGGCGGAGCCGGCCATCAATCGCCTCGAACGCGAAATCGACCAGGCCGCCATCGACCTGTTGGCCATGGAGCAGCCAATGGCCGTGGATCTGCGGTTCATCCTTTCCGTCATTCGCATCAACTCCGATCTTGAGCGTGTCGGCGATCAGGCGGTCAACATCGCCGTAAAGGTCCGAGAGATGCAGGAGTACGACCATGTCGATCTTCCCATCGACATTCCCCGCATGGCGTCGCTGGCGGCGGCCATGGTGCGCAAGGCGCTACAGGCTTTCATCGAGGGCAACGTCGAGATGGCTCGGTCTGTTTTGTTGCTTGACGACCAGGTCGATGAGATGAACAGCCAGGCCTTCCAGACGCTCAGCGCGCTGATCCGGGAAAGGCCCGAACTCACACCCCAGGCCTTAAGCACGCTGATCATTTCGCGCAATCTGGAGCGCGTGGGGGACCACGCCACCAACATCGCCGAGGACGTTATTTTCTGGGTCAGCGGCGCTGATGTGAGGCACCACGCCAGTATGACCGAATAGGACGCCGCACGAAATTTCCTGCATCGCGCGTACGGGCTTCCTCATCCGATGTTGAGCAACGTACTTTTTCACGACGTGAGAGGTAAGGAAAACATCATGCGCATTAGCAAGTTTTCAGGTTTTGCAGTGGTCGCACTTTCGATGTTGTGCGTGGGAGCCTATGCGCAAACATCGACGTGGACCATCGACCCAGCGCACTCCAGCACCGAGTTCAAGATTCGGCATCTTGGCGTCAGCAACGTGCGCGGCACGATCACGGGGGTCAAAGGCACTGTCGTCCTGGATGAGAAGGACATGACCAAATCGACCGTGTCGGCCACCATGGACACCACGACCGTCAACACGTCGAACGAAGCGCGCGACAAACATTTGAAGTCTGATGCTTTCTTCGACGTTGAGAAAAATCCTACGATGACCTTCAAATCCACTGCCGTGACCAAGACCGGCGGGAAGCTGCGACTGGTCGGCGATCTAACGCTGAACGGCGTGACCAAGCCCGTAACGCTCGACCTTGAAGGACCTTCGCCGCCGCAGACGCAGAAGAACGGCAAGGTCATGAGCGGCTTCTCCGCCAGCGGCACGCTGAAGCGCACTGACTTCAACTTCGGCAGCAAGTTCCCGTCCCCGCTGCTGGGCGACAATGTCAAGATCAGCATCGATGTCGAGATCGCTAAGCAGTAATAACGATTAGCAGGAACAGATTCCCTGCGGGGATGACAAAAGAAAAGCGAGCAAAAGACGCAGCAGATTCGGTCAGGCGTAGTCTTCGGCTTGTGTGGCGTCTACGTCGGCTCTCGAATCCGCAGCGCGCAGGATGAGCGTTAAAATTGCGCTGACAGCCAGGTTCAGCAGCAGCGCGGGAAGAGCGGCATACATCGCGTAGGTTTCGCCAAAGATGTGCAGCGGGTACACCGACGCGACGCTGCTGAACCCGTGGGGCGCGGCCATCCAGGTTCCCCAGGACATCCCTGCGGCCCATCCTGCGAGCAGTGCCCAGGGCCGCATCCAGCGCGTAAAGAGTCCGAGCACGACAGTGGGAAATAGCTGCGTTGTCCAGATGCCGCCCAGCAGTTGCAGCTCGATGGCGTACTTCGTATCCAGCTTCAACACAAAGGCGAGCGCGCCGAACTTTACCGCCAGGCTAACCAGTTTGGCGGTGGTGGATTCGCCGCGATTGGTGAGTTTGGTGCGCTTGAACTCCCCCAGCAGATTGCGCGTGAAAAGGTTCGCCGCGGCGATGGACATGATCGCCGCCGGAACTAGCGCTCCCACCGCAATCGCCGCCAGACAGAAACCGGCGAACCACTCCGGAAACATTTTGAGCAACAATAGTGGAACCGCCGAGCTGGTATCTTTCGTGGCCACCCCCGCCGCCAGCGCGACCAAGCCCAGCAGCGCGACCAGACCAAGCAGAAAGCTGTAAGCGGGCAGCAACGCGGCGTTGCGGCGGATGACGTTGCCGCTTTTCGCGCAGAGGACGGCGGTCGCGGTGTGCGGGTAGAGCATCAGCGCGATGGCGCTGCCAAGCGCGAGAGTCGAGTAGCCCAGATACTGCGACGGCTTCAGAAAAATCGTCGCCGCCGGAGTGTGTGCCGCGAGCGCCTGATTCGCCAGCGCGAACACCCGGGCATAGCCCCCCAGCTTCCACGGCAGGATGATCAGGGTGGCGATGACCATGATGTAGAGCATCACGTCCTTTACTACCGCGATGACCGCCGGAGCACGCAGGCC
>JBBRCA010000259.1:0-3773 GCA_038205325.1 Terriglobales bacterium | reverse complement strand
AAGGCAGGCCATTGCAAGACATGTGCAATGGAAGATCGCGCTGCAGTTGGCAGTCATCACGCGCGAGCAACTGACAGAGGAGCAGTTAGACTGGATCGAATATCCTCATCGATGCTCCATCGGGCGCTGGATCTCTTCGCCCGCGAACGTCGCCCTACAAAATCATCCGGCGTTTCGTGAACTTGCGAGGCACCACCTTCAATTCCACCAGGAGATGATGCAGATTGCCCGTCTCATCGCCTTCGAGCGCTTTGAAGAAGCGGCAGCCAGGATGGATAGGCTCGGCGCGTATACCCAGACAGGACAGGCTCTCGCACTTGCGATCACGGCGCTCGACCGAATCGTGCCCTTGGCGATTCCGTTATAGGCGGCGAACGGCTTGCGATCGTGTACTTATGGCCCGCCCCTGTGAAGAGGGTACGTGGCCGCTGAAGGTGCTCCGCAGTCCCTGGCGACCGGAGCCGGCGGACCCGCTCCTGTCCGTCTGCCTTAGCAGCGCACCACGTGCGATGCCTTGATGCCTTTGGTGGCGTTCCGCGAGTCGACCACAAGCTTCGATTCGGCGACGATGTGCGCATAGTCATAGTCGGTGTGATCGGTCACAATGAGGACACAGTCGTACTGGCCAAGATTGTCGAGTGGCGTCGAGGTCATGTTCAGGTTGTAGTGGCGTCCACGACCGACCTTGGGATGGTATGGATCGTTGTAAAGAACCTCGGCGCCTTCGCCGCGCAGCAATTCGATGATGGTCAAGGAAGGCGATTCGCGCAGGTCGTCGATATCTTTCTTGTAGCTCATGCCGAGCATCAGGATCTTTGAGCCATTGACAGGCTTTTTCTGACCGTTCAACGCCTTGGCTACCTGCTGCACAACAAAATCCGGCATGGCTTCGTTCACCTCGCCCGCAAGCTCGATGAAGCGTGTGTTGAAATCGTATTCCTTCGCCTTCCAGCTGAGATAGAACGGATCGATCGGGATGCAGTGGCCACCGAGCCCCGGACCCGGATAGAAGGGATGGAAGCCGAACGGCTTGGTAGAGGCCGCGTCAATAACCTCCCAGATGTCCACGCCCATGCGCAAAGAGAGCACCTTGAGTTCATTGACCAGCGCAATGTTGACGCAGCGGTAGATGTTTTCAAGCAGCTTGGTCATCTCGGCCACACGGGTCGTCGAGACGCGCACCGATCGCGTGAAGATGCCTTCATACAGGACCGCGGCAAGCTCCGTCGCGATGGGCTCATGGCCGCCGACAACCTTGGGAATATCGTGTCGAGCGACGGTTGTGTTGCCTGGGTCCTCGCGCTCGGGGGAGAAGGCAACATAGAAGACGCCGTCCTCGGCGGGGGCGCCGGTGGTCTGCACCTTAAGCCCAAGTTTGTTGCCGGCTTCGAGCAGCGGGATCAGCACGTCCTCGGTCGTTCCCGGATAGGTGGTGCTCTCGAGGACGACAAGCTGGCCCGGCTGCAGCCACGGTGCGGTGGACTTCGCAGTCAGCTCGATATAGCTCAGGTCGGGTTCGCGATGCCCCGTCAGCGGCGTGGGAACACACATCAGGATGGCGTCCTGCGTCGCAAGCTGCGAGAAGTCGGTGGTCGCGTGAAAGCCCTGGCTCAGGGCGGTTTGGATCTCGGTCTCCGGGATGCGGAATATATACGATCGGCCCGCTTCGAGGTCGCTCACTTTCTTCTGGTCGATGTCGAATCCCGTCACTTTGAAGCCGGCCTCGGCCAATAGCAGCGACAAGGGGAGCCCGACGTAGCCAAGTCCGATGACTCCAATGGAGGCGTTGCGTGCCTTCAGGCGATCGAGACGTTGTGCCGCAAGCTGCGGAAAGGAGGGCAGTGCTGGGGAGAGTGTGGAAGTCGACATGTCGGCTTATTATTGCATTCCGCCGGCATAAAGAACCGCCGCAGCCCGTGCCCCATTTGTCGTATCGCGCGAATCGTTCCGGGGAGGTTCGAATCGAACCGTCCTCGCTTAGAATGGCTGGAGAGCACGCAGGCTTGTCGGGAAGTACGACGGCATTGGCTTCGGGGGATAAATGGCACGCTACTTGATTACGGGAATTGCCGGCTTTATCGGATCGACGCTTGCGCACACTTTGGTGGAGCAAGGGCACGAGGTGAGAGGTATCGATAACCTCTCGACGGGCCGCTTGGAAAACCTCGCCGACATCCGTTCATCGCTCACGTTTGAACAGGCGGATATTCAGGATATCGCCGCGATGCGCGCTGCATGCGACGGCGTCGACTATGTGCTGCACCAGGCAGCCCTGGCTTCGGTTCCGCGCTCAGTCAACGACCCGCTGACGTCGCATGAGTCGAACGTCAACGGGACGCTGAATGTCCTGCTCGCGGCGCGGGATGCGGGCGTCAAGCGGATCGTCTATGCTGCTTCTTCATCGGCCTATGGTGACCAGCCGACGCAGCCGAAGCACGAAGAGATGATGCCGCAGCCGCTCTCTCCCTATGCGGTGCAGAAACTAACCTGCGAGTACTACATCCAGGCCTTCTGCAAGGTCTACGGCATGGAAGGGGTTTGCCTGCGATATTTCAATATTTTTGGCCCGCGCCAGGCTGCCGATAGCCCCTACTCGGGCGTGATTGCGCAATTTATCTACAAGATGATGGCAGGCGAAACCCCGGTCATCAACGGCGATGGGTCGACCAGCCGCGACTTTACCTTCGTGGCGAACGCCGTCAATGCCAACTTGGCCGCATGCACCGCGCCGAAGCAATTTGCCACAGGCCGGGTCTTCAACGTAGGCACCGGGCATAGCCACACGCTCAACGATCTTTACGCCGCCTTGGCAACAATCCTGAACTTCAAGAGCAAGCCGAAGTACGGTCCTGCGCGTACCGGGGATGTGCAACATTCGCTTGCGAGCGTCGAGCGTGCCGCCAGGGAGTTGGGCTACCAACCCCAGGCGGACTTTCACGCAGGCTTAGAGAAGACGGTAGCGTGGTATCTCGCGGAGCACGCCAGAACAAACACCGAGGTCGCACTGACGGCTTAGCCCGTGCGCCCGATTTGGATCTCTCTTGAAGACGTTGCCTAAGCTCGAGTTGCAGCGTTCGCCCGAACGGCGGCAGCCTTCGACAAGAGGATGCTCGGGGAAGCGGGTCTGAGACGCGTGACTCAGGCGAGTAGCCATGCTGCGCCTGTTCAGATCCATGATCCCGCTGGGGAAGAGCGTCTGATTACTGGGCGCCGCGTCGGCGCAGGATCGTCTTAACCGTTTCGAACATGATGAGCAGGTCAAGTCCGAGTGACATGTGCTTGACGTAATACAGGTCGTACTCAAGCTTTTCGCGGGTCTCTGCCAGCGTGGCTCCATATCCGTAACGGACCTGAGCCCACCCTGTCAGCCCTGGCCGAATGAGATGCCGCAGGTAGTAGAAGGGCAGATGCTCCGCCAGCATTGGAACGAATTCCGGCCGTTCCGGACGCGGCCCGACAAAGCCCATATCGCCCTTAAGCACATTCCACAACTGCGGAATCTCGTCGATGCGGGTCTTCCGCATGAACATGCCGAATTTCGTAACGCGCGGATCGTTTTTCGTCGCCCATTTGGCTCCTCCAGCTTCGGCGTCAGTAAACATGGTGCGGAACTTCACCACCTCGAAGTTGCGTCCGGCCACACCGACCCTGGTTTGCCGAAAGAAGATGGGACCTTTTGAGGATAGCCGGACGAGCAGTACGACGATCGGAAAGAAAGGAAGGAAGGTCAGGAGCCCAAAGGCTGCAGCGCACGTCGAGACAATCTGGCGCGT
>JBBRCA010000258.1:0-3790 GCA_038205325.1 Terriglobales bacterium | reverse complement strand
GCCGGTGATGGGAGCGCTCGTCGGAGCGATTGGGGCGTGGACGGCGCGGCTTGGGTTGAAGCGCCCCGAGGCGATCCACGGGGTCCGCTAGTATAGATTCGCGGCGCATCTTACGGAGCGAATTATGACGATCACATGCTTTATCCGCTATCTAATCGACCCCTTTCAGCGCGACGCCTTCAAGCAGTATGCGGAGAACTGGGGACGCATCATTCCACGTTGCGGTGGACATCTGGTGGGATATTTTCTGCCGCTCGAAGGCACCAACGACGTGGCTTGGGGATTGATTGCGTTCGACAGCCTGGCGAGCTATGAGGCGTATCGCGCGCGCTTGAGGTCCGACCCCGAAGCGCGGCAGAACTTTGCCCTGGCGCAGTCGAAGCGGCTCGTGCTGCGCGAGGAGAGGACGTTCCTCGAGATCGTCGATGGCACATTCGGTTTTCCCTCGACGCTAGGAAAAGGAGCATGATGCCACTATGAAAACTCAGATGGAAAAAGGCCGGGCGTTTCGCGCGTTGCATCAACGCGATGGCATATTTATCATTCCCAATCCGTGGGACGCGGGTACAGCGCGGTTGCTGGCAGGGCTTGGATTCGAAGCGCTGGCGACGACCAGTGCGGGCTACGCTTTCTCGCTCGGCATGAAAGACAATGCGGTGGGACGCGACCGCATGATTGCCCACGTGCGGGACGTTGCAGCGGCGACGGACTTGCCCGTCAGCGCCGATCTTGAGAATGGCTTTGGCGATGCCCCGGAGGTCGCGGCAGAAACTATCAGACTGGCTGCGGCTGCGGGGGCTGCGGGAGGGTCGATCGAGGACTCGACTGGGCAGCCCGACGCGCCGATTTACGAACTCGCAGCAGCGGTCGATCGGATTGCGGCGGCTTCAGCGGCGGCCCGAGCGCTGCCGTTCGACTTCACGTTGACGGGGCGTGCGGAAAACTATCTTGTGGACCGCGCGGATTTAGAGGACACCATCAAGCGGCTACAGGCGTATCAAGAGGCGGGAGCGGATGTGCTGTTTGCGCCCGGGCTGAAGCGCAAGGACGATATTGCGGCGGTGTTGAGTTCCGTGGACCGTCCGCTGAACGTCATCGTGGGACTGCCCGGTATGGAGGTCAGTTTGGCTGAGCTGTCGACCATGGGTGTCAAGCGCGTCAGTGTCGGGAGCGCGCTTTCACGCGCGGCGCTGGGCGCGTTTCTCCGTGCGGCACGAGAGATGAAAGACCACGGGACGTTTAAATTCGCCGACGATGCGGTGAGCTATCCAGAAATTAGCTCTATGTTTTAGGCCTGGCAGTTGGCAGACGGAATAAGCTGTACCGAGAGAAAGAACACGTAACGGCAAATGCTGCGATCTCTCCACTATGGCGACAACGTACGCCGCCTTCGGTCGAGATGACAACCGTGTTGAACATAGAAGATTTGAACTCGGTCTAGCCTAGATTGCGCCGTTGGCACTATATTTTCGGCGGTGGCACGCGGCGACGTCGCCACTCTTCCGCCGTGATCTCCCAGATTTCGGTGGCGAAGCGTCCGCCGACGTAGTCTTTTTCTTCCACGGCGACGACACGCATGCCGCTGGTTTTCGAGATGTGGCGAGAGCCGGTATTGGCGACAGCTTTCGCAACTCGCAGAATCGGAAAGTCGAGATCGTTGAACCAGAAGTCGGTCGCCACCTCGACGGCTTCGCTCATCAAGCCCTTACGCTGCCACGGTACTCCCAGCCAAAAGCCGCGATTGTTGTTCTCGCCCGCGAACAGGCCGATGGCACCGATGATCGTCGCCGGGTCGGTCTTGAGCCTCAGCGTCCAGTGCCACTCTTCGTCGCGTGCCATGGCCGGTAGCGCAAAGTCGCGGCAATAGGCGAGTGCGCCGTCGTCGGGATAGGGCCAGGGGACGCGGTCGTTCAGGAACTCGACCACTCCCCAACGCGGGAAGATGCGCTGCACCTGCTCGGCGTCAGCAAGCACAAGCGGGCGCAACAACAAACGGGAAGTTTCGAGTGCAGGCATCATTCAAGGATCGTAACAACAGGCTGCTCGGGGCAAGAAAATGGAGGCCCGAAGGCCTCCATTTTCACTACGAGCCTGTAAAAGCTACTTCTTCGGCGTGGTGGTCGCAGGAGTCGTCGGCCGTGGGGCCGCAGGGCGCGGACGGGCGGCGGCGGTGGGTGCCGAAGGCGTCGGAGCGGCGATTCCCGAACTGACGTTGTATGCGTTGATGACGGCCTGCGTGACGTCCATTTTCGGAGCATCGAACCACAGCACCGGGTTGGGCGCGTTCTGCGAGCCGCCTACGTTCATCAGCAACGTGAAGCCGTTGTCCTGCGCGTATTTCACGGCCGTCTGGCCGACCTTTTGCGCGACCACGCCGTAGGCCTTCTGGAGATCTTCCTGATAGGCATTGGAGGCCTCTTCAGCGTCGCTGTTGAGGTGCTTTTCCTTGATGTCGATGGACTTAATCAGGTTCGCGCGCTGCTCATCGGGAGCGTTGGCGGGCAAGGCTGCGGCCTGCTTCTTGAGCTGGTCGATCTCGGCCCCGGCGGCGTCGATCTGGGCCTTCTTCGGCTCGTACTTCTTCTGCACGCCCTGCATGGTGCGTTGACCTTCGTTGGTGGCAACGACGGCCTGCTCAAAGACGATGATGGCGACCTTGGTGGGGTTGGCTTGGGGGACGGAAGCAACGGCAGGCGCACCCGCGGCAGGCGCGGTCTGTGCTGCAAGGAGAGGGGTAGCGAGGCCAGCGGCCAGGGCGAAAACAAGAGTGCGCTTCATGCGGTGTTTGAGACTCCTTCGAAATTAATTCAAGAATTCGGCTTGGCTGCCCGCTCATCCGAGCGCCCGGTGCCCTCGCCGGTCTATTCCGTGCCTTCCTACACCCATTGAGCGTCTTGGGAGACACCGCTTGGGAGACACCGCCAGCGTGGCCCAATTCTTTAGACTCCTCGATAACTCAGAGAGAAGCACGGAAAAGGATTTTGCGGGCTCGGGGTCGGTCAGCTAACTCCGATTATAGGAGAGCGTTGGAAGGGGGTCAATGCGGGAGCAAGAAACAGCAATAGCCGATAGCGGCGAGGGGATGGGGCATGTAGGGTCTGAAAGTCAAAGTGCTACCTTCCATATTCTGGAACTGTAGCTGGGTGGCCGTCCGTTTTTGGGAGTTTCAAACAAGCCGTATAGGCGCATGATATTGAATATGTTGGGTTTCTCTTTTGGCACTGCGATTGCATTTGTTAGGGTGTTCGTCAGGGCGCTTTCTTATTGAAGCGAGCTATTCGGGCGTCTGGGTACTGGGGTATGAGCGCCACCCAATGAGGGGTGCCACCCGCTGAATAGGTTCCGCTGTCTGGGGAGCCACTTATGGGAGGCCAGTGACTGGCCGTTGTCAAGGACCAGGGTCATCTTCCGGGGAGGGGAGATGGCCCCCGGTCTTTTTGCGTGCTTCTACATCAGTGTGTCGTGGCTTGTATTGCGTTAGAGGCGATGACAGGCGTAGTATGGTATCGAAGGTGGAGTGGGTTGAAGGCGACGCCGCAATTGAGGCGCGCCGAAGAAGCGGCTGTAGGAACGAAGCCGGTATATTTCGCAGTGAGCGTATTTCGCAGTGATCGTTGTGTTGCCGGTAGCCGATGCGACCGGTTGGACAGAGAATAACGAGCAGCGAAGCAAGACTGATCGCAGGTTTGGTTCGAGGTTGGCAACTGGCCGGAATGCATCTAAATGCAGACGGAGATTCGCTACCGTTTCGGCCCACCGCGATCGAAGTTGTACACGAGTAACGTTGGCG
>JBBRCA010000257.1:0-3807 GCA_038205325.1 Terriglobales bacterium | reverse complement strand
TGTTTCGAGGGAACCACCGGCTTCGGCTTAACGCGCGTGCGAGGCGCCTTGGGCGCGCTCGGCGCGGCTCCATAAAATATCTCACGGGGACTGAGCGTCTGGGCTTTTAAAGACGCGGCCACCAATAACGTCAAACCAAGGTTCCGCAAAGGTCTCATGCGTACTCCAGTGAACCTTATTTTACCGCCGTTCGGAACAAAAACGTATAATAGCCGTACTAAGAACCAAGTTATGGCGATTCGATATGCTTTGCGCACCTTGACGCGGGACAGCGGTTTTGCGGCCGTGGCTGTCTTTACTTTGGCGCTGGGGATCGGGGCGAACACTGCAATATTTTCGCTGATCAACAGTGTGCTGCTACAGGCGGTTCCCTACTCCGATGCCGACCGATTGGTGACCATTGAAGAGGTTATTCCCAAGCTTCTCAGTCAATTTGGGCCTTTTCCCGTCAATGGGCGGCACTTCATGGAGTGGCGCAAACAGTCCAAGTCGTTCGACCAATTGGCCGCCATTGATGCGAGGCGGCTGACGTTAACCGGTTCCGGCGAGCCGGAACAGATCGCCGCGGCTTACGTGTCTGCCAACTGCTTTTCCATGCTGGGCGTCCAGCCCGCCATCGGGCGTAATTTTCTCGAGGAAGAGGACATACAAGGTCACAACCACGTGGCCATTGTTACCGATGCTCTATGGCGAAGGCGCTTTTCGGCAAATCGCGGCATCATCGGCCAGACCATTCTTTTGGATGGAACTCCGCACGTGGTGGTCGGGGTGCTTCCGCCCACGTTTCATTTTTTCGCCAATCATGACTTAAGCACGCTGGCCACGCTGGAGCCCAAGGCAGACGTATTTAGGCCCATCGCGATTAAGGCGGAAGACATTGGGTTGATGGGCGATTTCAACTTTGCGGCAATCGGAAAACTGAAATCGGGCGTCACTCGCGAGCAAGCGGTGGCCGAGCTGAACCTGATCGAGTCGCGGTTGGTGGCACAGTTGGACGCAGCCGACCGGACTGAGTTGAAGGCGTCACTCACGCCATTGAAGGAACAGATGACGGGCCAGTCCCGCCGCGGACTGCTGGTATTGCTTGCGGCAGTGGGCGCGGTGCTTCTGATCGTCTGCGTCAACCTGGCAAACCTGATGCTGGCGCGAGCCGTGGCCCGGCGCAGGGATGCGGCTATTCGCACGGCGTTGGGCGCATCGCGGCGCGATCTGATTGGCCACGTGCTCACCGAATCGCTGTTGCTTTCGTTCACGGGGGGCTTGCTCGGACTTTTAGCGGCAGACTGGGGAGTCAGTCTTTTGGTGAAGGCCGCCCCGGTGGATTTACCGCGCCTGGCTGAAGTTCACGTTGATCTAACGGTGCTCGGGTTCGGGTTGCTGCTCACGGTGCTCACCGGGGTTCTGGCCGGGATTCTACCTGCATGGCGGTTGTCGAGCGCTGAACCGGCCGACGCGTTGCGCACGGGCGGACGGTCGGGTACGGAGGGCGGGCAGGGGCTGCGTGTTCGGAACTTGCTGGTGGCTTCCGAAGTTGCATTGAGTGCGATGCTTCTGATCGCGGCCGGGCTCTTGCTGCACAGCTTCGTGCGTTTGATGCAGCTGGATAAGGGCTTCGATACAGCGAGCGTGCTCGCCGCCGACATCACGCTTCCAGCGGCTCGTTACAAGGAAGAAGCCATGCGCGCCAAGACTTTCGACACGCTGCTGCCGAAGATCCGCGCGATTCCCGGGGTGAAAGCCGCTGGACTGGTCAGCGTGTTGCCGCTCGAAGGCGAAGGTTGGGCCGACGCGATTGCTGTCGAAGGCGAGCGGGGCGGCGCGGTTATGGAGCGCCCCATCGGCAACTACCGGTTCGTGAGCCCCGGCTATTTCGCAGCCATGGGGATCCCGATTTTGCAAGGCAGGGTGATTGAGGATCGAGACCGCAACAGCCAACCTGCCGTGATCTCGGGCACTGTAGCGAAGCGGCTCTTTCACGGGGACAACCCAATTGGCAAGCGCTTCCGCCGCGGCGACGATAAGGAGGCTCCGTTTGAAGTGGTGGGCGTGGTGGGTGATATTCCGATTGCGAGCTTGCAAAAATCCGCCGGGCTGCTGGTGTACGTGCCCTACTGGTATCGCAGCCGCATGAAGTTTTCGCTGGTCGCGCGGACTACGATGGACCCAGTCCTCGCTGCGCCCGCGCTGCGGGCGGCCGTGCGCGAAGTAGATTCCGACGTTCCGCTGGGAGAGATGCGCACCATGGACCAAGTGGTGTCGCACTCCATTGCGCCGCGCCGTTTTCAATTAGGTTTGGTGCTGTTGTTCGCCGCATCGGCGCTGGCGTTGGCCAGCCTGGGAATCTATGGCGTGGTGTCGTACATGGTGGCCCAGCGGCGATCCGAAATTGGGATCCGCATGGCGTTGGGAGCAGAGGGATCGGACGTCCACCGGTTGATCCTAAGCCAGGGTTTAAGGCCGGTAGTGGCCGGGCTGGCGCTTGGAATTTTAGGCGCTCTGATGTTGACTCGCGTGCTGAACAGCCTGCTGTTTCAAGTGAGCGGGTACGACCCCGCAACGTTCATCACGGTAGCGGCGGTGCTGCTTGGAATCGCTACACTGGCTTGTTTCATTCCAAGCCGCCGGGCAGTGGGCGCGGACCCCTCGGAAGTCTTGAGATACGAGTAACGGTTTGCGTTGGTAGCTTTTACGGCTTGTCCATTTTGTCTTTGTCCATCTTTTTATGCATCATGGCGCCGCCTTGCATCATGGACATTTTCTTATCCATCGACATTTTGTCGAACATATCGGCTTTCTCTTGCGCCGACATCTTGCCCATCATATCCATCGTTTCCTGATGAGACATCTTGGTGTCGTGTCCGCCCATTTTCATGGCAGCCATCTTGTCTTTGGCGGCCATCTTGTCGAACATGGCCGCTTTGTCGTCGGCTGACATCTTTTCCATCTTGTCCATCATTTCCTGATGGGACATTTTCTTGCCCGTCATCTTGTCGCCTGACATCTTGTCATGGGACATTTTGTCGTCGCTGGTCTGGGCAAACGCCGTGCTTAGCGTTAACGCGCTCAGTATTCCCGCAGCGGCTAAGGCAGTCTGTATCGTTCTAAGCATCATATGAAGTTTCCTTTTGTCCAATTTCTTTGCACTCATGGCTGCAGACAAGTAATCTGGCCAACCTTCTCTGAAGGTCGCGCCGGGTGCCGATTATTCCTGTAACTTCATTTATTCACGAAGGCGCGGACGGCCACTAACGGCTAGCGGTCGAGGGGAGTTGCGCAAAGGGTGTGTAATAGTGCTTCATGGACAGTCGGGTCGTTAATAGCGCGCGACTGCGGAGAGAGATATGGAGTACATTGCTTATCTACATAAAGACCGTGAATCCGATTTCGGAGTGAGCTTCCCTGACTTTCCCGGTTGCGTGACGGCAGGTAAGACGCTGGAGGAGGCGCGTCGTCTAGCTGCCGAAGCTTTGGCATTTCATATCGAGGGTATGGTCGAGGATGGGGACGAAATCCCTGCACCGTCGTCTCTGGACGCGGTGTCGGATGACCCCGCTATGAACCACCACGTTTCCGTCTTGCGCTACTTGAAAATCTGACTCAGCACGTGGCCGACTGACCCGCTGGGAAATGGTACGCCAACAATGCTGGCCAGTGTCGGGGCGATATCGTTCACCGCCGCTCGATCGTAATAAGCCCCTGCCTTAATACCCGCGCCCATGAAGATCACCGGCACGTGAGTATCGTAGTTGAAAGGCGTACCGTGGGATGTCCCGCTTGCACCGAATATGTAAAATGGGTCGGAGAGGA
>JBBRCA010000256.1:0-3811 GCA_038205325.1 Terriglobales bacterium | reverse complement strand
GATCCACATAAATATCCGCCAGTTCCTTCTGCTCGCCCTTGCGGTCTGACGTTAGCTCCCTGCGCTCCAGCCGCAGTTCCGCTCTCTCCGTGTCCGCCTGCGAGTGGACCGAGACATACTCGCCTGCCGCCATCGACATCGAACCGGCCACCAGTCCAGCGACGCCGGCGATCAATACATTGTGGTGCGTAGTATGCGCCGTCGCCACACCCAATACCAGGCTCGCCGTAGAAAGGATGCCGTCATTGGCCCCCAGCACCGCCGCCCGCAACCACCCAATCCGCCCAATCTTATGCTGCTCTTTCTTGCTGGCTTCACCGCTCTCCGACATAGTCCTCCGTCGCTACTCCGCCGACTCTTCACTCGCCGCCAGCGCAATCGTCTCGCCCCAGTGGTCGGACTGCAATCCACGCGTGCTCGCATCCACCGGCATCACTTCCGCAATCTCTTCCTGCCCAATCTTCAGCCCATGCAGTTTCGCGGCAAGTGAAAATACGCTACCCCGTCCCTCCACTGCGCCCACCAGATTATTAAAATGCTTCACTGTGCTGTTCAGCGCATTTCCCATCTTCGTAAAGTGGTCCTGCGTTCCCGCCAGCTTTCGATAAAGATCCTCCCCCGCTTTGCAGATCTCAATTGCGTTGCGCGTAATCTCCATCTGCTGCCATCCGTACGCGACCGCCTTCAACAATGCGATCAGCGTCGTCGGCGTTGCCAGAATCACATTCGCCTGACTGCCGAATTCGATCAGCCCCGGCTCCTGCTCCAGCGCCGCGCTGAACAATACCTCGCTCGGCAAAAAGCACACTACAAAATCCGGCGAGTTATGAAACCTCTGCCAGTACTGCTTTCCACCGAGCGACGTCAGATGCGTCCGCACCCGTGTCGCATGCGCTTGCAGATGTACCACCTTCTGCAACTCATCCGCACAACTCATCGCCGACAGATACGCATCGAGCGGCGTCTTCGCGTCAATGATGATTGCCCGTCCATTCGGAAGGCTCACCACCACATCCGGACGCTGCGCCGCCTCCAGGTCATTGCCGCGCATGTGCTTTTCCACTTCGAAGGAGCAATGCTCGACCATCCCCGCGAACTCGATGCAGCGCTTCAATTGCAGTTCGCCCCAGTTGCCCCGCGCCTTCGGAGCACGCAGCGCCTGCACCAGTTGTGTCGTCTCCTGTCGCAACGTCTCATGCGTTTTTTGAATATTTTTTATCTCCGTCAGCACTTCGGAGTACGCCTCAGCCCGCTTGGTCTCCAGCTGCTGCGTCTGCACCTCCATCTTGCCCAGCGTCTCCCGCACCGGAGAAAGCAATTTCGCAATCGACTCTTCCTTCGCAGCCAGTTCCCGATTCGCGATCCCAAGAAACTGCGCGTTGTTCTCCTTCAAAATGTCTCCGGCCAGGCTCTTGAACGTGTCCGTCAATTTCTCCCGCGACGCCGTCAGCAATTCGCGCTCACTCGCCAGCGCCGCTTGTCCTGCCTTCAGTTGTTCGTGGACGCGCGTCGTCTCCGTCATCAACGCCGCATACTCCCGTCGAAGACCGCCCAGCTCCGCCTTCTGTTCCTCACTCTGCCGCCGCAACTCCTCCGCCTGCTGTTGGAATCCGGCCCGCTCCGCGAGCAGTGGCTCCCGCTCCAGCCGCAGCCGCGCCGTCTCTTCCTTGCTCTCGCGCAACGCCTCCGCCATCGGCGCAGCTGCGCTATCGGCTGCAGTCTTGGCAGTACGGCTCCCCAGCCACCAACCCGCCAGCAACGCCACCATCCCCACCGCCGCCATTCCCATCCAAGCCGCCATATTCATTTCCAATCCGCCTCAGCCCTATCCTACCGCCCACGTCCCGGCAAAAAATTCAGCGGAATGTCCACTGTGCCGATTCCACTGCTTTACACTGGCATAGCCCCTCAGTACACTCGAATTTCGGGTAAATAGTCCGCCGCACCACTGTGCGCCTCCAGCCCGGCAATTCCCTGTACTCTTATTAGGTATCGTGGGATCCAACCAAAAAGTTTAGGAGAAAGAAATGGCCGTTGAAGAAAAAGTAAAACAGATCATCGTCGAGCAGCTCCAGGTGGATGAAGCCGAAGTCACCCCTACTGCATCCTTTCAAGAGGACCTGGGTGCCGACTCGCTCGATGTCGTCGAGCTTGTCATGCAGTTTGAAGAAGCTTTCGACCTCGAAATTCCCGATGAGGAAGCCGAGAAGATCAAGACTGTTCAGGACGCCGTCGACTACATCAAGAAGCACGGTAAAGGCACCAACTAGACCGCTTCTTCCTTCGATGTTTTCCGGCGGAATCGTGGCCTACGCATCCGCTCCCTTCCGGGCGGATGCACAAAGAGTTGCCGGTCAGGCGAACGGCAACAGGAACGGGTTTAAGTTTTGAAACGACGCGTCGTTGTCACAGGCATTGGCCTCATCTGCGGTGTCGGCAAAACTGCACCCGAGGTCTGGAGCAATCTCCTGGCGGGCCAAAGCGGCATGGCGCCCATCACTGCCTTCGATACCACCGGCTTCTCCGTCACCTTCGCGGCGGAGGTCAAAAATTTCGATCCGCACCTCTTCATCGAGAAAAAAGAGGCCCGCAAAATGGGCCGCTTCATCCATTTCGCCCTGGCCGCTTCGCAGGAGGCTATTGAATCCTGCGGCCTGAAAATCACTCCGGAAAATGCGGAGCGAGTCGGCGTCCATATCGGTTCCGGCATCGGCGGCTTCGATATTATTGAGCGCGAACACAGTGCCATGCTGGCCGGTGGCCCGCGCAAAATCTCGCCCTTCTTTATTCCCGCCGCCATCGTCAACCTCGCCGCCGGTCAGGTCAGCATTCGCCACGGAGCCAAGGGTCCGAATGAAGCGACTGCAACCGCCTGCACCACCAGCGCCCACTCTATCGGCGACGCCTATCGCATCATTGAGCGCGATGACGCCGACGTTATGATCGCCGGCGGCGCGGAAGCCGCTATCACTCCCATGGGTGTCGGCGGATTTGCCGCCATGCGCGCCCTCTCCACCCGCAACGAAGATCCCACACACGCCTGCCGTCCCTTCGATAAAGATCGCGACGGATTTGTCATCGGCGAAGGCGCAGGCATCGTCATTCTTGAAGAGCTTGAGCACGCCAAAGCGCGCGGAGCAAAAATCCTCGCGGAAATTATCGGCTACGGTATGAGCGCCTACGCCTTCCACAGGTCCGGCATGGCTCCGGGGGGTGAAGGCTGCGCGCGCGCCATGCGCAATGCCATCAAGAGCGCCGGCATCCAGCCCCATCAGATCGACTACGTCAACGCCCACGCCACATCCACGCAACTCGGCGATGCGCTGGAGTCTGCCGCCATCACCACCGTCTTCGGCGAACACGCCACCCGTCACAAGCTGAAAATTAGCTCCACCAAATCGATGACCGGCCATCTGTTAGGCGGCGCCGGTGGCCTTGAAGCAGGCATCACCATCCTGGCCATGCAGCACGACAAGCTGCCTCCCACCACAAACCTCGTCGATCCCGACCCAGCCTGCAGGCTCAACTACATCCCCAACAAACCCGTCGACGCCCATATCGACATCGCCCTGTCGAACTCCTTCGGCTTCGGCGGTACCAACGGCTCATTAATCTTCCGCCGCTACACTGAATAACTTCCTTTGAAAGTTGTCGTGGAAACGAGAGAACTGTCATCCCGAGCGAACCGGGGCCCCAACGTGCGATCTATGCGCGTTGGGGTGGGAAGCCGAGGGACGTGCTGTTTCCCCGCATCGAAGAGGAACTTCCTCAGCATTCATCTCCACCCCGAGTCATTCTGAGCGAAGCGAAG
>JBBRCA010000255.1:0-3813 GCA_038205325.1 Terriglobales bacterium | reverse complement strand
GGAGTTGCGCACCGGTTCCAACGTTCCGTCGGGCCGAAGAGTAGCGTCCGCAAGCTGCGTGGAGCCATAACGTCCGATGCCCTGTCCCGCCGCCAACTGTAGCGCGATGTCCGCATATTTACTGGGCGAAACTCGCGCGCTGCCAAAAATGCCGCCTGCGGATTTCGTGTTGCTGACGTAGTTTGTCGCAAACGTGTAGACGGACGCACCCGTCGAAGACGTCGTCGCGGTCAGGATTGGGAAGTAGTAGTCGCGCAGGAAACGCGCGATACCGCCCAACTCGAAGTGCGCCTTGGGCAAGTCGAACGCGCCCTTGACGATGATGTCGGGAGCGACGTTGTTCGCGTAGGTGGTGATGCCGCCGTTGCCTGCCGTGTTGTTGTTTCCGATGTTGCCGGCCGCGTTATACAGGCCGCCGTTCTGGCCTGGACCGGCGAAGAAGAAGTTCGCGGGCACCGCTCCGGCGGTCGCTGAAGCCGCGTTGAACCCGGTGATCTGCGCCTGCTCGATCGACAGCGCCGCAGTGAACGCATGAGTCTTAACATCGCCGAAACGCTGCTGAAAGCGCACTGCCGGCTGACGCGCCCAGCTATACCCGACCACGTATTGCGGGTCTATGGTGTTGGGCAGCTTCTCGGTGCGGTTGTCGGTGCCCTTACCGTCTTCGGTGATCAGCGACCACATCTGGCCGCCAGACGTGGCGAAGCCGCCGGGCGTCTCAATTTTGCCCCAGATCTGCCGCTGACGCAGCACATAGCTGTTGCTCTGGTTGTTATTCGACGATGTGCCGACTCCAAGAAAGTCGGACTCGAAGTAGCCGGACAGTTTGAAACTGCCTGCGTTGCCCTCGAACAATCCCCCCAAACGGCTCTGCCGTCCGGAGAAGTTCAACTCGCTCACGTGGCCTTCGTTCGCGCTCGGAAACGGGATCGCATTGAACGGAGTGTTGATGTCGGAGTTGACCGACCGGTTGCGGTATACGCCTTCCAGCGCGAAGAAGGCCACCGGCGTGATCGTGACGCCTTTATAGTGGATCGAAGTCGGAGATTCGATCTGGTCTTTGAACTTCTTTTGCTCCGTGATGACAGTGTCGGTGAGGCTGGCATTGACCGTCTTCAAATCGTCCACGGTGGTTTGCAGTGTCCCGACCTTAGTCGTCGACTCGGTGGCGGCGGCGCTGGCCTGCGTGGCCGCAGCGGTCGCGGTCACAGCCTGCGTCTGGGCCTCCGTTGCGCTCTGCTGTATGGTGCCGAGCTGCTGGTCGCGCGTCGAAAGCAGCGTCTTCAGCGCATCGATTTGCGCCTGCTGGGCCTGCATCTGCTCCTGCAGTTCGCGAAACTGCTCTTCGCTGACGCCCGGCTTATGCTTCTGGGTCTTTGTGGACTTCTTGTGCGTTGCGGTTGTGTCGCTCGTCTGCGCCTGAGCGGGAAGTAGCGAGGCGGTTAGCAAGGCCGCTGTCAATATGGCAAATTGTGTCATCATTCCCCTGAACGAAGCGGCTAAGCAGAGCGAAACCGCAGCGAAAGTTCCGCCGCGCTCGCCTGTCTTGCTCACTGTTGCGTCAGACTGAATGGTCGCAACTGAAAGTGAACGCTCGGACAATACTGTGTGAATGCACGATGAATTCCAGCGTTTACATTCGGAAATCGGCTGACGCGCCGTCAGCCAAACCGACCCGTAATGTAATCCTCGGTCAGGGCGTTCGACGGGTTCTGAAACATCTTTCGAGCCGCACCGAACTCGATCAGCTTACCTTGCAAAAAAAATCCAACATAGTCCGAAATGCGCGCGGCCTGCAGCATGTTGTGCGTCACGATGATGATGGTGCAGGACCGCCGCAGGTCGAAGATCAGGTCCTCGATCTTGGCCGTCGCGATCGGATCGAGCGCAGAGCAGGGTTCGTCAAGCAGCAAAACGTCGGGGTCCACCGCCAGCGCCCGCGCGATGCACAGCCTTTGCTGCTGGCCGCCCGAGAGCGAGAACGCCGATTCGTGCAGCTTGTCTTTCACCTCGTCCCATAATGCGGCCCGCTGCAGGCATTCGCTCACCTTGTCTTTAAGCTCACGTTTCTTGCTGAGATTGTTGACCTTCAGGCCGTAGGCGATGTTGTCGAAGATGGTTTTCGGAAATGGACTGGGCTTCTGAAACACCATGCCCACGCGACGCCGCAGCAGCGTGGGCGAGAACTCCGAAACATCCGTTTCGCCCAGTAAGATCGACCCCGTAACGCGCGTCTTCGGAATAACTTCATACATCCGGTTGAGCGTGCGCAGGAAAGTCGACTTGCCGCAACCCGAGGGCCCAATCAGGCCCGTAACGCGCTTGGTGGGCAGTGTCAGGTTGAGGTCGTGGAGCGCCTGAAAATCTCCGTAAAAGAAGTTCATGTCCGTGACGGTGAACTGCGGGGGCAGACTGACCGTGTCCTCCGGCTCGGGGTCGCCGAAGCGCGCGCTGCGCGCTCCCTGCAGCTTCTTCATGTCGAAAAGTGTGGTCGTCGCTGCCATTTAGCTCCGTGCGGGCGAACGCCGTCCGGAGACCAGCAGACGCGCAACGATGTTGGTCAGAAAAATGCCCATCAGCAGAACGAAGCCCGCGGCCCAGGCCTGGCGGTGCCAATCCTCATAGGGTGAGATGGCGTAGTTGAAGATGACGACCGGCAGCGACGCGGACGGTCCGTTCCAGCCTGGACTCCAGAACTGGTTGCCCAGCGCCGTAAACAGGAGCGGGGCGGTTTCTCCCGCGACGCGCGCGAGGTTCAGCATGATGCCTGTGACGATGCCCTGCATGGCCGCCGGAATAATGATGGTCAGAACGGTCTGCGCTTTGCTCGCGCCCAGCGCCAGGCCACCTTCGCGCAGCGTGTTGGGCACAGCGCGCAGAAATTCGTCCGTGCTGCGCAGCGCGATCGGAATCATCATGATGCCCAGCGCGACCCCGCCGGCGAACGTCGAAAAATGGTGCTGCGGAAGAACGATCAGCGTGTAGACGAAGATCCCGATCACGATGGAGGGCACGCCATTCAGAAGGTCCGTGGTGTACCGCACCGCGAATGAGAATGGCCCTTTGCCGAACTCTGCCAGGTAGATTCCGCCCAGCACGCCGATAGGGATCCCGATGGCGCTGGCCAGCAGCAGCAACTTTCCGGAACCGACGATGGCGTTCGCCATCCCGCCGCCCTCTTGCCCCGCCGGCACAGGCAGCTTGATGAAGAAGTTGAGGTTCAACGAGCGCGCGCCATTCCAGATGAGATAGCCGAGAATAAACAGCAACACCGAAACGACCAGCAGCGCGGCCAGCCCTGTCAATGTCAGCATGCTGATATTGATGACTTTCTTGTACGTGGGTGGATAGGAGGTGCTAATGGGCCGTCTCCTGCGACTTCATGCCCAGCAGCAACAGCCGCGCGATCGCGTTGATAATCATTGTGACCGCGAACAGCACCAGCGCAAGCTCTATCAGGGCACTGATATACAGGTCTCCGGTCGCTTCCGTAAACTCATTCGCAATCACTGCAGCGATGGTATAGCCCGGAGACAGTAGCGAGGCGTGAATAGCGGGGACGTTGCCGATCACCATCGTCACGGCCATGGTCTCGCCCAACGCGCGCGCCAGCGCCAGAAACACCGAGCCGATCATGCCGCGTTGCGCGTATGGGACGACCGATTTCCAGGTCACATCCCACTTGGTCGCGCCCAGGGCCATCATCGCCTCGCGCTGGGCTTGCGGCACGGCGAGTAGAACCTCGCGGGAGATGGACACGATGAACGGCACGATCATAATCGCCAGCACGCACGCGGCGGAAAAGTAGCTGAC
>JBBRCA010000254.1:0-3829 GCA_038205325.1 Terriglobales bacterium | reverse complement strand
ACTAGAGCGATGATGACGAAGATGATTGGCTTGGAGTACTTCGCGGTCCAGTGATCAGTTTGTTCAGACGTCATTTGTCGTCCTCGTCGGCATCGTGCGCGGGGGCTTCGACGATTTTGACTTTTGCCTTATTTTCGAGGCCGAGTCCGCCGGCGACGACTACCTTTTCACCCTCCTGCAGGCCGGTGGCGATTTCGACATTCTCACCCTGGCGGACGCCGATGGTGATGCGGCGCTCCTGGGCAGTGTTGTCTGCGCCGATGACCATGACCTTGAGGCCGCCTTCATCGAAGTTGAGAAGAGCGGCGGCGCGAACGATGATGACGTCTTTGAGAGTTTCGGCCTTTATGGTGACGTGGACGGTGCCGCCGGGCTTGAGCTTTTCGCCGGGGTTGGGGGCCTGGACCCAGACCTCCACGGTGGTGGTGGAAGGGTTGACCGCAGGGCTGACGACGATGACCCTGCCCGCTATGTCGCCCTCCGGGCCGCGGATAGTGGCGGGGCTGCCGACCTTGATAGCTTGCGCTTCCTTGACCGGGATGTTGGCACGGGCGACGATCTGCGTGATATCGACAATGGAGATGAGCGGCGTGCCGCTGGCGGCCATTTCGCCGGGGTAGACGGGCCGGTCGGCAACGATGCCGGCGATGGGACTGCGGATTTCGGCGTAGGAGAGCTGGGCCGAGGTGCTTTCGTGGCGCGCTTTGGCGGCGTCTATCTGCGCCTGGGCGCTGCGGGTCATCTCGCGCTGGCCGGTGGAGTTGAGGGTGCGGAGGTGGCTCTGAACGGTATCGAACTGGCTCTGGGCCTGGACCATGGCGACCCTGGCATCGTCAGCGAGTTTTTGGGCGAGGGCGCCCTGTTTGACGAGTTCGGCCCGGTTTTCGTAAACCTTTTTGGCGGCTTCGAGGGACTGCTGGGCGTAGGCGACGTCGGCCTGAGATTTAGCCTTTTCGTCGAGCATGGTGGCTCCGGTGGCGGCGGCGTAGTTGGCCTGGGCCTGGTCGACAAGGCTCTTCGATTCGGCGGCGGCGGCGGTGAGGTCGCGGCTTTCGAGTTCGGCGAGGAGCTGACCGGCTTTGACGTGGTCGCCACGATTGACGAGGACGCGTTTGATGGGGGAGGAGATTTTGGATGTGACGCTGGCCTGGTTGATGGGGTAGAGAACGGCGTCCGCGGTGATGATGTGGTCGATGGGGCCTTTGCGGGCTTCTTCGACCTGGACGGGGGCGGGTGCTTCGTTTTCGGCCTCTTTAGCGGCTTCTTTGTGGCAGCCGATGAGGAGCAGAAGGAGGATGGCAGGCGAAAGTCTGTTCATTTAGAGAACCCCTGTGATGAGTTGCAGAGTGGCCTGCGCGATGCGGTTGCGGATCTGACCGTCGTCATATGCGTTGCGGGACTGGGTTGCGGTGGATTGGGCGTCGACGACCTCAAAGGCTATGGCTTCACCGGCGGTGTAGCGGAGCAGGGTGAGGCGCAGGCTTTCCTGTGCGAGGTCGACGGAAGTTCTGAGAGATTCGAGTTGCCGGGCGGCGGCGCGGGCTTCGGCGTAGGCGGCGGCGAGGTTGGCCTGCAGGGTCTTCTCGGCCAGCGAGAACTCCAGTTTGGCCTGTGTGCGGCGGATCTCGGCCTGGGCGATTTTGCTTTTGGTGAAGCCCCAGTTCCAGACGGGGATGTTGAGGGTGAACTGGGCGGAATAGCCGAGGTTGCGGCGGTCGGGCTCATCGCCGACGCCACCGTTGACGGTGAAGCGGTTGGCGTTGATGCCGTAGAGGAAATCGACGGACAGGGAGGGGAGGTATCCGTAGCGGGCGACGGCGACTTCGAAACCTGCAGCGTCGATGCCGGATTTGGCGGCTTTGAGGTCAGGGCTGGTGGCGACGGCTTTGGCGCGGGTTTCGTCGGCGGGGGGGAGGAGGTCGGGTGTGGCGAGGTCGTCGACGACGCTGAAGTCGGAAGAGAAGGAGGGGAAGATGAGGACGCCGAGGGTGATTTTGGATTTTTCGATGGCGGCCTGGGCATCCTGCAGGTCGCGCTGACGCTGCTGGAGCTGGAGGCGGGCTTTGACGACGTCGGCGTGGGCGGCTTCGCCGGCTTTTTCCTGTTTATCGGTGATGTCGAGGAAACGCTCGGCTTCGCGGAGACTGGTTTGAGCGTTGGTAAATTTGCGCTGGGCGGCGACGATGGCGAAGTAGTTCTGGACGACGGTGGCGTTGAGGCCGCGGGCGGCGACGTCGACTTTGGCGCGGGCCACGGCTTCGACGGCGAGGGTGCGGTTGGTTTCGCCTTTGCGGAAGAAGGCGAGGACCTCCTGGTGGAGCTGCGCCTGTTCGGTGAACACGTTGACGCCGTTGTTGGCCACGAAGACGCCGGCGGGGGTGCCGTTGCCTTCGGTGCGGAGGTAATCGTTGATGGCGGTGACGGTGGGCAGGCGGACGGCGCGGGCCTGGAGGGTGTCTTCACGGGCCTGAAGGACGGCGAGGTTGGCGGACTGGATCTGGCCCGCGTATTGGCGGGCGCGGGTGAGGGCGGCAGGCAATGGGATGACGGGCTGCGCGCACAGGGAGGTGGCGGCGAGCAGCGGCAGCGATCGGAGGAGGAAGGCGCGCATAGCGATCATTTTGGGCAGTTTACCAGTGGAACATTTCAAGCTGAAGATTACCTGAAGCGATTGTTTGAAGCCGGGCGAACCGGGAGGGAAGTGATAACGAAGTCAACGGGCGACGGGCGGTTGGGGCGCGGAAGGTGTTGCATTCATGCGACTTGCTCCGGGGAGGCGGCGTCGGGAATCGGGTTTGTTTGCTCATTTTGATCCGGGCGGAGTTCACGGAGGCGAGCGAGGCGGTCGAAGGCGCTATCGAACTGGCGCTGGAGACGGGCTTCGGTGCGACCCATGAGGTGGAGGGCACCGGCGGATTTGCCCATGGACTGCCAGGCGTGGCCGGCGCGCATGGCGGTGGTGGCTTCGGGGGGCAGGGCTGAGGCGGCGACGGAATGGCGGAACTGTTCGTATTGGAGATCAATGCCGGCGGTTTCGAGATTGGCGACGCGGGAGCATGCGCCAGCGGGCTCCGATCATGATGTCGACGAGGGTGAATTCGCAGAGGCCGAGGGGTTGGAATTCGGCGTAGAAGCCGTCGACGAGTTGGACAAAATGACGGAGCCCAAGCCGGAGCCTGTAGTGCTGAATGCATGCAAAGTGGCCAATGCTCGCTGCCACCTGCCCGTGCGCACACTTAGGGGGTGCCGTATTGGCCGACGCTGATGGTGGAGTGGCGGATCGGAGAGGGGGCGTTTCGGGTTCCGCGGACGGAGTTCCCAGCCGGCGGCGCGGAGTTTCCCGTCAATGATGCGATTGCGGGTAAGAGCTTCGCAATTTCGGGCGCGGGCTTTCCGGATGGTGCGGGAATCGGCCACTGGAGTGCTCCATCCGCGCTGGAGAACTATCATGCCGAAACACGATCATCACAAAGCGGCCGCGCACCACGACGAAGCAGCCAAGTCGCACCGAGACGCTGCAATGGCTCATGAAGAAGGCGATGTTGAGCAGGCGAGCCAACATTCCCAGATAGCGAACGACCATTCCGTCAAAGCTCAGGAAGCATCTCAGGCCGCGCACTCGAAGACAAGGGGGCCGAAGAAGCTCTGACGCAGACGGAGACAAGACCGTCGGAATCGCCCACCATCCTGGGCGTGAGAAGAAATCAGCCTGTTGAGCCCACAATTTCTCCGGCGAGAGAACCAGAATGCTTTCAGATATGATGCCCGGCACGAACGACGGGCCTATCGTCCTTTCCGTGAAATGGTGACTACTGGCGGCGTGAGGGCC
>JBBRCA010000253.1:0-3846 GCA_038205325.1 Terriglobales bacterium | reverse complement strand
GACCGAGTTGAACTGTGCGCTGAGTCCATACTTCCCGCCCGTAGGCCGACCTGCGAGCAGCGGAAACAGGGGAGTGGAGCCCACTCCATGGGACTTCATCAATTCGGTCTCCAGATCAGCGTGCAACGGAATGACGATTACCTTTTTGCTACGCTTCGTTTTTTTCGGCAAAAAAGTGATGATCCCTTTTGTGAGATCGACGCAGTTCCAATGCATGTTCGCAACATCTCCCAAACGCGCTCCAGTGTAGTAGGCAAACAGAATTGCCCTCTTCCAATCTCCGATCGCTGCTTTGAGCAGCTTGGTCAACTGCTCCGGCGTGAACGTTTCCCGATCAGCCGTCTCTGTCGCCAAGCTTTCCAGCGCAGTGCATGGATTGGACGGGATATATCCCATTCTGAAAGCGGCGTTGAACGCGGCGCTCACGACCTTGACGGCGTTGTTCGCCGTCTTCGCACTCTTGCCAGCGGCCAGCTCTGCGGCGCGATAGGCCAGGATGTCTTTGGGAGCGATGCTCGCCAAAGGGAGAGTGCTGCGCTTTCCAAGGACCTTTTTGAAATCGCGGGCGACCTGTCTATAGCGAACCGCAGTGCTGTCCACACGGCTCTGCTCCTTCCCGGTCACCCACTCATCAAACCATTCATCAACTTTGTGATTATGCAGCGCCTCCCCGGTCGCTCGCTCCAGAATTTCACCGATGATCTTTTTCGCGGTCTGTTCGGTCAGACTCCCAGCCCGTGCTAGATTCTCTGCACGCTCAATGCCGAGGCAGACTTCCAGCGCCTTCGTGCGGTCCTTCTGCTTCGTCGATTTTTTCAACCGCTGGCCATCGGAGCTGGTGTAGCAGCAAACCCAATAAGGCGATTGATCGCGTTTCCAAAGAGAGGGCATGAATAGACTGAGAACATAGTGAGAACATCCTGCGGCGTCAATGACGTTTCGCAACGTCTATTTTACTCTGGGGAGTGCCTTTCCATCTGTTTCGACCTTAATCGGGAGTTCAATTCTTCCCCCTGGCACTCTTCGCGCATCATCAGGTGGTTCCCGCATGCCGATTGTGGGCGCTTACGCCCTCACTTTGCCACAAAAGGAAGCAGTCGTAGATGCCACCGAAGACCCGCTACGTTCAGCGCCGCACCAATGTCCGGCGAGGACGACTCGCAAGCCGAGCTTTTCTGAGGCGCCCGCAGCTAAGGCTTCAATCTCAACCCGGCAGCTTTGGCCAGCTTGCGTTGTCGATGGTCGAATGAAAGGAAGGTTTTCGTCTCGCATTCGAGGGCGAGTGCGACATGGAGAAGGTCAATGGTGCGCTGCCCTTCGCTCGCTGCATGCTTTTCGCTGAGTTCATCAGCGCGGCGGAAAACGTCTGTCCATTCGACGGGGATGTGAACCAGCAAGCCGTCGCGCAGGTCTTCATCGATTTGACGGAAGGCCAGCCGGCAATCGGCTGCGGTCATTTCTCCGCAGGCCGTGGCGTTGCGCAGCGCGTTGCGCACTTCCACGCGATGCAAGGGCGTGAAAGCGAGCGACAAAGCCGCTTTCGCCATGAATGCGTGGGCGGCATCGTGCGACGAGTCCGCGCGATGCAAGGAAACGAGGAAGGAAGAATCGGCGTAAGCATCGGCGTTCATACCTCAGTCCCGCAGTCGCGACCAAAGCGCCTCGGTTTCTTTTGGCGTCAACACGCGCCCAAGGGGCTTGCGCGCAGCCAGCCGCGTCGCCCAATCGACTTTGCGCGGCTTGGCTACCTTGGCCGGGGCGAGGGTGGCGAAGGCCGAACCATTGCGGGTGATCGTCACTTGCTCGCCGTGTTCGATCCATTTCGCCACGTCGGCGAAGTGGTTGCGGAGGTCACGAACGGTGGCTGTTTTCATCGTGATACGATTTTGTCTCACGATGCCACGCCGGTCAACGGCGATTCAGCGCAGCGGGCAAGCGCAGCGCGCGGCCACTTACCCCCGAAGACCCAGCCACACGTGGATTTACGCCTCAGCCTTGAACTCCGCGCGCATCTTTTCGGCGCACTCCGGACACATGCCGTGGGAGGTGGCCGTGTCGAACTTCGTGGAGAAGTATTGCTCCATCGGTACCCAGTCTTCGCCGTCGTTGATCTTGCGGCACCAGGCGCACATGCGGAGCATCCGTTCTAGGTAGTGGAGGCGGCGCAGGACCCGGGCGGTGAGCCGGTGGACGACGACCCAGACGAGCAGCACGACTTCGGTCTGGAGCAGGCTGGAGCGCCAGTGGGATTGGTAGTCGCCGCCGAAAAGATGGTAGGGCAGATGCAGGAGATCGTCGGCCCAGCACAGGAGGATGATCATGGCGAAGCCGAAGGCTTCGTACCAAAGGATGCGGCGGGAGACGCGCGTGGATTTGCGCTGCTCAGTGGGGTGCTCCGGCGTCTCGATCATCGCCCACCCTCGGAGCGGCGCGCCTTTTCTGCAACCAGCGCCGTGAATCAGCGCGGGCGGATCAGGCAGCGGGCGGGAGCGCCGTCGCCCTTGGCCAGCTTCACCGGCAGGCAGATCAGATCATAGTCGCCGGGCTTCACCTTCGAGAGGTCGAGTCCCTCAATGATCCACATTTCCGCACCGAGCAGGATGTGGTGCGTCTCGATCCCATCTTTATAGAAGCCGCCGACGCTGAGGTAGTCGATGCCGATGGTCTGAATGCCGCAGTCCACCAGATATTGCGCTGCTTCCTTGGAGATATAGACGAAGTCTTTGTCGAACTCGGGCTTCTTCCACGCCACGGCGGAGTTGCGGGTTTTCAGCAAGATACGCTCGCCCTTGCGGAGCTTGAGCTTCTTGAGTTCCGCCGGTTTGACGGCCTCCTTGTCCTTGATCTCGACCACGCGAGCCGGCCCGATGACGGCGTCGAACGGGATGTCGTCCATGGTCTTCCGGCCCGCCAGGAAATGCAGCGGCGAATCCATGTGGGTGCCAGTGTGGAAGCTGCAGTAGATCGCGGAGACGTTGCAGACGTCGCCCTTGGCGATGCCGGCGTGCATGGTCACGAAGGGCGGCGGATCGCCCGGCCAGTGGTGCATCGCGTTGTGGACGGGAACCGAGACATCGATCCAGGAGTTCTTGCTCATGAGTGAAAGGGCGTGCGGGCTAGGTGAACTGGATGACGTTCTTGATGCCGGTCGCTTTGCCGACGAGCAGCTCGCGGTGCGCGTCGATCGAATGCCGTCCGGTGATCAGCGACGCGAGCGCCTGCGGCCAGCGTTTCTTGAATTCGCCAAGGTCGCGGATCGCGTCAATGAAGGCCTGCGGGCTCGCGTTCACGGTGCCAATGATCGCCTGATTCTTGAGCACGATGTTGCGCATCAAGTTATCGGCATAGACCGGGATCGGCGGCTTCACGGCCGGGATGCCGGTGAAGATATAGACCCCATTGATGCCGAGCACGCGCATGAGGTCGAACGAGACGTGTCCTTCGCCTACGGCCTCGTAGATGAGGTCGATGTTGCCGATCTGTTGCGCGAGATCATCGACGCCCATCGTTACTGAGGAAATGTAGGGCGCGCCGATGGAGTCGGCGAGTTCGGCTTTGAAGTTTGGCTTTGGCGAACGCGAATAGACGAACACCTTGAAGCCCTCGACGAGCAGCTTCATCGCGCCGAGCAGGCCAATCGGCCCGGCGCCGAGCACAACCGCGGTGCGACCGTGGCCGCGCCCTTTGCCGTCGCGATTGTGGTATTCCCAACCCGGCACGCGCTGCTGCACCTGCCAGGCCTGGTCGAGGCCTTTTTCCGCCACGGTGAGGGGCTCCGCCATCACCGCCACATCGCGCAGCGAGTCGGGCACGAGCGTGAGGTAGGCGGCTTCCTCGACGAAGCAA
>JBBRCA010000252.1:0-3864 GCA_038205325.1 Terriglobales bacterium | reverse complement strand
AGTTGGAGACGTGGATGAGCAGCTTCTCGCCGTTCGGGGCAATCGCCTGCTTGAAGTGCCCCTTCTCCTGCCGCGTGAAGCGCTCGGTGTCCACGAAGTTCGGGATCACCTCGATGGGCCGCTCCACGTCGAAGTGGTGGTGGGTCTCGTGGCGGAGGTAGTCCGAGACGGCCGTGACGCCGTCGGAGGCGTTGATGGCGTGGGTGACGACGGGGGCGAACGACGGGTCCTGCCCGACGAGCGTGATGTCGGTGCCGTGCAGCGTCGTGGCGACGGGGATGCGGACGCCCTCGCAGGCGAGGATCTGCCGGGCGAGGACGGCGCTCGTTGCGTGGGGAATCGCGTAGTGGACGTGGAGGAGGTCGAGCTTCTCGTGCTTCACCACGTCGATCATCTTGCTCGTGAGCGCGAGCGAGTAGGGCGGGTACTCGAAGAGGGGGTACGTGTTGACCCGGACCTCGTGGAAGTAGATACGCTCGGTGACGTGGGCGAGGCGCTGCGGCGGGGCGTAGGCGATGAAGTGGATCTCGTGGCCGCGCCGCGCGAGCGCCTTGCCGAGCTCGGTGGCGACGACGCCGGAACCGCCGTAAGTGGGATAGCAGGTGATGCCAATCTTCATGAGGCTTGTCTTGTTTGAAGGATTTCGTGACGCGCGGGAAATGCATGACCAGTCACGACGGTCCTTGCGAACTCCCGACGCTTCCATAATTGATGAGTTCCAGGCCGGAAGGGTGCAGGGAATTGTCGGCGACGATGTCCATTAGGGCTGTGCGCTCGATGTCGCGCGACGAGCGAAGACGGGTGGGGATGGCATCGAGATCGCTATCGCTGTAGCCGGGATGGCAGACAAGTTCCCAGAGGCCGTCGGGAATCGCGAGTAGCGCCTGGCGTAGCGTGGCGGCGTCGAGATTACCGGTTGCGGAAATACCGATCGTTCCGTCGGTGGTTGCGATGGTCCTATTCACGATTTGCGGGAGTCGCATGAAACCGGAGCGGAGGCGAGCCATGGCCGTAACCTGCGCCCGCCGCGTGAAGCCGGAGCGGCCGATATTCAGACTCCACGAACGCTCGAAAGGATTGCGGATGGCCGGGATGCCCGCGCGTTCGGCTACCGCGAGCAGAGGCTGCGCAACGTCGGCTAGGACGTGGGTGTGCTTGTGCGTGTCGAGGTGAGTGATATGGAGCCCTGCGCTTTGAAGTTTTTGAACTTGCGCGTAAGCCTCACGAGCAATGTCGTCTGCTGTGATTTTCCCGCGGAGAACGGCGATCAGGAAAGCTCCCAGCGATGTGCGAAACGTCTTTCGGCCTGGCTCGAGCAAGCTTGGAATGCTGTCAGGATCGGATACCGGAAGGCCGTCGGTAAGCACGATGTGGCAGCCCACGCCGAGCGTGGGATGCGCGAGGGCAACGGCCACCGCATCATCGAAAGCGAGGCCATTCGCCATCAGAGTCGCCGAGGTCAGCGCTCCGGCGGCATGGAGTTCGGCGACCGCGCGGTTGATGCCGCGCGTTTGTCCGAAGTCGTCAGCGTTGATGATGAGGCGAGCAGTCATCGCATTAGCCTACTATTACGTGGAATCCGCGTCTTGTTGCGCGGCATATGCGAAGGGAATGGTGGGCGGTGAGGGATTTGAACCCCCGACATCCTGCGTGTAAAGCAGGCGCTCTAACCAACTGAGCTAACCGCCCGTGTCGCGACTTGAATCAAGTGTAGGATACGCGAGGCGTCGGGGCCAACCTTAGTTCTTTTGTGAAGCGCATTTTGCCGAGTCCTTCGCGCCGCCGTACAATCGAATAGAAGCGATACACGCCCAGGAGGCAAGCACAATGTACCCAGAGATGATGGTGATTCCGATGCGCGAAGAATTGACCCGCGCCGGCATTCAGGAAGCCCGCACCAGCGCCGATGTCGACGCGGCCGTCGCCCAGCCGGGAACCACAATGCTCGTAGTGAACTCGATTTGCGGTTGCGCGGCCGGGAAAATGCGCCCCGGTGTTCGCCTCGCGCTTCAGAATGCGACCAAGCCGGACCGCTCGGTGACGGTGTTCGCGGGCCAGGACCGCGAGGCCACGGAACGCGCCCGCGGCCACTTCCAGGGCAATCCGCCGACGTCTCCGGCGATTGCTCTATTTCGCGACAGCCAATTGGTCTACCTGATGCAGCGTTCTGCCATCGAGAGCTCGACCGCACCGGCGATCGCGCAGGAGCTGACGCGCGCGTTTGAAACGTATTGCGCGAAGGTGTCCGTCTAACTTTATTTCAACGCCGCAGGCCGCCCCAGGGAAGCGGACATGACCACTCATGACGGTGAACCTGTCATGAATTGGGAGCGCGTGTTTCCAGTTCGCGGGTTTTGAGCACGATCATGTACTCGTAGATGGCTTGCAGGGCGGCGTAGGTGAGACCTGCGTGGCCGTCGAGGAAGCCGCGCTTGGCGATGTAGAGCGCGAAGAACTTTGCGAGGGGCCGCGCGGGCAAACGGTAGAACAACTCCTTCTGGTGGATGCGGCGGCGGTGAAAATCGCGTTCAAATAGCGCGCTTTTGAGGCTAAAAGATGGCCTTTCGGAGCGGTTTAACTGCACTTGTGTGGCCTCAAGTTGGCTGTACCGATTGTGGCGGGCGAGCCAGTCGCCGATGCCCTTGCTGAAGGGGAAGTGGTCGAGAAATCCGGCGACCTGGCCGGTGGGGCCGTCGGGGATGGAGATGGGGTTGACCAGGCGCTCGTAGCGCATTTTTTCGGGACGGAAGAGGCGCAGGTAGAAGGGCGAGGTCTGGACGTGCTGCAGCCAGGTGCCAAGGAAGAAGTCGCGGCGCTGGACGCGGAAGGCGACGGCATCGCCGGGGGATGCGGCGGCTTCGAGCATTGCGGCGCAGAGCGGCGCGGAGGCGATTTCGTCGGCGTCGAGATAGAAGACCCAAGGATGTTTGAAGGGCAGGTTCTGGAGTGCCCAGTTTTGATGACTCGACCAGTTGTCGAAGGGGCGTTGGGTGACGTGTGCGCCTGCGGCTTCTGCGATGGCGACGGTGTTGTCCGTGCTCATCGAGTCGAGGACGTGGATGTCGTCCGACCAAGCGACGGAGGCGAGGCAGGCGGGGAGGTTCTGCTGCTCGTTGCGGGTGAGGATGAGGATGGAGATCATGCTGGGTCTCCGACGCTTTGCCCAACCCGTCGACGGGGTTTGAGTTTGATGGCGGGGACGCCGGCGTATACGGTCCAGGGTTCGAGGTCGGTGGTGGCGACCGATTGCAGGCCGAGAACAGCGCCTTCGCCGAGGTTAACTCCCGGGGCGACAGAGGCGCGCGCGCAGACCCAGGCGTAGGGCTCGAACCTCATGCGGTAAGCGAGCAGAGGGAAGGCGGGATCGTTGTAGTCATGGGTCGCGCCGCAGATGTAGGCGTTTTGGGAGAGGATGACGTGGGAGTCGAGCTGGAGGAGGGAGGGGTTATAGATTTCAACTCCCGGCCCAACCGCGACGTGGTCGGCGCAGAGGAGGTTCCAGGGGGCCCAGACGCGGGCGGAGGGGTAAAAGTGGCAGTGGGGGCCGAGGGTGGCTCCGAAGAGGCGAAGCAGGCCGGCGCGCCAGGCGTGGAAGGGGCGCGGCGTGGGGCGGAAGAGGAGCAGCCAAACGGTGTTCCAAAGTAGGCGGCGGGCGCGGTTGGAGCGGGTGAAGGCGGGGCGAACGTAGGGGTCGGGGTGCGCGGCGGAGGAGATGTGGTCTGAGGCGCGGTAGTCGACGGGGCGGGGCATTAGAGCTTTTATACCTCTTGGCACGGCGATTGGTGGCACGGTTGAAGCCCATGTCCGAAAATCCGGACATGGGGCACCCTACTGCAACTGCAGATCCTTACGGGATGACAGAAA
>JBBRCA010000251.1:0-3876 GCA_038205325.1 Terriglobales bacterium | reverse complement strand
CGAGACTGCGGAACGCCGGGCCGAGACACACTTCGGGCGTGAACACCCAATCGCGCGTTCGAGCGTCGCGTGAAAAAAACGCACCCGGCTCGATGGCCGTCACGGCCAGCGCGAGCGCGGTCGGAGCGAGCGTGTAGAGGATGGAAAATTCAGGAACGATGAGCGGCGATACGGCATTGCCTGACAAAGCTGACTTGAGCGTCTCGCAAGAAGCGTTGGCGCTGCTATCCTGATGATCGGGACTCTGTTCGTCGCCGTGATGCGAATGGGAAGTCGCTGCCTCGTGACCACCCGCCGTGCCGGATTCGTCATGGCACGCGCCGGGCGTACAGTGCGCCTGACACGAGACTTGCGCGCCAATCCAGAGCAATAGCGTCATCGCCGCAAAGCAGCGGAACAACGGACGCAATGCTATTTGGCGCGAGCGCATATTTAACCTAACCAAAATTGATGATGCCCGGACAACATTTGGTTGTCAACGCACCCCCTTACTACTCCGCGCGCGGGCAAATCCCTCAAACTATTTCCACCAACCACTGAAGGCTGGTTCGTAATTGTTTCCGGGCGCGATAAATCCGGGTTTCAACTGCCTTCGCGGAGCATTTCAAAATTGTGCCGATCTCGGCGTGAGAGAGCTCCTCGTATTCGGAAAGGATGAGTGGTACGCGGAGTTCATCGGGCAATCGTCCCACGGCTTCGCGAACGGCTTCCGCCCGCTCCGTTCCCTGCAACGATTCGCTCGGTGTCGGCTTTTGTTCCGGCACACTTTCGCGAAAGTCCTCACCCGTTGCCTCGTTCTCCGCATCCAGCGAAACTTGCGGATGGCGCGAACGATGGCGGTAGCGGTCTTTCACCAAGTTCGTCGCAATCGCGTAGAGCCACGTTGAGAATCGCTGCCGTGAATCAAATCGGGCGCGATTCTGAAACACCCGCACAAAAGTTTCCTGCGCGGCATCAGCGGCGTCCTCCTCGTTTTGCAGGGAACGGATGAGGTAATTGAACAGCTTTCCGGCATGGCGTTCCATGAGGTCGTTCAACGTCGCATCATGGCCGGCGGCGAGGCGGATCATGTCCGCCCGGTCGCGTTCGTCATGTTGGGCATCATCGTTCACGGCTTCACGTTGACGGCGAAACTGACATTGCCTTTACCGCGCGGGCCTTCATACCGGAGCGAAGCGGTCCAGCCGCCAGCCATGTCCGGTGTAATCTTCGCCCGATACTGGCCGGGCGTGCCTGTCGGCTTAAAATCCGAGCCAGCGTGCATCACCATCCCAGCCATGTTCATGTCGAGGTCGAGCTTCACCGTGCCCACGTCCACGAGTTCGCCGCTGGCCATATCGCGGAATTCGATGAGCACTTCGTTGTCGGCGCGGTGCAGTTCGCCTTTCGGATTGATCAAGTTCACGGTGAGATCGTTCACCTTCTGCATGGCGAATGGCGTGCCGGAGATTGCACCACCAGAGCCGCCGTGACCGAACTTTTGCCACGCGAAGAATCCACCAACACCAATGACGAGAAGCAATACAACGATGAGCAACGAACGACGTGAACGGGAAGTCGGCGGAATTTCGGGACTGGTTTGCGCGACTGGCGCAACGGGAGCGGCTGTTTCGACCGTCACTGGGGCAACGCCGGAAACGGATGGCGTTCCCAAATGCCGCTTGCGCCAGAGAACATAAATCACCGGGTAAAGCAGCAATTCCAAGATAGCCGACGTGACGACACCGCCAATCATCGGCGCTGCAATTCGCTTCATCACGTCCGCGCCGCTCTGCGTCGTGGGCGACCACATGATCGGGAGCAGGCCGAAAAGAATGGCGCAGACGGTCATTATCTTCGGGCGAATGCGTTGGACCGCGCCTTCAACTACGGCATCGTGCAAGTCGCTCATGGAGTTCATGCGACCGGCAGCGCGGAATTTTTCCCAAGCGTGGTCGAGGTAGAGCAACATCACGACGCCCGTTTCGGCGTCGAGTCCGGCGAGCGCGATGAGGCCCACCCAAACGGCCATGCTCAAGTTGTAGCCAAGCAAGTAGAGAAACCAGAACGCGCCCACGAGGGAGAACGGCACGGCCAACAGCACGATCAAGGTCTTCGCCGCGCTCTTGGTGTTCATGTAGATGAGCAGGAAAATAATCAACAGCGTGAACGGGACGACGACTTTGAGTTTCTGCTCGGCGCTTTTGAGATACTCGAATTGTCCGGCCCACTGGATGTAATAGCCGGGCGGGAATTTCACGGTTTCACTGATGCGCTTCGCGGCGGCGTCCACATAGCCTTGAATGTCATTGCCGGTTATGTCCACGAAAACGAAACCGACGAGTTGCCCGTTCTCGTTGCGGATGGACGGCGGGCCGGTTTTGTAACTGATGTCCGCGAGCATCGAGATCGGGATTTGCGCCATTTGCGGTGCTGCGCCAATTCCGGTTGCTGCTGGCTTGCTGGGCATTGCGCCTGCCGACGATGCGGCTTCCGTTCCGGTCATTGGCACAGGCACAAGCACGCGCTTGAGTGCGTCGAGGTCTTCGCGGAAATCGCGCGCGTAACGCACACTGATGGGATAACGCTCGCGGCCTTCGACAGTCGTGGCGATGGTTTTGCCGCCGATGGCAGTTTCCACGATGTCATTTATGTCGCCGACCGTGAGGCCGTAGCGGGCGGCGACCTCGCGGTTGGGAGTGAAGTCGAGGAAATAGCCGCCCGTCGTGCGTTCGGCGAACACGCTCCGCGTCTGCGGAAAGTCACTCAACGATTTCTCAATTTGCACCGCTACGTCTTGAATCGTGCCGAGGTCAGGGCCGAAGACTTTGATGCCGAGAACGGAGCGGAAGCCGGTCGTGAGCATTTCCGTGCGCGTCTGAATCGGCATCCAAAAGATGTTCGCCATGCCGGGCGTTTTCATCTTGTCGTTCATCGCCGCGACGAGCTTTTCCCACGTCATGCCGGGACGCCACTGCTCCGGTGGTTTGAGACGCACCACGGTTTCAAACATCGAGATGGGCGCGGGATCGGTTGGAGTCTCGGATTGCCCGGCTTTGCCAAACACGGATTCGACTTCGGGAAATTCCCGCAACATCCGGTCCTGGACTTGCAGAACTTTGGTCGCTTCGTTGATGGTCATGCCGGGCACGGCGGTGGGCATGAACAGAATGTCGCCTTCATTCAGCGGCGGCATGAATTCTTTGCCCAACTTCAGGAATGGAAAAATGGTTGCCGCCATGATGAGCAGTGCGAAGAGCAATGTGAGCCAGCGGAAGCGCAGGACGAAATTCACAAAAGGTTGGTAAGCCCATATCAGGAAGCGGTTGATAGGATTCTTCGCCTCCGGCGTAATCTTGCCGCGCACGAACAGCAACATCAGAACGGGCACGAGCGACACGCCGAGGAGCGCCGCGAAGAACATGGAGAAGGTCTTGGTGAACGCCAGCGGTTTGAACAGCCGTCCTTCCTGCGCTTCGAGCGAGAACACCGGGATGAAACTCACGGTGATGACGAGCAAAGCGAAAAAGAGCGGACGCCCGACGCTCTTGGCCGCCGCGATAATCGTTTCAATACGTTCGGCGTTCGTCGGTTCGCGGCCTTTTTCCTCGCGAAAATGTTCGAGAAACTTGTGGGCGTTCTCCACCATGATGATGGCTGAATCCACCATTGCACCGATGGCGATGGCAATGCCGCCGAGCGACATGATGTTCGAGGTCAACCCCAGCCAAAACATCGGCAGGAACGAAAGCAGGATGGCGATGGGCAGAGTGATGATCGCGACCAGCGCCGAACGGATATGCCAAAGGAAGACGAGACACACCAGCGCGACGACGATGCTTTCCTCGATGAGCTTCTCACGCAGTGTGGAGATGGAGCGTTTGATAAGCTGGCTGC
>JBBRCA010000250.1:0-3877 GCA_038205325.1 Terriglobales bacterium | reverse complement strand
GGCATGGCATCTGTGGACGGTCATCTTCCCTCGTCGATCTATCACGGGCCGGATCGTCTATGGAAAAGTCTGGCGACGCTTTGATGGGCGGCATTGGATGTACAAGAAGTTCACCGAATTCAATGTCGATCGAGATCATTGATCCGTGCGCGCCGCAGGTAACCTTGACCGGTTAGGTTATGTATTGCTGCGGATCACCGATTGTCCGTAGCCACGAAGACCGTGGAATCTTCGAGACTGCGTTGGACGCCATGACAGCGCTGGACGCGCTCGCAGCGCTCGATATGCGAACGATCTTATTGGACTAACGGCTCAAGCGATCATAACTTTGAAGCGGGTGTACATCGCCGGGTTGAACCACAGCTCCTTCGTGAGCTCCGTCGTGAGCGCCTTCGCGCTACCCGTCCCATAAAACCACCAGACCCGTGGACTGCCCTGCTCCGGAATATCCCAGGTCAGCGCGGTCACGATGGCATCGAGCGCATTGCTACCGATGCCGTCTCCGAGCAGCTCGACATTCCGCCCCTCAAGCGAAGCCTGATACTCCTGCGAATTGAACCAAGCGTCGAAAGCCTCGGCAGTGGGGAATTCAATCAGAACAGTACGGGTGTAGGGCCAGTTACCCTCCTTGACGGTCGGCGCCTCGTCCACGGCCAGCAGCTTGCCGCTATACCGGCAGAAGATCTCCATGAACCCATGCTGTCGCTTGGGTCGGCAACAGCATGGTCGAGCTTCGCCGGCCACGGCGGCGGTAGCGCCACGACCAATCATCCACTAGCATCTACCCGGCCAATTAATGCGGCCCGGCCAGGAGGAAACGATGCGACGGCAGAAAAAATTCTATGCCTGGGGCTATGCCGACGAGGATCTGACCCCGGATGAGATCAAGCCATGGGAAGCAGGTACCGCAAATCGATACGGGCTCTCGGGGTTCGACGTCACGCCGCCGCCCAAGGCTGAAGAAATTACGCTGCGTCCGTCACGCGTCGTCGTGCCATCCGCGCTGCAACCTATCGTTCGCACCGATCATCTCACTCGGCTGGAGCACTCTTACGGCAAGGCCTGGTTCGACGCCTGCCGCATGTTCCTGCGCTCGGTGCCCAATCCGCCCGACGCAGTGGCCTTTCCCGACAACGAACAGGACATCGTACGCATCCTCGCATGGTGCGACCAGATCGGCGCCAAGGCCATTCCGTATGGTGGGGGCTCGTCCGTGGTGAAGGGCATCGAACCCGCGGCTGAGTTCGAAAAGGTCGAGACGATCTTGATGCGCCACATGGATAAGGTGCTGGAGGTCGATCCGATAAGTCACGCTGCGCGCATGGAGGGCGGCGTTTACGGGCCTCACATCGAAGACCAGCTGCGCGAGACGCCGTTCACGATGCGCCACTACATGCAGGCCTACCGCTGCTCGACGCTGGGCGGCTGGATCGCCACGCGTTCGGGAGGCCACTATGCGACCCTTACCACTCACATCGACGATTTCGTCGAGAGTACTCGGGTGGTGACGCCGGTCGGCACCCTTGAGACGCGGCGCCTGCCGGGCTCTGGTGCAGGGCCAAGCCCCGATCGGATGTTCATCGGCTCCGAGGGCATCCTCGGCATCATCACCGAAGCATGGGTGCGGCTGCGCAAGAAGCCAACCTTTCGCGCCGCAACAAGCGTGCGCTTCAAGGACTTTTATGCCGGTGCCGACGCTGTGCGCGGCATCACGCAGGCTGGCCTTTATCCCGCCAACTGCCGGCTGCTTGAAGCGCGCGAGGCTCTGCCTGATATCCCGTGGGACAACAAAGAGGCCGTGCTGATGCTCACGTTCGAGTCAGCCGACCACCCGCTCGAGGCCTGGATGGCACGCGCGCTGGAAATCTGCCGGGACAGTGGCGGTATCCCGGACGCCGCAGCACTGGACGACGAGAACTCCCACCGCACAGGCGCTGCCGGCGCCTGGCGCAACAAATTCATCCGCGCGCCCCATTACAGCGAACACGCGGTGGCGCGCGGGTTGCTCTCCTCGACTTTCGAGACCTCGATGACATGGGAGCGGTTCCGCGATTTCCACGCGAAGATCACGAAGATCGCCCATGATACCATCAGGCAGGTGACGGGCCGCGAGGGTACGGTCACCTGCCGCTTCACGCATGTCTATCCCGACGGGCCGTGCCTCTACTTCACGTTTGGCGGCATTCTCGACAAGCGGATTATGCTCGACCAGTTCATGGCGGTGCTGACGACCTGTACGGCGGCGACTGTCGAGCATGGCGGTACAACTACCCACCATCATGCGGTGGGCCGGTTCCATCGGCCGTTCTATGACAAGCAGCGGCCCGAACTGTTTGCCCGCGCGCTGCGGGGCGCCAAGCGCGAACTCGATCCGAAGGGCATTATGAATCCCGGTGTGCTGATCGATCCGTGATCAAACGCTTGCAGGCGAGTGCGCATTGCCCGAATCGCACCGTCCCAGCCGCCTTCGCAGGCGCAATCCGCCTATAAAACCATGACACCATTAAATGGAGTTACCTCAGGGGTAAGTTATAGTCCGATGGCTTGATGCGACACACGGGGCATTCAGCGGCCTATTCCCTGATACAGGCATTGACTGCGCGACTAAGCGTCGGAGCGAACCCTTACATAAGATCCCGGCGCGTCTTCGATGACAGACAGGCCATCGCCGGGCGTCCGGGCAGCGACTTGCCCACCCGAGAACGGCGTCACCCACTCGTCCCAGTGGGGCCACCACGAACTCTGCTGCTCAGTAGCAGTTTTTAGCCACTCCTCGGCCGTCGCAGGCTTCGCCGGGTTCGTCCAGTGGCCGTATTTCGAGCCAGGCGCACTAATGACTCCGGCCATGTGGCCGGACGCTGACAGCACAAACTCAACCGGACCGCCGTAGAGTTGCGTTGCCCGATAGGCGGATTTCCACGGCGCGATATGATCTTCCTTTGTGCCCAGAATAAAGGTCGGCGCCGTAATTTTCCGCAGATCGATTGGCGTGCCGTCGAGAGTGATGCCTCCAGGCTTGGCCAGATTGTTCTCCTTATACATGTTGCGCAGGTAGAACGAGTGCATGGCCGCAGGCATGCGCGTCGCGTCTGAATTCCAGTACAAAAGATCAAATGGAACTGGCTCCTTGCCGAGTAGGTAGTTGCCGACGACGAAGGACCAGATCAGATCGTTGGCGCGTAACATATTGAAGGAGGTCGCCATGTCCTGCGCATCAAGGTAGCCCTTCTCGTTCATGCGCGTTTCGAGCGCCGCGAGTTGCGCGGTGTCGATGAAGACCGACATGTCGCCGGAGGCCACGAAATCGACGAGTGTGACGAAATAGGTCGCGCTCTTGACGCGATCGTCGGCTTTGGCTGCAAGATAAGCGAGCGTCGATGCGAGCAGCGTTCCGCCAAGACAATATCCGACGCAATTCACGGCACGCTCGCCAGTGGCTTTGTCGATTGCCGTCATCGCCGCGAGGGCGCCCTCGAGCATATAGTGCTCGAAGCTCTTGTCTCGCTGGCGTGCGTCCGGATTGATCCAGGAGATGACGAAGACCGTGTGCCCCTGTTCGACACACCAGCGGATGAACGAATTCTTGGGCTGGAGGTCGAGTACGTAGAATTTGTTGATCCACGGCGGAATGATCAGCAGAGGGATTTTATGTACGTGCACTGTCATCGGTGTGTACTGAATGAGCTGGATCATCTCGTTCTGGAAAACGATCTTGCCCGGCGTCGTCGCAATATTTTCGCCGAGCCGGAACGCATTCATATCCGTCATGGTAACGCTGAGGCGGCCCTTTCCTCGTTCCAGATCGTTGAGCAAATTCGTCAGGCCGCTGAGCAGGTTCGCGCCGCCGGTCTCGATCGTCTTCGATAACACTTCAGGG
>JBBRCA010000249.1:0-3896 GCA_038205325.1 Terriglobales bacterium | reverse complement strand
TGGGTCACCGAAAAACCCTGGGCCCGCGAACTCGCCATAGAACTCGGCCTCGAATCTGAACTCATCGCCAGCAACGACGCCACGCGCAAGACTTACATCCTGCTCGACGGCAAACTCGAACCCATGCCCGACCGAATGCGGATGATGGTTCCCGAAGACCTTGCCACACTCGAAGGCTCCACGCTCTTCTCAAAAAGCGCAAGAGCAGCCTACGCGAACGAAATCCACCGCGCCGACGAACTCCACAACACCGCGCCCACTGAAGACGAGTCCATCGCCAGCTTCATCCGCCGCCACTTCGGCGAAGAAGTTCTCGCAAAAATCGGCGCGCCTCTTCTCAGCGGAGTCTTCGGCGGCGACGTCGAGAAGCTCAGCATGCGCGCCGTCATGCCCGCCTTCGTCGCCATGGAACGCGAACACGGCTCGCTCATCGCAGCCCTGCAAGCCAAATCCAAGTCCCGTGGCAACAAGCTCTCGCAGCCCATCTTTACCACTCTCCGCAGCGGCGTCGGCTCGCTCATCGATGCGCTGGTCGCAACACTTCCGCCCGAACGCCTGCACCTCAACCGCTCCGCTCTCTCGCTCAAGCGCGAAGGCAAGACCTGGTGCCTTCGCACCTCCAAAGGCAACGCGGGCAAGAGCAAGAAGCACTTCAACCACATCTTCATCGCAACACCCGCCGACACGACCCGCACGCTCCTCGAACCCCTCGACCCTCAAGCCTCCACTCTCCTCCCTCAACACGCCAGCTCGGCCGTTCTCGCTACCTTCGCCTGGCCCGCAAACACAGCCAGCACGTTCACCATCCCACCCGGCTTCGGCTTCCTCGTTCCGCAACCCGTTGCCACCAACGAACCGGGTGGCCCGAGTCCCGATTCACGGACCCGGGATTTCGTAGCACCCCAACTCCTCGCCTGCACCTTCGTCGACCAGAAGTTCCCCCACCGCGCCCCCGCCGGCGCCCGCATCATCCGAGTCTTTTTTGGCGGCGCCAGCACGGAATTCTCCGCCGGCAAATCCGACGCCGAAGTCGCTGCAACCGCGCTGACTCAGCTCCAGAAAATCCTCGGCGCGCTCCCCTCACCCGAACCCAGCCTCACCACCGTCCGCCGCTGGCCGCGCAGCCTGCCACAGTATGAAGTCGGCCACCTCGACCGCATCGCCGAACTTGACACACGCATCGCAGCGCTCGGCGGTCTCACGCTCCTCGGCAACAGCTATCGCGGAGTCGGCCTCCCCGACCTCATCCACGCCGCCCGCACTTCCGCCCGCACCCTCGAATAAAAACTTTGCGGAACTTCGCTCTTTTCTTGGCGCCCTCTGCGTCAAGGCCTTGCCCTCCCCAACGCAGGCGTAAAATCTAAGTTATGGGAATCACCCGCCAGCAAGCCCTCGACTGCTACGCCTCCGACGACCTCATCGGCATTGGCATGGAGGCCGACACGGTCCGCCGCCGCCTGCATCCTGAAGGCGTAGTGAGCTACATCATCGACCGCAACATCAACTACACCAACTTCTGCACCGAGTACTGCACGTTTTGCGCTTTTTACAGGCCGCTGAAGGGAAAGCTCGCCGCCGAAGGCTACATCCTCGAGTTCGACACCATCTACGACAAAATCCGCGAGACGCTCGAAATGGGCGGCACCGGCGTCCTGATGCAAGGCGGAATCCACCCCGACCTCAAAATCGACTGGTTTGAGCGCCTCTTCATCGGCATCAAGCAGCGCTTTCCCTCCATCTGGCTGCACTGCCTCTCTGCCTCCGAAATTCTGGCCATCGCCGAGTACTCGGAAATCTCCCTGCGCGACACGATCTCCCGGCTGCGCGATGCCGGCCTCGACTCCATCCCCGGCGGCGGCGCGGAGATCCTCGACGACGACGTCCGCAAGCGCATCGCCCGCCTCAAGTGCCGCACCGAAGACTGGGTCGCCGTGCATCGCACCGCCCACTCACTAGGCATGAGGACCACCGCAACGATGATGTTTGGCGTCGGTGAAACGATGGAGCAGCGCGTCAATCACTTTGAAGTGGTGCGCAACTTACAGGAGGAAACCGGCGGCTTCACGTCCTTCATCCCCTGGAGCTTCCAGCCCGGCAACACCGCGCTCGGCGGTCGCGGCTGGGACGAGGCTACCTCGGTCGAGTACCTCAAGACGCTCGCCATCAGCCGCATGTTCCTCGACAACATCGACAACGTGCAAAGCTCATGGGTCACGCAGGGATTGAAAGTCCTGCAGATGGGCCTGCGCTTTGGCGGCAACGATGTCGGCTCGGTGATGCTCGAAGAAAACGTCGTCCGCGCCGCTGGCACATCAAACTGCACCACGGAAGAAGAGCTCCGCCGCATCATCCGCGACGCCGGCTTCAAACCCGTGCAGCGAGACACGCTCTACAGGACGATGTTCCTGAATTAGCCGCGCTATTTTTTGATCTTGTATTCGACGAAGAGTTCGGGGAACTCTTTCTCGAGAGCCGCGGTTTTTGGTGCATCGCAGATCTGTATGTAGGAGTTATTGGGATTTTTAAGCGCATAGTCCTGGTGATAGGACTCGGCGTCGTAGAAGCCTTGAAGCGGCGTCACCTCGGTCACAATCTTCTTCGGAAAGTACTTTGCAGCGTCGAGTTGCACGATGTACGCGGCGGCGATCTTGCGCTGTTCGTCGTTGTTGGTGAAGATGGCGGAGCGGTAGGACGTGCCGACATCGGGACCTTGGCGGTTGAGTTCCGTCGGATCGTGCGCGACCGAAAAGAACACTTGCAGCAACTTGCCATAAGTGATCTTCGACGGATCGTAGACCACGCGCACGGACTCTGCATGGCCTGTTGTTTCGGTCGTGACCTGAGCGTAGGTCGCCGTTGAAGCCGCCCCTCCCGCATAGCCTGCCGTCGTCGCGATGACTCCCTTGACGCGTTGGAACACGGACTGTGTGCCCCAGAAACAGCCGCCCGCGAAGACCGCCGTCTCCTTGCCCGGCTTCTGCGCCAGCGAATCGCTGATTTTCGGTTCAGGCACTCTATCGGCAGTAACAGCCACACCCTGCCTGCAACCTGTAAAGATCAGCAGAGCGAGGCAAAAAGCAGGGCGCATGAAGCGTAACTTGGACACAAATGTCTCCCTTGACGCTCGCAGCAAAGGCAACGCCTTAAGATGAGACGTTGAGAAGCCATGAAACGTAAGGCCTGTATCGCAGGCGTATCATCGTCATGGAGGTGCAATCATGACGACCGCAACCATTGTTCCTCTCAGCGAGTACCTCAGCACGACCTATCGGCCCGATTGCGACTTCCTCGAAGGCGAACTTCTGGAGAGAAACATGGGAGAGCAGCAGCATGGGGCCATTCAAGGCTTCTTTGTGCGATTCTTCGGCAACCACCGGAGCGATTGGCAAGTACGCGTACTTCCTGAACAGCGAGTGCAGGTTCGGCCTGAACGATTTCGCATTCCCGATGTATGTGTACTTCGATCCTCGGATCCGTGGGACCCAATTGTGCGGTTTGCGCCACTGCTGTGCATCGAGGTGTTTTCCTTCGCGGATTCCACGCGCTCCCTTCAGGACCGCGTCGACGATTATGCGGCAATGGGCGTCCAACACATCTGGGCCGTCGACCCTTGGAAGCGCCTCGGATACTACGCCTCGGCGAGCGGGTTCCAGCAGCCGGAAGATGGCGTGCTGCGGATTGCGGGAACGTCGATCGCAGTCGTACTGGCCGAGGTTTTTGCCGAACTCGACCCAGCGTAGCCTGACCTACAACCGGCAAATCAACAACTCCCGCTCATAAATCATCTCCGGCGGCAGATGGTCATGCAGCGCAATGAAGAGTTCCTCGTGGCCGATAACCTCCTGCTTCCACTGCGCCCGGTCGACGGCTTGCAAAACATCGAACTTCTCGCGCGG
>JBBRCA010000248.1:0-3936 GCA_038205325.1 Terriglobales bacterium | reverse complement strand
TGGGGACAAATCTGTCCAGGTTGCCAGCACGTGGGCGGCGTCGGCGAGGGTCAGGCACGCCGATGCGCCTTGAGTATCGAGGGGCGCGGTTGGTAGAGTGACAAGTGCATTCATGGTCATCTTTTCGTCCTTTGGCAGACCGCGGCAGACTGTGACATATTCCAAGAGCATAACATGGTGTTCGGCCTCGTAATAACTGGTGCTGCTATTGGCACAGAGCTCCATCTGTCTCATATGACTGGAGCTTTCCGGTACTGCCGACGGCAGGACTGCATAGGCTCAGTGGGCGATAGCAGAGTCTCGATTTGCGGCTGCGGGATGAACACCGAATTGCCCACCTTGACGGGCTGCAGCAGTCCACGCTCGATCCAGCTACGGATCGTCCTGGGCGCGCGGCCAAACATCTCGGCGACCTCGGCCGTCGAGAGCATGCGCGGCAGCTCGCGCGCCGCAGACTTTTCAGGGCCGGCAACCGAAACCTGCACTGGCGCGGGCGACTCTATGGATCCGGCCAGTCCGGTTGCGACGAACAGGCGTGGCGGTGGAGCGGTCATCGTGTTGGTCCTTTGAACTGGTGCGAATAGGACCCGCGATAGCCGTGGCCGCAGCCCCAGCAGACGCAGGACGAACGCCACCGCCCGGTCGGGTGACCGGCATTCACGCAGCGGAGAAAATGCGACGGCGTTCATCCGTGAATTCCAGCGTCACGACTTTGAATCGCAAAATGATTTCAATAAAAACAGATGGTTAGGCTGGAGGTCGGCGGGCGACTCGGCCAAAGGTGGCCGCAATGCCGGCCGTGGCGTCAGGAAAACCTACTGAGAAGCGCGCCCCTTGGGGTGGACAGAACGGCCGATTTGGATTGACCCGCCTTGCTGGGCTTCCGGAGGATGGAAGCCATGACGAAACACCGGTCCCACAGCGCGGCGTTCAAGCGGCAGGATGCGTCCAAGATCTACGTGTGCTGCTGCTCGCCCACGGACTAGTTAGGTCGATAAGCCGTTGTGGTAATCTGTATGACAATGCCAAGACGGTAAGCTTCATGCAGACCGTGTGAAAACTCCGTGCCGTAACGGCAACCAGCAATCTTGTTGCTCCACCAAACCCTGCTTTGAATCTTTCATGCCTCTGCAGCTTCGACGATGATAGGACATTTCGCGGCGTCGCTCGGCAAGGGAGTTTTCACACGGTCTGCATGAAGACGCTGAAGGTCGAGGCCAGCTACCTAGCCGCCTACGAGACATTCGAGGACGTCACTATCGACCTCCCGCGCTTCGTTGATGAGGTCTACAACGAAAAACGCTTACGTTCGGCGTTAGGCTATCTGAGCGCCGCGCAGTTCGAGGACCAACACACCCGGCAGACGGTCAAAGCAGCCGCTTGATTCTGTCCACCCCCAGGGGCGCACTCCAATACCCGGTCAATTTTGGACGCCGATTGACACTACGACCGAGACCTTTACAAGGCGCGCCACCTGATCGAGAACTTCTTCGCCAAACTCAAGCAGTTCAGAGCGATAGCGACACGCTATGACAAAACCGCCAGGAATTTTCTCGGTGCCATTCATCTCGCAGCTGCCGCTATCTGGCTCAATTGACGACACGCCCTAGTTTCTGCCTGGTTGACTGAATTTCGTTTCCATTTCGCGACGCACCTCGATAGCGGAGTCGGTGAGCGGATCACCGCTGTCAAATTCCACATCGTTCCAGCGCACGACCTCTCCCGCCGGGATGTCGCGCAGCAGCAGCACGCGATGTGCGAGACCGATGGGCAGGGCGCCAGATTGAAGGCTGGCCTGCGCCGGCATGGCGCGGCCCCACACGGTATAGCCGCCCTCGCCATCCAGCATCTCGCCGGCACGCAGGTGGCGCTTCGCAACGGCAACAACGTCTCCCCGGAAATCGCGCGCCTGCCCGGTCGGCTCGCCGCGCAACGCCGCCGATAGCACTGAGATGCCGAGTTCCAAGCCAATCAGATGATAGGGCCTGTACATCGCGGCATAGCGCCCGCTCTCGTCGGTCTTCATGCCATATTGCCGAAAGCAGGCGGCGGCATAGCTATTTGGTGCTTCCAAAACCACGTAGACGCCCCACCGCAGGTCACGAAATACGGGGCGGCCGTCCCGCTCAAGTGACGATACCACTTCCACAACTCCGGCATGCTCCAGCACGCCACCGGCAGAACGCGGACGCAGGATGTGCGGTAAATCGTCCACACCGCAGGGTGGGAACAATAGACCATGCGCCGGGACATCGAGTCCGGTTGCGTTGGCGATCGCTACCATCTCGATCCCCGACTTCGTGCCATCGAGAAAGGAATTGAACATCTGCGGATTCATCCCTGCCTGCTTCGCTTCCTCCGATGTCAGGCCGTAGTGGCCCCATACATCGTCAGGCGTCACGGCATGATATTGCGGCAGATATTTCGTGCCCTTACCGGCTGCTACGACGCGGAAACCGATCGCGCGCGCCCAATCGACCAGTTCTGCAGTCAGAGCGGGTTGATCACCATAGGCCAGCGAGTAGACCGTGCCTGCGCGCCGTGCCTCTTCCGCCAGCAATGGCCCGGCCAGCACATCGGCCTCCACGTTCACCATCACGATGTGCTTGCCCGCCCTGATCGCGAGCCGAGCGTGGCGGATCCCGGCGACCGGATGGCCGGTCGCCTCCACGACAACGTCGATATTGTCCCAAGCAATTGCGGCGCCCGCGTCCTCCGCAAATGCTGTTGCAGCAATGCGATCCTCGTCCCAGCCCACGATCCGGCAGGCTTGGCGCGCGCGGTCGGGTGACAGGTCGACGATCGCCGCGATCTCCAGTCCTGGCGTCGTCGGCACCTGCGCGAGAAACATCGAGCCGAACTTGCCGGCGCCGATCAGGACCACGCGCACAGGTCTGCCCGCCTCAACGCGCGCCGCGAGAAGACGGTGCAGGTTCATGCCACGCTACTCCAACGCGACTGGAACGCGTCGGGCTTCGTGCAGCAGGGCATCATCGGCAACCGGCACGATCGGCAAGAAATCACGATGCGCGATGAACTCAAGGCGGGTTGGCGTGCGGATGTAGTTGGAGACGGCATTCAGTGTCAGATACACGATCTTACGCGGGTATGGTGTGATGTTGCCGGCAGAGCCATGCACAAGATTGCCATGAAACATCAGCATACCGCCTGGCTTGCCGATAGGGGCCACGATGCCGCCAGCCGCCACTAGCCGTGAGACGGTGTCGTTATCGAGCGTCCAGAGCGGATAGGATGTAGTGTTCAGGTCATGGGTCGCGTTCAGCTCGCCGACCGTATGGGACTTAGGTATTAGCAGCAACGGACCATTGATCGGCATTACCTCATCCAGAAACACAGCCACATTCATGGCACGTGGTTGCGGCATTCCGTCGTCGCGTTTCCAGGTGCCGTAGTCCTGGTGCCATTGCCACACTTCCCCGGTGAAGGCGGACTTCGCGTTGATCTTGAACTGATGCATGTAAACCGGCTCGCCAAAGATCTGTTCGACAGGTCGAATCATGCGGGGATGCGATCCCAGAAGCCGAAACGCCGCATTATATAGATGTGCAGCAAAGGCCGTCCGAGGCGCTCCGTTCTTTTCACGCCAGACTTCGGGGCGGGGTTCGGCATAGATGGCAACGGCCTCCCGCCTGAGCAGCGCGACTTCCTCGGGGGCGAACAGTTCTGGCAGGAACAGCCAGCCCTCCTCATGGAAGTGGATGACCTGCTGCGCTGACAGCTGCATTGGCGTTCCTCTCACACGTGCAACGCGGCCCAAGCTTGTCAGTCATAACGTTCTTGCATCGGGAGATGACTGACAAGACGGATCTCCTATCCGGATCGAAAGCGGCAGCACAAACTCTACGTCTTGGCACAGCTGTTGTCAGTCATCGGCCTGAAGGCTCTTTCTCCGTCGGTTGTGGCGAGCACGTGATA
>JBBRCA010000247.1:0-3943 GCA_038205325.1 Terriglobales bacterium | reverse complement strand
GAAGCAGAAGCCGGTAGCGAAGAAAGCGGCCAAACCTGCGGCGAAAGTTGCGGCCAAACCTGCAGCGAAGTCGAAGGGGAAACCGGTGAAAGCTGCGTCGAAGAAACCTGCGGCAAAGCCGGTTGCGAAGAAAACGGTGGGGAAGAAGCAGGCTCCTGCGGCGAAGAAAGTAGTGAAAAGTACACCGAAACCGAAGAAGGCTGCGGTGAAAAGCAAGCCTACAAAGAAGAAATCCCGCAGGTAGCTATAGCGGTCTGAGAGGGGCTCCGGCGATTGCCGGAGCCCTTTTTTATTGAAGGCTCTAAATTTTCGTGGAGGAAATTTAAAAAGCAGATCCCTCCGCTTCGTCCTCGCTTTGCGACGACTTCGGTCGGGATGACATACTTCTTTTATTTTGACTGGATGATGGTGTGGGATGAAAAGCAGGTCCCTCGGGATGACACCTTTCTTTTATCCTCTGAAAATTAATTTCCACCGGCGTCTGCCATGACGGCGAGGATTTCCGGCGGAAGAATTCCTAGCTCTCGATAGATGGGGCGGATGTGGTGGCGGATATTCGGCAACCGGGTTGCGAACCATGCGGCGGCGGCGATGCAGCAGGTGCCGGTGAAGACGAGTGCCATGGGTGCGCTGACGTAGTGGGCGAGGCCGCCCGCGAGCAGGCTGCCAAAGGGTGCCATGCCGACGAAGGCCATCGTGTAATAGCTCATGACGCGGCCGCGTTTATCTTCGGGAACGATGGTCTGGATGATGGTGTTGCTGGCGGCCATCTGCTGCATCATGCCGTAGCCGGTAATGGTCATTATGGCGAGCGAGAGCCACTCCACCCGTGAGAGGCCGAAGGCGATGAGCCCGGCGCCGAAGAGTGCAGACGAGATGGCGATGATGCGCCCTAGGCCAATGACCGATTTGCGGAAGGCAAGTGCGATGGCACCCACCAGTGCGCCTGCGCCGAGAGCACCCATTAAAAAGCCGAGCGTGTGCGGGCCGCCGTGCAGAATTTTCACGGCGAAGATCGGCATGAGCACGGTGAAGGGCATGCCCATGAGGCTGATGGTGGCGAACAGCAGCAGGATGGTACGGACGGGCGCGAATTCTGAAACGTAGGTCCAGCCTTCTTTCAACTGGACGGCCATCGAGACGGTGGAAGGTTTTGCGATCGTCGGTGGAAGCCGCATCATGAGCAGCGATGCGATGACGGCGATATAGCTGAGGCCGTCGATGAGAAAGCAGTAGCCTTCGCCGAAGCCTGCGATGATGAGGCCGGCGAGCGAGGGGCCGACGAGATGCGCCATGTTGACCATCGAGGAATTGAGCGCGATGGCGTTGCCGAGATCTTCGCGGCCTTCGACCATTTCGATGAGGAAGGTTTGGCGGCCCGGCATATCGAAGGCGTTGATGAGGCCCTGAAAGGTGCTGAGGATCAGGATTTCCGTGATGGTGATGTGGTGGGTGAGGGTCAGCGCGGCGAGGACGAGGGACTGGATCATCGCAAGAATCTGGGTGACGATCAGGACGTACTGCCGGTTGAGGCGGTCGACCCAGACGCCGGCGAAGGGTGCAAGCAGGAAGGTCGGGATTTGTCCGACGAAGCCGACGATGCCGAGCAGCAGGGCCGAATTGGTGAGGGAGTAGACGAGCCACGCGGTGGCGATGCGGGTCATCCACGTACCGATGAGCGAGATGCTTTGGCCGCCAAAGAAGAGCCGGAAGTTGCGATGACGCAAAGCTCGCCAGGCGACGGAGATGCCGGTGGGTTCCGGTTCGAAGGCGGGTTCACGACCGGGGACGAATTCGGGATCTTCCGTTTGAGGAATGTTGGGCATGGAATGAAATTTGGGCGCGATGTTGTTTAGATGCGCCGGCGGATGGGATGATGCTTTCTTGAAACCTGCCTGAATGTAAAAAGGGAGGGCTCGAGTTTCTGACGAGATTTCCTCAATCGAGAGTTTGGACTGGGGATGAGAACGCGAAAATATTGGACGGATGCCGACTAGAATTGAAGAGAAGCCATGGCTGAATTTACTCATCTACACCTGCATACGGACTACTCGCTGCTGGACGGGGCGTGCGATGTCGAGAAGCTGCTGAAGCACGTCAAAGGCATGGGCCAGAAGGCCGTGGCGATGACGGACCACGGGAACATCCACGGGGCGGTGCAGTTTTTCGATGCGGCGAAGAAGTATGACATCAATCCGATCCTTGGGTGTGAGCTGTACATCTGCCAGAAGGACGACCATCGCGCGGAGCCGCAGGGGGACAAGTATCACCACCTGCTGGTGATTGCGGAGAACGATGAGGGCTATCGCAACCTGGTGCGGATTACCTCCGAGGCATCGCTGCATGGGTTCTATCGCAAGCCGCGGGTGAGCAAGAAATTTCTGGCGGAGCACTCGAAGGGACTGATCGGGTTTTCCGGCTGCCTGGCGGGGGAAGTTTGCGACAACCTGATGCAGGGGAAGTACGAGATCGCGCGCTCAACGGCGAAGCAGTATGAAGATATTTTTGGGCGCGGGAATTTCTTCCTGGAGATTCAGGACCAAGGGCTGGAGCTGGAAAAAAAGATCCACGCGGACTTGTTTCGGCTGGAGCGGGAGCTGGATATTCCGTTGATCGCGACGAATGACAGTCACTACATCGGACATGACGACCACCATGCGCATGATGTGCTGCTGTGTGTGCAGACGGGCAGCACAATCCACGATGAGAAGCGGTTTCGGTTCGATGGCGACCAGTTCTATGTGAAGTCCGCGGAAGAGATGATGCAGGTTTTTTCGCAGACGCCGGAAGTGGTGTCGCGGACGATGCAGTTCGCCGAGCGGTGCCACGTAAAGCTGAACAAGGTTGAGAATGCGTTCCCGCAGTTCGATGTGCCGCCGGGATTCACGATCGACAGTTACTTCGACAAAGTTTGCCGGGAAGGATTTCAGCATCGGCTGCAGACGTCGGTTCAACATCTGCGAGACCGGGGTAGTTTGAAGCACAGTACTGAGGAATATGAGGCGCGATTGCAGCGGGAAATAGACTGCATCCAAAAGATGATGTATTCCGGCTATTTCCTTATTGTGTGGGACTTTATCCGATACGCAAAGGAGCAGGACATCCCCGTGGGGCCGGGTCGTGGATCGGCGGCGGGATCGCTGGTTTCTTACGTAATGGGCATTACGGATGTGGACCCGCTGCAGGGGGATTTGCTGTTCGAGCGGTTTCTGAATCCTGAGCGCGTGTCGATGCCGGATATCGATATCGACTTCTGCATGAACCGCCGCGGCGAGGTGATCGACTACGTCACGCGCAAGTATGGGCGGGAGCAGGTGGCGCAGATCATAACATTTAATACGATGGCGGCGAAGGCGGCGATCAAGGATGTGGGCCGCGCGCTGGCGATGCCATATGGCGAGGTGGATAAGATTGCCAAGCTGATTCCGGCGACGATAGGAATGACCATCGACGAGGCGCTGAAGGAGTCGCAGCCGCTGCAGCAGGTTTATGAAAACGATCCGCAGATCAAAGAGCTGATCGACATTGCGCGGAGGCTGGAAGGGTTGGCGCGGGGAGCGGGCGTGCATGCCGCTGGGGTGGTGATTGCGCCGGAGCCGCTGACGAACCTGGTACCGCTGAACCGGACGAAGAACGACGAAATTGTCACTGCATTCGATATGAAGGCCATCGACAAGATTGGCCTGCTGAAGATGGACTTCCTGGGGCTGACGACGCTGACGGTGATCCATGAGGCGCTGCGGCTGATCCGAGTGAATCGCGGCATTACCCTCGACATGGACACGATTGATCTCGATGACAAGCGGACGTATGAGCAGGTGTTTCATCGGGCGCTGACTTCCGGGGTATTCCAGTTTGAGTCGAACGGAATGCGCGATGTGCTGCGGCGATACAAGCCGGACACGGTCGCGGACCTGACGGCGTTGAATGCGCTGTACAGGCC
>JBBRCA010000246.1:0-3981 GCA_038205325.1 Terriglobales bacterium | reverse complement strand
CAGCCCCCCGATATGCAGCGCCACCAGGCTCTTTCCGGTCGCATACGCCGTGCTCTCCATCGAAGCCAGGTCCGACCACCCTCCGTCGGGCTTCTGCGTCGCGAGCAGCTCTTGTCTGGCCTTCTCAATCGCAGCCGCATTCGTCCCAGCCCACGCCAGCCCCGTCAACCGCCAACTCCGGTCGTCATTGTTAGAAGCCTGCGCGTTCGCCAGCCATGTCCCGGCCAATGCGATCGACCGGCGATACGTCGCCGCATCGGTCTTCGGCGCATACAGTTGAAGCGCGCGCATCGAAAGCGAAGTTTGTCCAATGTAGTCCAGGCACAGCGGCTGCCGGATGTCAGCGTGCGGGTAGGCCCACTCGCCACTCGCTTTCTGCCGCCACAGGATGTGCATCGCAGCGGCATCGGTATTGAGGTCGGCTTTGTAACCCTCAGCGTGCAGTCCCAGCAACATATAGGCCATAATGTTTTCGCTGAAGATGTCGCGGACCGGAACCAAAAATCCCTGCCGCATCACATCGCGTGCCTTGGCCAGGCGGTCAATATTCATCCGCACCTCGGTCGCCGCGATTTTTTCATCGATGTTGAAACCCTGTTTCCGAGCCATCCCCATAGTCATCGCCGTCAGGCTGTTGTTATGGCACGACATGCAGCCGGCCTTGGTCGCGAAGGTGGCGTCCGCGCGCTGCAACAGCGGAAGGCTGTCCTGAATCGCCCCGCGAATTTCATTCTTGAACCGCGGATTCAACGCCGCGGCCGTCGACGCAACGTCCTTCGCGCCAGACGCCCTCAAAAATGCCAGCACCGGCGTGTCCCCGTGGCGCTTCGCCATCTCCAGCACCGACAATCCCTCATCGCCCGCGTTCCCGTGACGGCTCTTCGCATTCACATCTGCCCCGTGGGCCACCAGCAGCTTCACCGCATCCAGCGGCAAAAGATCCGAGGCTGCCGCATACATCAGCGCCGTCCGCCCCAGCGGGTCGAACGCCTTCACATCCGCGCCATGGTCGAGCATCAACCGGATCGTGCGCGTGTCCCCCAGCACCGCCGTGTCCTCAAGCGATCCCGTATATACGTCCTTGTCCTCGATCTTCGTGACCGCCAGGTCGAAGCACTTGTCGCACCCTGTAATCACACTCATCGTCAGGATCAACTGCGCATCGTCCTTAATTTTCGCTCCATGCTGTAGCAGCGCCACGAAGCTCTCCGCATCGCCCGCAGTCGCAGCGTCCAGCAGCGGGGAAGACGCCGTATCGGGCCGCGCGTTCGGATTCGGGTTGGCTCCATGCGCCAGCAGCAGCCTCACTACCGGCGCTCCGCCCGGGTGCCGCGCCGCCACCATCAACGCCGTCCGAAAGTCGTCCGAAACCGCATTCACATTCGCGCCGTGCGCCAGCAGCAGCCGCGTCTTCTCAATGTCCCGCGCCGCCCACATCAGCGCCGTAGCATTTGCATCGTTGTGCTTGTTGGGGTCGGCTCCCATCTTCAACAACTGCGCCAGCGTCGCCGCATTCGAATACAAAACGGCGTACATCAAAGGAGTGGACCCCTCCGGCCCTCGCGCGTTCAGCAACGACGGTTTTGCGACAGCGGCCTTCAGGAACGCCGCCTGCCTCCCCTCGCGCAACATCTCGACCATCGCAATCGCTTCCGCGCTCGCGGGCGGCAGGTCGGTTTCGTTGGCCAGAGCGTCCGGCCACACCGCCCCTTGGTCGATCCAGTTTTTAAGCGTTGCGACCTGCTCCGGCTTCAGGTCGCCAGTCGGCGGCATCGGCGCGCCACCCTGCCCCATCACCCGGTGGTACAACCGGCTATTGTCGCTGCTCCCCGGGACAACCCGCCGCGAGATGGGCCTCAGTGCCGAACTCTTCCGGTCCAGCCGCATCCCGCCGTTTTGCTCCATCGGGCCATGGCAGCTTACGCAATTCTGCCGAAGGATCGGGGCTACATCCTGGGCGAAATCCACCTTCGCGGGGGCTTGCGCCCCCATCGCGCCCACCATCGCCAACATACAACCAGGTACAACCACAAAGTTTAAACGTGCCATGTAAAATCTCCTGACAGAAAATTTCAACGCGGCCCATTTCGCCCCCAATTATCGCCCAATCTTCCCCGATTGGGAAGCGAAATCGCAGCCCTCCCCTCTTTCCGCGTGCGTTGTTGCCCATGCTTTTCTTCCTGTCATCCCGTAGGGATCTGCAGTTGCCTTTGCCCATGCTTTTCTTCCTGTCATCCCGTAGGGATCTGCAGTTGCCTTTGCCTTTGCTTTTCTTTCTGTCATCCCCGCAGGGGACCTGCTTCCGCTTTCCCTCCGGACCACCCCGAAATGCTAAAATAGTCTGTTCGCGCCGGTCCGATTCATGGCGCCAGGAAAGGTCCTCTCCAAGATGGCAAAACGTCGCGGCAATCCCAACTGGGGCAAACCCGAGCCCATCGGCCCGGTCGTCCCCACCGTCACCTCCTTCGAACTGGCTGTCAAAGAGTTCAAACTCACCCCCGACCAGTACACCCGCTCCACCCGCCTCCGCGAGTGGGCGCGCCGCAACAAAAACTCCAAATACATCCCCGAGGCTCTCCTTGAAGCCTGGGGCTTCGAAATCGAATCCACCCTCTAACTCATCTATTTTTTTGCCGTCTCACCGTTTTTTTCGCCGTCATCCTGAACGAAGTGAAGAACCCCCGTATTCCTGTGAAATGCAGAGTGTAAACGGAGTACACCCGACTACGCCTTGCTTGACCCACAAAAGATAGTGCGTCCCATGATGAACCTAAGCCCCCTGTTATCAAGACTTTAAAAACCAATTGCCTTTAGAATCAAGACTTTGCACCCTGCTTCAAACTGAAGTCCAAACCTAAGTCCAATCGTCTCTGGACTTTGCGCGATATAGTGGGGAGGGGAGGGTACCGTGGCAGCCATCGAATCCGGTTTCTCGACCGTCGCCGAAGCCATCGCCGAACTCCAGGCCGGCCGCATAATCGTCGTCGTCGACGACGAGGACCGTGAAAACGAAGGCGACCTCACCCTCGCCGCCGAGTTTTGCACGCCCGAAGCCATCAACTTCATGGCCCGCTTTGGCCGCGGCCTCATCTGCCTCACTCTTACCGAAGACCGCGCCGACGCTCTCCGTCTAGGCCCCATGACTCAGGACAACACCTCCCGCTTCGGCACCGCCTTCACCGAGTCCATCGAAGCCCGCGAAGGCGTCACCACCGGCATCTCCGCCGCCGACCGCGCCCACACCATCAAGGTCGCCATCAGTCCCGGTTCCACCCCCCACGACCTCGCCCGCCCCGGCCATGTTTTTCCCCTCCGCGCCCGCAAGGGGGGTGTCCTCGTCCGCGCCGGCCAGACCGAAGCCTCGGTCGATCTCGCCCGCATGGCCGGCCTCATCCCGGCCGGCGTCATCTGCGAAATCATGAACGAAGACGGCACCATGGCGCGCGTCCCCAATCTGCTCGAGTTCTGCGTGCAGCACGGCTTGAAGATGCTCACGGTCGCCGAGCTGATCCGCTACCGTCTGCAGAACGAGCGCTACATCCGCCGCGTCGCCGAAGCCCAGATGCCCACGCCCTACGGCGAGTTCCGCATGATCGCCTATGAAAACGATGCAAGTTTGGGCACATCGTCAGGCGTGCAAGGCGGCGAGTCGCATGTCGCGCTGGTTTATGGCGACATCGCATCGTCCGATGAACCGGTCCTGGTACGCGTCCACGCTCATTGCCTCTCCGGCAACGTCTTCGGCACCACTCTCTGCGATTGCCGAGCGGTGGTCGAAAACTCCCTGCGAATGATCGCTGAAGCGGGCCGCGGTGCGCTCGTTTACCTGCACCACACTCAACAGGGATTTGGCATCGACCGCACCATCCAGCCGGGACGCCTGTGCTTCCACCGCGGCGACCGCGCAGCCGAAGGAGGCCCGGACCGCGACCAGCGCATTCTTCGCCAAGTCGGCCTCGGCGGCCAAATCCTCTCCGACCT
>JBBRCA010000245.1:0-3983 GCA_038205325.1 Terriglobales bacterium | reverse complement strand
ACCAACGGCATCAACAATCAGCTCGTCGCCCCTTTTCTTGCTGGAGCCTGCGTTGTGCTGATCGAACGCTTCCAGCCTGAGCAAGCAGTCATGCAGCTTAGCAAATATCGCGCGAGCTATATGACGGGCGTGCCGACAATGTACGCGCGGATGATCCCGCATCTCCAACCAGGCGATGGCTTTCCTTCGTTGCGTTTCCTGCGATGCGGATCCGCGCCGATCAGCGAGACACTTCACCGGCAAATTGAGGCGGCGTTCGGCGTCGAGTTGGTGGTGTCCTACGGCCTGTCGGAAGCCACTTGTACATCGACCATGAACCCCCCCGGCAGACGCAAGATCGGAACAGTTGGGACGGTACTGAGAGGGCAAACAGTTAAGCTGTTCAAGCCCGGCACCGACATTGAGGTCACCCCGATGGGTGAAGGCGAAATCCATATATCCGGCCCTGGGTTAATGACCGGATATCTTGGCGACGATGTCGAGCAACCAATCGCTAACGGATGGTTACGGACCGGCGATCTCGGTCAGTTTGATGCTGACGGCTATCTGTCGATCACCGGGCGAATCAAGGATGTAATCATCCGGGGCGGCGAGAACATTTCCCCGGCGCTGGTCGAAAAGCATATGGTCGAACATCCCACGGTGCGCGACTGCTGCGTGGTCGGAGCGGCTCATGCCGATCTGGGCGAAGTCCCTGTAGCTTTCGTTACACTGAAGGCGGATGCGGAACTCGATGAGGGAGATCTAAAAGACTTCATCAAATCCCGCCTGGCGCGAATTTATGTTCCCGAACGAGTCCATGTGCTTGAGGCGCTGCCTACTAACAGTCTCGGTAAAATCGACCGCACGGCGTTGCGCGGCCTCTTGCCGCGGGCGAAGGTAAGCGGAGATCGTTAGACCATTCCTCCGCCAAACGTCCAGGCTGCCGAAGGCCGGCTTGCCGCTTGAACTTGACCATACCGCAGCGCGTGGCGATCACAGATCAAAGAAACCGGGTAAGAGGTCGGGGTAGAGGCTTCTGCCCGATCCGGCGATTGCCTGGTAATAGCCCGAGGTAGACGCCGAAGAAGATGTCGATACGCGCCTCGTGCACATAGCGGTCAGGCTCGGGCGGCCGAGCATCGAGACGAATCTCAACGGCGCGACGCTGTCTATGCCAATAATGCTTACGAGCACCGGCGTCATTACGTTGCGTGCAATTAATCGGCAAAGCGATCAGGTGATTGGCCCGCATCAGAGGAGATGCGCCTCCGTTACACGCATGCCGCGCGCGTGCAGCGCGAAGTGCTAATTGGGAGCAACGTTGTAAACGTTGAGACGATCCATTGGCGAGAAAAACAGGCCGAGGTGAACTGGGCGATCCGCCGTTCGCCTCTTTACCTCAAGGTGCGAGAGCCGACGCAACTTTGTCTTCTTGAGTTTTTCATTGACTCGAAATTGCCTCCACCATAGTCTCAACATATGGACACTAGTCTCACATGGCAAGACAATGGCGCAACTTCCATTGGGAAGGCGCTCAGTATCGTGGACTTTGTAGGGTCGAAGGGGCCGTGTCGCTTGACGGAGATAAGCGAACACACGGGGATGCCGAGATCGACGCTATTGCGTGTCATCGCGACGCTCATCGACTTCGGTTTTCTCCGCCGTGCTGAACGCTGGGAGTACCGCATAGGGCTAAAGCTCTGGCGAATCGGTTGTACAGCGTTGGATTACGAGAACTTGCACGAGATGGTTTTGCCTGCGCTCCGTAAGTTGGTCACTGAGACGTCCGAAACCGCCCTCTATTCGGTATACGATGGCGGCCGAGCTGTTTATCTCGAAAAGGTCGAAGGGCTGCACCCTATACGGGCGTATGCAATGGTTGGGGGGCACTCGCCGACTTACGCGACAGCCTCAGGAAAGTGCCTTCTAGCGTGGCGTCCCGAAGACGAGATTGCTCGTATCGGTGCAGAAGCGGAACGCTTTACTGCAGCAACGCGTGTTGGTTCGAAGGCTGTTCTGCTAAGTGCGGCCGAGGTGCGCCGCGATGGCTTTGCTGTAAATAGAGGCGAGTGGCGTGAGGGTGTGTGGGGTGTAGCGGCGCCAGTTTTTGGGCGCGACCTCTTGCCGGTAGCTGCAATCAGCCTGACCGGGCCAAAGGATCGTGTCGAGCCGCAGATCAGCCGCTTCTCACGCGCTGTGCGTGTGGCTGCGCGCGAGCTGTCCATGCATCATGGGTGTGTTTTGCCCGAAGAATCTGCGGAGCCTTTGCGAGAATCGACACCAACAAAGTCTAGGCGTGCGGAGCACCACAGAAGTTCAAGCTCGCATCGCTCGCCTCGTACGAAGAAGTAATGGGGTGCAGGGCAGCAGCTAAACGTCAGCGAATTGTAGGTAGGCATGTTTCGAGGCGTTGCGAAAGTTGGCGGCATGCCAATTCAAACAGTTGGTGTCGGGATGAGTAAAGGGCCCTTAGATGGACTGCGGGTACTGGAGTTCGGGCAGGTTGCTGCAGGCCCATTCAGTGGCATGCTGCTGGCTGATCTCGGGGCTGACGTAGTAAAGGTCGAGCGGCCAGACGGCGGAGACGGGATGCGTGATTGGCCCCCGATGATTCAAGGTAGCGAGGCCGGCGAGCAGTTCAGTGGAAGCTTCGCCTCCTTAAATCGAAATAAGCGAAGTATTGTCGTCGATCTGAAAGATGTGGGTTCGCTCGCTCGATTGCGAGCGCTCTGCGATCAGGTAGACGTCGTTGTTGAGAACTTTCGTCCTGGCGTGCTTGAGCGTCTCGGACTTGGCTACAAGGTGATCGCGCAAACGAATTCGCGGTTGGTTTATTGTTCCCTTTCGGGCTACGGGCAGGTAGGTCCCTATGCGCAGCGTGGCGCGTTTGATGTAACCGTTCAAGCAATTAGTGGCGTCATGAGCGTCACTGGCGAGGCGGATGGTCCGCCGGCTAAGTGTGGCGTGCCGATAAGTGATTTCACCGCAGGTTTGTATGCCAGCTACACAATTGTCGCATCTGTGTATAGGGCGCGCCAGACTGGCATAGGTGCCTACATCGATTGCTCGATGCTTGGGGCGGTTCTTGGAATTTCGGCTCTCCAGCACGGTGAGTACTTTAGTACTTCCGTGCCTCCGCGAAGGCTAGGATCTGCTCACCCGCAAAACGCTCCGTATCAGGCCTTTGACGCGGCTGACGGCGCCTTTGTGGTCGCAGCTGGTAATCAAGAATTGTGGCGCAAGCTTTGTAAAGCGATTGGTCGGCCCGACATAGCGACGGACCTAAGGTTCGCCAATCAAGAGCTTCGGGCTAAGAACCAGCGCCAGCTAGCAAAAATCCTTCAGTCAGTCTTCATTAAGCGCAGAAAGAGCGACTGGCTGAGCCTTCTGGACGAAACCGGTATTCCCTGTGCGCCTGTGAACGATTTCAAGGAAATCTTCGTAGATCCGCAGGTCGAAGCCATGGGTCTGGTTCACAAAATGCGTCTTCCGAATGGGGAGACGATGCAAACCGTCGGCTTCCCCGCCGCGATAACGGGTCACGATTTTCGGATTGAAAGATCTCCGCCGACGCTGGGCGAGCACACCGAGGAAGTGTTTGAGGAATGGCTGGGGGAGGAAGTCCGATGACTGATGCGCTGTTTGTTCCCTCCTATGGTCACGCGCAACGTCATACCCGGCTGTGGGGAGATGCCTATGGCGAGATGGCGAGCATTGCCGAATTATTGCAGGAGGCGCGAGCCGGTCGAATGTTTATTCTCGTCGATGATGCGCAGCGCGAGAATGAGGGGGACCTCGTAATCCCAGCCCAATTTGCCACGCCCGAGGTGATCAATTTTATGGCCCGTTACGGGCGGGGGCTAATCTGCTTGACGATGAGCCGCAAACGGGCGGACGACCTTCAACTTCCGCTTATGGCGCAGCGGGGAAGCGCAAGAACGCAGACCGCATTCACTGTGTCTATCGAGGCGAAGGAAGGCGTCACTACCGGAATCTCGGCG